>CAJXAG010000029.1 GCA_913050645.1 uncultured bacterium | reverse complement strand
CCGCGCGGCATGGTTATTTCATGAAGGCGGTTCGAGCAGTGTTGAATAAGGACACCAAAACACAACGAAGTGGTCTACGACCACGCTGATCATGGGCGGCACGAAGTGCCGCCCATGGTTTTTGTACCGAAACCCTATGTTTTGGAACTCCTTGGCATCACAGTCATAGAATGTCACGTTTTATAACTACAGCCAAAAGTACCTAATGGCTGGTTTAGGTGCTTACACAATCGTTGACACACTTCAAAAAACCTTATTATCCATACAACCCCTATTGACCAATCTATCCCTCTTTGTAGGATAGGTTTTAGACAGCAAACAAACTAAGGAGGTTTTCATGTTCTTTTTCAAAGTCATCTCATTCGCAGCACTGTTCTTTGGAGCGCTGATCCCTCCTGCACAGGCCGACCCGGCTCAATACCTTCGAGGCTGCATACTGCAGACAGTCGACTGGATTCAGCAACAGACCAATCCGCGTCGTGCAATATTCAGTGTTTTTGATACTGAATCTTTGGCTCGCATTGCAGCCGCACGTGAAAGTGTTCAGTGGGTTAACTTGTCTGAAGCAACTCAGGAGAGTATTATAGAGCGCGCACAGGCAGAAGTAACGGATGAGCGAGTATCGGAACTTTTAACAATCGGTGCAGACACCATCGTTTTCCTGCGCGGATTCGGCCGAAGTATTGACCCTCTGTACCGAGACCAACGGCCACGTAGATATGTTTATGAACTGGATGCGTACTACCCCCGTGGAGCTACCGCAGCAAATCGAACATATTTTTCGGTGACAGTACGGGAAACAGCAGGTGGATGCTCGTTTATCAACCTAGGCAGCCGTTCAGGTGTTGACTTGGCAAATCTGATACAAAACTTTGTACCAAACTGAAAACAAACCGGCCCAGAGGGCCGGTTTTCTTTTTGCCCGAGCGCAATGCGGTACAATACCGTCATGAACAAAAAAACAACACTGTGGTTGCTCTCGAGCATTTTTTTTACACTTGCCTTTTTACACCCACTTGCTGAACTGTTTATCTTCCCTGCATTTGTACTGTTACTCTTTGCAATACAAAATCGCGACACCTTTGCACCAAAAAAGACCCTTGAAAGGGTCTTTTTTGGTGCAAAATATAACTTACACGGAAGTGACGACTTTCGTTTTTGCTTTCTTAGCAGATTTCTTTTTCGCTCCCTTTTTCTGTACCTCAAATGAAAGCTCTTTCTCTCCTTTTTTCATGGTGACTTTCACAGTACCACCCTGCAACATGCCCTGTCCTACCATCTGTGAAGCAACAGGAGTGAGAATCTTACTCTGGATTACGCGCTTGAGCGGCCGTGCACCAAACCGAGGGTCGTACCCTTCTTGCGCAAGGTAGTCATATACATCTTTGGTAAGTGTCAATTTAATATCTTTTTCAGCAAGTCGTTCTTGTACTTCAGATACCTGCATCTCCACAATAGAACGAATCGTTGACTGTCCGAGAATGTCAAAGACAATGATCTCATCAAGGCGATTAAGAAACTCTGGTCTGAAGTAATTCTTTAGACTATCCATCACTTTGTCTTTTGCTTGTACGTACTGTGACGCATCGTCACGATCACCAGAGAAGCCAAAGTTCGACATGCGATCGATATGCTCAGCACCAATGTTCGACGTCATGATGATAACGGTATTCTTGAAATTTACCTTGCGACCTTTTGCATCTGTCAGATGTCCTGAGTCAAGCACCTGCAAGAGCACGTTGAATACTTCAGGATGTGCCTTTTCTACCTCATCAAGCAAAATTACTGAATATGGACGATGGCGCACCTTTTCGGTGATCGAACCACCTTCATCATGTCCAACGTACCCCGGAGGAGAGCCAATAATCTTCGAAACTGAGTGTTTTTCCATAAACTCAGACATATCGATACGTAGTAGTGCATCCTTATCGTCAAACATAAAGTCAGCAAGAACCTTTGAGAGCTCTGTCTTGCCTACCCCTGTTGGTCCCAAGAACAGGAATGAACCGATTGGCCGATTTGGATCAGCAATACCTGCACGCGAACGCTTCACTGCGTCTGCAACAAGCTGCACCGCATGATCTTGCCCTACTACACGCTCTGTAAGCTCCTCTTCCATACGTGCAAGTTTCTTAACCTCTTCTTCCATCATGCGTGCGACCGGAATCCCAGTCCATCGAGATACCACTGAAGCAATATCTTCTTCAGTAATTTCCTCTTTCAGAAGGCGACGTGAGCGTTGGAGCTTCTTCAGGCGTTTCATTTTCTCTTCAAGGTCTTTCTCGACTGCAGGGATTGAATCGTAACGAATCTCTGCAGCACGTGTAAGATCTGCCATTGCTTCGGCGTTTTCTGCCTCAATACGCAGTTCTTCGAGTTCCTTCTTCAAGACACCTATAGCATCGAGGGCCTCTTTTTCATTATTCCATTTTGTTTCAAGTGCAGCGGTTTTCTCGCGAAGCTCACCAATCTCTTTATCAATCTCTCGCAGCCGTGTGCGGAGCTTTCGCTTCTCTGCGGTCTCTGAGGTCTCCTCATCCTTTTTAAGTGCTTCTTTTTCAATCTCTAAACGTCGAACATCACGATCAGCCAACACAAGCTCCTCAGGCTTATTTTCAAGTGAAATACGCAATGCTGAAGCAGCTTCGTCGATCAGGTCCACTGCCTTGTCTGGCAAAAATCGGTCGGTAATGTAGCGACTTGAGAAATTGACCGCCGACACAATCGCATCATCGGTAATACGCACCCCGTGAAAGAGTTCATACTTCTCTGCAATACCACGAAGGATTGCGATCGCGTCTTCTTGTGATGGTTCGTGTACATGCACCGGCTGAAACCGTCGCGTCAGTGCAGGATCTTTTTCAATATGCTTCTGATACTCCTTAAGCGTCGTCGCACCAATGATCCGCACCTCACCACGCGCAAGTGCTGGCTTGAGCATGTTTGAAGCATCCATAGAACCCTCAGACGCACCTGCGCCCACAATCGTATGAAGCTCGTCGATAAAGAGAATAACACTCCCCTGTGCTGTCTCCACTTCCTTCATAACTGCCTTCAAACGTTCCTCAAACTCACCACGAAACTTCGTTCCTGCCACAAGCAAACCAAGGTCGAGGGTAAGGATCTCCTTTTCTTTCATTGACTCCGGCACATTCCCTACTGAAATCATCTGCGCAAGTCCTTCTGCGATTGCGGTCTTTCCTACACCAGCCTCCCCAATAAGCACAGGATTGTTCTTAGTACGGCGTGAGAGAATCTGAATCACCCGCTGCACTTCCACATCGCGCCCAATGACAGGGTCGAGCTTATTGTCTTGTGCCATTTTCGTGAGGTTTCGTGTGTACTTGGAAAGTGCCCGAAACTTCTTCGGTTGCTGTGCGTCAGTGATGTTGTTGTCACGGATGTCTTGTACCGCCTTTCCTACTTGGTCGTTCTGGAGACTCAGTCGCTGCAGTACTTCAATAGCTGGCCCTGGATACTCCAAAGCTGCCATGAAAAGATGTTCAACACCCACATATGAGTCACCAAGTTGTTCAGCAATGTTTGCAGACTTCTCAAGTGCTTTTGCAAGCTCTGGTGTAAGGTACAGTTGATACGACTGCGATACATTCGATGTCATGTCAGGCTCTTCAAGTGACTCGAGAAGCATATCTGTCATCTCAATGATATCGATATCGAGCTGATCGAGAATAGAAATAACCGCACTTTCGTCTTGCATGGTAAGAGCCGTGAGAAGATGCACTGGACTCACATGGTTCTGTCCACGTTCAATAGCAAGCTCATGGGCTTTGCGAATCGCTTCCTTTGCGCGTGAGGTAAAGTTATGAAAATTAGGCATAGAAATTAGTTCAAGTTAATTATGTAGATACGTAGTTTTCTCAGAAAATTCGTGCAAAAAACCGTCAATCTGTCATCGGGATATACGTATGTACTCTACCTATATTGCAATTTATTTGGGCGTTGGTCAAGAATATAAAAAAGCCACAGCAGTAGCCCTGCAGTGACTTTACAGCAACACCTCAACAATCTCCTGCCATGTGTGTACATGGTGTACCGTACGAAGCAGATGCTTGTATCTTTCCATCTCCCGGGCGTGACCTTGAAACAGAAACTGATGTTGTACATTCGTCATATGACGCAGGACGTCCAGACGATCATCTACAAAGTGAGTAATGCCAAGTTCGTCGCAAATCGGCGCTTTTCCTTCCCGTGTACGCGTGAAGCGAACGTGATCTGGATGCATACCGGTACGATTGTAGAAATCGTTGTATTGCAACCACTCTCTAGTGCGTTTTTCAACGCGGGCACCACACTTCGAGATAATGTACGTGTTTTCACCAAATCGGTCAGAGACCAATTGTGCAATCGCGTCATACATACCTTCAACAGGTGTTGAGAGTAGATAGTTTTCTTCAAAGAACGAAGTGTCGGACCCATCATTGCTTGCAGCAATGATCACACCTCCGACGTCGATACCAAGTTTTTCCAATTTCTTTCTCCTTTTCTTCTTGGATTGTTGGTTATGAGAGCACCATAGCGAAAGATGCCTAGTAGTCAAGCATTAAAAAAACCGGCCATAGACCGGAGTTGAGCATAGCTCAAAATAGAATGTTCTTATTTTGCTTTGGGAACCATGAACTCATCATCCAGTAGCATACGCATACTACTATCTAGACTTTTCAGTGCCCTACGCAGCTTCTTCTTTGTCTTCTTTGGCATTTCTGGATGTATCTGCATACACTCCAAATATGCTTCATAATGTCGGATCGACAGTCTCAGATGCGCTTCGCCTGCTACTGGCAACTTCACTACCATATTCTTCTTCATGGTGTCGTCTCCTTTCTAGAGATAATAGAACCATAAATAATGCTAAAAGTCAAATTTCTGAATCTTTTGAACATGTTGCTGCAGCGCTGCAACCGCTCTTCTTATTTCTGTATGTGTCGTTTCTTCCCCGAAGGTAAAGCGAATCGACGAGTTTGCGCGTGCTTCATCTTTAGAAATAGCCATGACAACACTACTGCCACCTCCACCTGCACCAGAACATGCAGACTTCGTTGAGCAGGCAATTCCTTTTTCGTCGAGCACCACTACTGCAAACTCCGAGTCGATACCAGCAATAGAGATATTTACATTGTTCGCAACGCGATGTTCTCGCGATCCGTTAAGTACCACTCCCTCTATCTTTAAAAGTGCATCAATGGTGAAGTTTCGTAACTCAGTTGTTTTTTGGACCCGCGCTTCGCGATGTACTTGCGCAACTCGCAGCGCTTCAGCTGCACCAACTATTCCCGCAACATTTTCGGTAGCAGGACGCAACCCACCCTCTTGTGGACCGCCATACACAACTGGCGAGAGCCTCACGCCGTGCCGCGACACCAGCACTCCAACCCCTTTTGGCCCGTAGCACTTCCCTGCATCAAGCGAAAGCATATCGACCATCAGCCGATCAAGCTCACAAGAGAGCCACAACGGAGCCTGTGCGGCGTCAGTATGCACGTACGTACGTACGTCATGACGTTTCTCGTGAGCCTTCACGGTACGTGCAATCTTCCCTACCTCCTGCACCACTCCAATCTCACTATTTACATACGCAAAGGTCACCAAGGCCGTCTTCGGTGAAAGGAGTTGCTCCAGTGACTCAATGACCACCAGTCCTTCTGAAGACACTTCAAGAAAATGTACCGTCACGCCAAGTGACTGCAGATGTTCAAGGGTTTTGCTTACCGAAGGATGCTCAAGTGGTGTTGAAATAACTTCCATGTCCGAATACGCAACCCCTTGTTTTCTCCGAGCTTCGATCGTACCAAGAATTGCAATGTTATTACTCTCCGTACCACTTCCGGTGAAATACACGTGCTCAGGACGTGCTTTGAGCAACCTTCCTACGCTTTCACGTGCGTCCTGTACTGCATCGCGCGCACGGACTCCCTCCTTGTGGATTGCACTTGGGTTAGCAAACTGTCGACGCAAAAAAGGGCGCATTGCGTCAATAACCCGCTGCCGTACCGGAGTTGTTGCTGCATAGTCGAGATAAATGCGTTTTTTCTTTGGTCTCAGAAATTTCATCCCGTTAAAAATTGAAAGTTGATACTTTCATTATCAAAATTAAACATGATTATTGTATTCGACCACATCTTAAAATTATTCCGTCACGAGAAACTGAACTTTTGTAATTTCTTGCAGGACGTATACGGTCATAATGCCACACTCTTTGGCTTATAGCCAATACATATGTTATATGGTACAGTGTCCGGCAATAGAGCGCTAATTAACAGCGTTTTTCGTTACTCACCTTTAAAGATCACACGTAATATGGCAAAGAAAAAAGCAGCAGCACCAAATGTAATAAAGCGACCACCAGTTGTGGTCATCATGGGACACATCGACCACGGAAAGTCGACGCTTCTTGACCATATCCGAAGCTCCAACGTCGTAGACGGTGAAGCTGGTGGTATCACCCAGCATCTTTCCGCATACGTGGTAGATCACAAAACAAAAGAAGGTGCCGAAGAAAAAATCACCTTTCTCGATACTCCTGGCCATGCTGCATTCCAGGAAATGCGTCTTCGCGGTGCTGACGTTGCTGACGTTGCTATCCTCATCGTTTCTGCTGAAGACGGCGTAAAGCCACAGACACTTGAAGCACTGGAGAGTATCAAAGCTGCTGATATTCCATATATTGTTGCAATCAACAAAATCGACAAGCCAGCTGCAGATATTCCAAAGACACAATCAAGCCTTATTGAACATGAAATCTATATCGAGGGCATGGGTGGAGATATTCCATGGGCGGGTATCTCTGCAAAGTCTGGCGAAGGAGTTGATGATCTTCTTGACCTTGTGGTGCTTGCCGCAGATCTTTCTGAGCTCGAGGGTGACACAAATGCACCTGCAGCAGGAACCATTATTGAAGGATACATGGATGAAAAACGCGGTACCACCGCAACACTTATCGTGAAGAACGGAACACTCAAGAGTGGATCATTTGTTGTTTCTGGAAGTTCGTACGCTCCGGTACGTATCATGGAGGATTTCACTGGGAAAGCAGTCAAAGAAGCAGGGCTTTCTACCCCTGTGGGGATTGTCGGGTTTAATGAGATTCCTGACGTAGGAAGTGATTTTGTTACCGTTGCAACAAAGAAAGAAGCTGAAAAAATGGTTGAAGGGAATCAAACCGGCGAAACGGGGAACAAATTTGAAAAAACAAACCTCCCTGTTGTTCCCCTGCTGATCAAAGCTGACGTACTGGGAACCATCGACGCTATCAAGCATGAACTTGAGAAGTTTGAGTCAGACCGTATTGCAGTGCGTGTAATCGAATCAAATGTTGGTGACGTCACTGTAACCGACGTGCAGAATGTGAGCGCCACTGAAGACGCAATCATTGTAGGATTCAATGTAAAAGTTGAGCGAGCGGCTACCGAACTTGCAGAGCGACTTGGCGTGGAAATAGACACCTTTAGCATCATCTATGAACTATCAGAATGGCTTGAAACCGCTTTGAAGAACCGAACCCCAAAGAAGGAAGAAGAAATCATGACTGGACGCGCAAAGATCCTCGTATACTTCAGTACACAAAAGAACATCCACGTACTCGGTGGACGACTTGATGAGGGGACATTGAAGGCCGGACAAGTGGTAAAGATTCTTCGACGAGATATTGAAGTAGGGCGCGGAAAAATCACCAACCTCCAAAGTATGAAAAACGATGTACAGGAGGTAAAAGAAGGTGAATTCGGTATGCAGATTGATTCAAAGACTGAACTGGCACCGGGAGACTACATTGAAGGGTTCGACACGGTAATCACTTAACCATAACCCATTACAGGGGACATCGGATGTCCCCTGTAGTAGACCAATATATTTATTATGGAAGATCGACAAACCAAAGTTGCAATACTCCTTGCAGAGCTTGCTGCAAAGTATGTACAGCAAGAAGCGAATCCAAACCCGCTTATTACTATTACCCGTGCGGATGTTTCTAAGGACTATAAAAACGCAACAGTATTCTTCACCACCATCCCGGAAGACCGACAGGATGACGCGCTTGCCTTCCTAAAGCGCTCAGGCGGCGACATGCGGCGTTATGTCATGAAACATATGCGCATTAAGCAAATTCCCCACCTAGACTTCATGGTGGACTACGGAGAACGACATCGGCAGAACATTGACCGTCTGGTTACCGAGACTGGAACAGAAACGACGTTTGATGAGGAATAGAAAAAACGCCCATACCTTGGGCGCTTTTTGTTTTGTACTGACCGCTTACCAGCATGAAGCAATGAGTTTTTTGGTGACCTTGTAGCCACTTCCAGACTTTTCCAAGTATCCACCGGTATCATCATCCGCCTTCGAGCCTTTATAGCGTTCACCAGGACCGACACGACCAGTATGCAGCACCTTGATGTAGTGCTCGTTGGTAATAATCTTACGCATCGCACGTCCGGCGATCGTAACGTCCCAGCAATCACCTTTTTCAGCCAAGAGACCGATAATGGCACGAATCGCCTCTTCTGTCTCAACGCTTCCGGTAAAAACTTGCTTTACCTCTGACGGCTTTACAACTAACATTCTGGGCATTTCATTCTCCTGTACCTTGTTTCTGTGAACAAACATACAATAAAAATAAGAATATTGCAATAGTATTTGATTTTGTCAAATAGAAAACCGGCACAGGGCCGGCTTTCCATTTGTGCGGGCGAGAGGACTTGAACCTCCACGAGTTGCCTCACTAGTGCCTAAAACTAGCGCGTCTACCAATTCCGCCACACCCGCATATTTTATGACCATGTCGCCACAAGTTACTAAGTATAATCATTCGCTTCGCTCTGATTCTACTAAGTACTCGCGGCCCCGACTCGCTTGTTGCTAAAGCAACATTGCTCCGTCTCGGCCAAAGGTACACACATGAAGCAGTTCATGTGTTAAGAACACTCAAGTGTTCTTACCTTTGTCCGCCCACCAGGACTTGAACCTGGGACACAAGGATTAAGAGTCCTCTGCTCTACCAACTGAGCTATAGGCGGGTACACTCAAGGTGATTTCTCTTTGTGTAGGCAAGAGTTTACAAGAAAAGTCAAAAGAATACAAGGGTATTTTTAAAGTTTGAATACTTGTGAGTGTTTCACTTTTTCAAATTCCTTAATCTGTGAAATTCTCGTCTTGCAGGCGAGTGTATCCTTTTGATATTTCCCTCCCTTGAGCGAATACACTCAATAGCTTCAAGTATTCACTTTAGAGTTCTTTATTTTGAGTCCTGGGTGGGATTCGAAGCTTACAGCTTCAGTACAGGTTATCGATATTTCTGTTCGCAGGCTCCAGAAATATCTGATTAACCTTTTCGATCCCGCCACAAAAGAAAAACAATCACCGCAAGGGTGATGTTTTATTTTGAGTCCAGGGCGGGAGTCGAACCCGCGCATGTCGGTTTTGCAAACCGAAGCGTTAACCACTTCGCCACCTGGACGTGACAAGTACTTTATCATTTTATGCTTACCAAACCAAGCATGTATGCTATGATATCGGCCATGCCCAGGTGGTGGAATTGGTAGACACGCGGCACTTAAACTGCCGTGGGGAAACCCGTGCGGGTTCAAGTCCCGCCCTGGGCACAAGAATAGAACAAAGCGGCCAAAGGCCGCTTTGTTCTATTCTGGTGTGTTTATTGTACCAAGCTCGAACTTATTTCCAATCCAAACTCTAACGCTGGCCGCAAAAACAAAATGGACTTTTGCTCTTTAAGCAGAAAATGCGGGGCAAGAAAAGGGAAAGAAGCAAAGACCATTTTGATTTTGCGGGTTCGCTATGACAATTAAGCAACCACCTAATTATGGAGTCAGTAAGCTAAAACTTATTTCGTTATCTTGAGTGTATCAACAATCGAATCCATTTCTGATTGAAGGCCATCTGTTGCTAAAATGTTATCTGACCGCAAGAAAAAACTGAATACTTTGTCTTCAATCCGCATACAAAGCTGCCTTGCGTCACCCATTCCATCATGTTCATTCCAACCAAACATTCCTATTATGGGCGAAGTAGCATTCGAGGTAAGTTCAAAGCACTCGTGACGATACCCTCCGGCTTGCGCACTATCATCTAATAGCGAAACTGATACTGAATCGCCACCTGAATCAGAATTAGGAACGGCTGGATTGGCAGTGTTGTAAACACTCACAATGGGTGTATATCCTAAGCCGTAATCTAGCTTGTCAGATTTTCTCCACCCTAAAGGATAACTAAACGAAAAACCATATTCTTCATTTGTATAACCTCGCACACTTGATTCTTCTGGCGTTACAGAATTGTCAATCTGGTTTGAGCTATCAGGCTCGTCCGTACTTTCTTTGAAGACTACTTTCTCGACTTCCACTACTTTTTCTGGTGCAAATGTATATCCAATATACCCGCCTATAAACGGTAAAATTATAAAAAGTGCTAATGCTAAATATTTTGATAAAGGAGTTACTTGGTGCATTGAACTTTTCTGTTCAACTGCAAACTCATCTTGATTAAAATTTTCTTGTTCCGTAAGGTAAGGTTAGCACAATTTTTTTTGTTTTTGCTATAATCACCAAATGGATAAGAAGTATACCAAACACTTTGACGACTGGAACAAACAAAAACAGAAGATAGATGCTCACGAAATCCAAAATTCGTTGTACGTCAAAGAACGTGAAGTATGGTGGATTTCAGTCGGAGTAAATGTTGGCGCTGAAATTGACGGAAAGAACGAATTGTTTGAAAGACCAGTGCTAATATTCCGGAAAGTGGGTCGCGAGCAGTTTTATGGTTTACCACTGACAAGCAAAGAAAAGTCTGGGCCATTTTATCGTTTAGTTCACTATGGTGAATCTACAGGAAATGTGTGTTTATCTCAACTTAGAGTATTTAGCACAAAACGGCTGATTAGAAAGATTGAGGTAGTCAAAGAAGTAGAATTTAAAGATTTGCAAGATACATTTGCTCAATTCTTCAAAGGAGAAAGATTTTAGAAAATCAAAAACCGGCACGAAGCCGGTTTTCTCGGAGCCCGAAGGCCTTAATACTTAGAGTATAGCATCATTGCTTTTTTGTGCAAGCAAAAAAGCAACATCAGTATCGGGAGCAGGAGTGTAGCTCCCATCTGCGCGAGGTACCATGTGTCCGACTATACGCCAATTTTAAATTTCGATTTCAGCCGGTGTTTCTTAAACTGCTCTGGCTTATTTTTGTAATTGTTGCGTGTGAGCATTTTTTGCACTTTCTCTGGCAACCGATCAAAGGTCATACACTTGTATGAGCAGTATCCTCGCTTCTTTTTCATACAGTCATCACATCCAAGGAATAAAACATGACATGCTTTATTTTTGCAGTGATGGTGTGTATCAGACTTGTTCTTTGAGCAGAGGTGACAGTATGAAATAACCTCTTCGCCAATACGTTCTCCTAAACGCTCATCAAACACAAAGTTCTTTCCCTTAAACTTGTTCTCTAGGCCCTCTCGCTCTACTTGGTGTTTGTAGTCTATAATGCCACCCTTCAGATGCTTCACGTTCTCAAAGCCGTTATGCTTCAGCCATGCACTTGCCTTCTCACAACGAATACCTCCGGTACAGTAGATCGCCATCTTTTTGTTTTTATGAATCCGCAGTGTCTGTGGTGTCTTTGCAAGCTCTTCACGGAAAGTATCAACGTCAGGGCAAATAGCGTTCTCAAAGTGACCTACTTCAGCTTCATAGATGTTGCGCATGTCTACCACCACAGCCTCAGGGTCTTCGATGTATTCATTCATCTCCTTTGCGGTAAGGTACTCACCCGTGTTGGTCACATCAAACGAATCATCATCAAGCCCATCAGCAACAATCTTGTCTTTTACTTTAATTGTCAGCTTATAGAAAGAAACCTCATCACCTTCTTCAACCGCAATCTTGTACGGAATATCGGAGAACTCAGGTTTGTTTTTCATGTATGCATCAAACTGATCCCAGTGCTTCTTCGGACAGTTCATCTGTGCATTAATCCCCTCTTTTGCAATATAGATACGTCCAAAGCACCCCAGCGCTCCCCAGCGTTCGAGAAGCTCTTCTTGAAGTGCTTTTGGGTCAGCGATCTTTACGTACTTATAAAAAGAAAACGTGACACGCTTAATACCATCATTTTCAACTTCGCGCTTGCGGACTGCGCGTGGTCGTAAGTCTCGTTTGGTCATAGTGCAAAAAGAATACACTGCTTATATAAAATGAACAAGACTACTGGAGACACGCGTACGTACTCACACTCGTCACACGAGATGGTCCTGACTCAAGGGTAAGCTCGCCGTTGAGATCCTCACAACGAGCCTCCACTTGCGACATCGTACCACCTTGTTGCGTCTCAACCTGCGACACCATAAAGAGAACCTGCGATACACCATACTGAGCATACTCATCTATGATTGCCTGTTCGTCAGCATTGTCTTCTCGAACGTACGGTTCTACATATGTATCAAAGTTATCTTCAAACTCTGGCGACACAAAAGTATTTGTCCCCGAAAAAGCTGTCCACCCTTCAAACGCTTCTATCTGCGGAGGGGTGCTTATGCCTGGTGTATACGCAGCAATTCCAGGAGGTGACTCAAACAAACCTTCAGGGGGGTTCGAGTACGTTACCGTGTTTGCAGGGCCTGTTGAGAAATTACTATCGTCGCACAGCACGTACCCTCCGCTATTATTGACGGTATTCATAACGCCACCGTAACGGTTCTCACACGCAGCGATCGCGCCAATACACGTTGGATCACCAATACAGCTCACTTCTATCTGAGAATCGTTGCGTATTTCAAAGGGATACATAGTAGTACATTCGCCATCTACACGAGACTCTCTCGGTGGACATGGTGGCAGTGAAGTATCAACCTCCGGCAACGTATCTACGGCAATAGTATCTGGCAACGCAGGTGGCAATGGCGGTGGTGGCATCACAGGCGGATCGTCTTGTCCTGGAACAACCGCGCCGCCAAAAGGGCTATCTGGGGTCCTTATGTCTAAACCTGAGTTGCCAACAATACCGCCAATGGTAGGGGCTGTTGTTTGTGCTACAGGACTGCTTGCATCGCAACCAATACTATCTGCATTAAATAAACCTATTCCAAATGTACCTGCAGCAAGACTCAGAATAGAGTACGCAGAAAGCATAATAAACATGCCAATCACACCCCAC
>CAJXAG010000028.1 GCA_913050645.1 uncultured bacterium | reverse complement strand
GTTTCACCTTTAAACGCACACACCGGCTAAAGCCGGTGGTTTAGGGGGTGAAAAAGAAAACCACCAGCACAGTCGTGCTGGTGGTGTTGATTTAGTTTAATCGCTCTTCAGACACTTTCTGAGTCCGAAAGCGTCCTGGGAAAGCGTCTGCAACAGCTGTTACAAGTGCCTCATGTCTATCTTCGCGAATCGTGTACAAAACGATTGCGTCGTTTGAATCGCGTCGAATCTTAAAGGCGATTTCATCATTGAAAGCCTGAAACATCTGTAGTGCATCAAGTTTAATAAAAGATGCTGATGCAGGTGTTGCTACCAAAACTGAGCGTTGAATGTTCATATTTCTCTCCCTAGTTGTTGATCTGAAAAGAACCTTACCACGAAAATGCTAAAAGTAAAGAAAAAACCGGCAACCTTTCAGGTTGCCGGAGCGAAGCGGTGCTTCTTAGATTAGAGGTCTGCGTAAATCGTTTGTTCTGTGAACATGTCACCAGTACACATGATTGTGTCCAAACGATCTTTGTCTTGTGGTTGGCAAGCGATAATAGTCTCGCCATACTGTCCGTTGGAGACATTCAGCCTGTTTCCGAATGTCTTCTGCAGGTCTTCAAGACTCTGTACATCGACTGCTTTGCCGGGTTTGGATACCCAGGCTTTTACAGTGGGACGGTCTGCTTGTTCGTGAGTTGTAGGGCTCATTTCTTACCTCGTTTTTTGAACTCGGGATCATTCCCGAAACGTATTTAACCATATATTTTGCGGATGTAAAGAAAATCGTAATAACCCACCACCTTGGAAACACCTGTATCAATTAATACACTGTTTCAGTATGACTTATACAAATGATCCTAAACAACCAAAGGTCCGTAGAGACGCTGTGCTCTTCGCTCAAAAGCACGGAGTGCGTTGTGCTGCTCGTCGATATGGCGTATCACCAGGAACCATCTCAAAATGGAAGAAGCGGGCACAGGTAATTGGATTGCATCCAATACCAACATATTCATCAAGACCGAGACATAGTCCGACTCAAGTCTCAGAAAGCATAGCTGATCGTATCGTGGCGTTGCGGTTTGAAACGAATGGTCGATGTGCGGAAGTGATTCATAAACTATTGCAAACTCAACCACTATGCACTGAAAGTGCATAGGTTGCTCAATGGACTAAAAGTCCACAAGGTCAGGTTTCAAGAATAATGTTGTTCGTGTCAGTATTTGATGGGTCACGATGGTGTTCGAGGTACTCCTGCACTAGTTCATCGGTAATATTTCCGGTCGACCACGCACCATAGCCAATTGCCCAGAAATGTCTGCCCCAGTAGCGTTTGCTAAGTTCGGGAAATTCTTCTTGCAGACGACGTGAGGTGCGTCCCTTGAGTCGCTTGACGATATCGCTCATGGCTAATCGTGTCGGGTATTCCATGTGCATGTGGACATGGTCTTTGCTCACTACCCCTTTTAATATTTGAATATCTTCAGCATCACAGATTTGGATGATGAGTTCCCGACAACGTTTTTGTATATCACCAGTTAGTACGTGATACCGGTATTTAGTGACCCAGACAATGTGGGCGGTCATTCTGGTAGTGGTATGACCATTACGGCGCTGTTTGTTCATTAGAATACAGACTATCAGAAAGTGGGTAGCAACTAAAGTCTTGCCCTAAAGGGCATAGTTTCAACTAACGGTTGGGACAATGAAGGTACGACGGTGAGCCTGAATACAGTACGCAGAACCTTAGATCGACGTGGTCTCTTGAAGAAGCGTTCACCCTGGAAACGATACCACCCACCGTAACCAAGACCATTGGTGGTACGTCCTGGTGATTTAGTGCAGGTGGATACGATTCATCTTATGAAAAATCAGAAAGAACGGATCTATGTATTCACATTGATTGACCTGCATTCTCGCTGGGTACATGCTTGGGCGAGTGAACATATCAGTGCTCGAATTGCACCTCTTGTTTTTATATCATGCTAAACAGCATGCGCCGTTTACATTTCAGACCGTGCAAAGTGACCATGGTCCTGAGTTTAGTGCCCACTTCACCGAACGTCTGGGTACGAAGCATCGCCACTCTCGTGTACGGAAACCAAATGACAATGCTCATGTTGAACGCTTTAATCGTACGCTGCAGGAAGAGTGTTTAGACCAAACAACTCACAATATTACTTCTTTTAGAAAAGTTTTGAAAGCTTATTTGTCGTACTACGATACTGAACGAATACACATGGGTATTAATTTCCAAACTCCAGAGGAAGTGTTGCGAAGGTGTTGACTAGTTAACGGTACTCTCGACCCAACTCAGCTGTCGTGCTCGCTTCGCTTCGTGCAACATGCTTCCGTCTCCTGCCGAAGCCTTGAGTGATGTAAGTTACTTTTGCGGTCACGAGTTACTAAGCATAATCATTCGCTTCGCTCTGATTCTACTAAGTACTCTCGACCTCGCCTCGCGGTTCACAAGTTCACAGCGCTCCGGCTCCCGCCCGAGCCGTATGTAACACAGGTCATATACTAAAAAGAAAACACCTGATATTCCCGTATCAGGTGTTTTCTTTTTGCTGCTGCGGGCCCACGTGGACTCGAACCACGGCCGCTGGTTTTGGAGACCAGAATTCTACCACTAAACTATAGGCCCTAAAATAGTCCGAGGGACTATTTTAGAAATAGTCTCGTAACTAAGTGTCGTACATAGTACGCAACTTACTCCTTAAAATCAATACAAATTTTAAGCATAGCGCATCTACGTAGATACGTATGTATATATCTACGTAGATAAAAATTTTGAAACTGTTTTGGTAACATCTGTTATGCCATCAGGTTTAAACCATTGGATTGTTTTGTCTTTCTTTAGCCACATGATTTGTTTCTTTGCATATTGCCAGTTTTTCTCAATAAATTTTTGTAGAAACTCCTCCTGAGTAATCTCGTTGTTATAGAGGGCAACCCCAAGAGTGTATTCAAAACCAATTTCCTGGAGTCGCTTCTGACTGAGTCCAGAGTTGAGCAATGTGCAGATTTCAGCCATAAAGCCCACCTCGAGCCATTGTTTTGCTCGTGCGCTAAATCGATCGCGTAGCTCTTCTTTTTCTCTTTGAATGCCGATAGTTAGCACTTCATACGGCTCATCGGTAGGAATAGCAGGAACCGAGCCAAGTGTTGAAACAATTTCTAGTGCACGAATAAGTCGCCGTTTGTTGTGGGGGTCCATAGCTTCTGCTCGGCGTGGATCACACTTGCGCAGTTCATTGTATAGCTCTTCAGTAGTATGTTGTTCAAGTGTTGCTCGCAGTTTTGGATTCGGCTCAACCTCAGGCGAAGTAATACGCCCCAAGAGGGTATCGACATAGAAAAAAGTGCCGCCCGCAATAATGGGCATGTTGCCCCGTGCTGTGATTTCTGTGATGACTTGTGCTCCTGCTGTTTTGAATTCTGCGGCGGTATATGTTTCCTCCGGGTTGATGATGTCTATCATGTGGTGTGGAACTCCTCCCATCTCTTCTGGTGTCACTTTCCCTGTTCCGATATCGAGTGTTTTGTATATCTGTCGTGAATCAGCTGAAATAATTTCACCACTGAATGTTTTGGCGAGTTGTATAGAAAGGGAGGTTTTGCCAGATGCGGTAGCTCCTGCAATGACCAGAACTTTTGGTTTACTATTGCTCATAGTGATCGCATGGTATCATACCTGCGTTATAAGACTATAGTTTTTATAGAGCATATGGATGAACTAGAATTTGAGCCAGTATTCGCACCACTTACCGTGAACGACGAGGTTCCTGAAGATTTAGATTTTGATGTATTCAAAGACGGTGATTTTTCTAAGATGAGCTTTGGGGAGCTGCGTGGAAAGTGGGTGATTCTTATATTTTACCCGAAGGACTTCACCTTTGTGTGTCCAACAGAGCTCGGAGAGATGGCCTCTTTGTATGAGACCTTTAAGGAAGAGGGTGCTGAAATCGTATCTGTTTCAACAGATACCGTAGAGGTGCATAAGGGGTGGCATGATGCGTCGCCAACTATTGCTGAAATTACGTATCCAATGGCTGCAGACCCAGCACATGTGCTTTCTGATCTCTTTGGGGTATTGATTGAAGATGAGGGGGTGACACACCGTGGTACGTTCATCATTTCTCCCGATGGGATTATCAAGACACTTGAGCTCAACTGTGATGCAGTAGGGCGTTCAGGAAAGGAAACGTTGCGCAAATTCAAAGCTGCAAAGTATGTGAGCAACAACCCTGCAAACGTATGTCCTGCAAGTTGGGACGACGGTGGGGAGACCCTTATTCCGGGAGTTGATCTGGTCGGGAAGATCTAATCAAAGAATGCAATTAATAAACGGCACCTAATCAGGTGCCGTTTTTTATGTTTATATTCCGTACTTTGCCTTCAGTGCGCTTATTGCAACTGCACCTTTTGCGCAGATTGCATCACAGGCAGCCTGTGTTGCAAAGCGCGGGAAGCGACGTGCTTCTATTGCTGCTTGGAAACGCTCAGAGGGTAGAAGTTTTGCATTGTCTTCTGCGTTGGGTGTGGCAGGTTTCCTGTGAGCAGCTTTACGTGCATGAAGCAAGTTCCAGCTCATTTGACCGTCTCCTTTCTGTGAAGATTCCAATTTTCATCATACAGTTTTACGTAACAAAGTCTATGCCTGCAATGAAAAATTTGTTACACTCTGTGTCACTTGAAACCAGTGTGCCGCGGTGGCGGAATTGGTAGACGCGTGCGACTCAAAATCGCATTCTTTCGGGGGTGAGGGTTCGATTCCCTCCCGCGGCACAGTGTTTTGAAGTTATAAACAGGGAAGTGGGATGCTCTGTGTTAAAATACAGAAAACAGGAGGTGATACTCGGTTTTTTGTATTGATATAGAGATAGTATGGCATTTCAAGGAGATTCAATTTTTTGGGTAGAGGTAGAAAAGGTGGTTGAGAATCCGTTCCAACCACGACGAGAGTTTGACGAGTCGAAGCTTAAGGAGCTTGCGGAGTCTATTCGCATGTACGGCATTTTGCAGCCGTTGACGGTAACCCGCCAAGAGATTCAGACTGAAGATGGAGCATTTCGTTCTGAGTATGAACTGATTGCAGGAGAGCGACGGTTGCGGGCATCTAAGCTCGCAGGCCTTGCACAGGTCCCAGTGATTATTCGTTCTGGTGAACAGACTGAGCAAGAGAAGCTTGAGTTGGCAATCATTGAAAACCTGCAGCGTGAGGATCTCAATGCAGTTGATCGCGCACTTGCGTTTCGTCAGCTTGCAGATACGTTTGAGCTTTCACATGCACAGGTGGCCAAGAAGGTGGGGCGCTCACGTGAGTATGTGTCAAACAGTATTCGACTACTCGGCCTTCCTGAGTGCATGCTTAACTCACTGAAGCTTGGTGATATCTCCGAAGGACACGCACGCACGTTGTTGATGCTCCGAGACCGCCCCGAAGAGCAAGATGTGGTGTATCGTGAGATTCTCCTAAAGAAGCTTTCGGTGCGTGAGGTGGAGCGTATTACGCGGAAGATTGCTTCTGATAAGGTACGAAAGAAGAAATGGACTAATACTGACGCAGAATTGATTGCGATTGAAAAAGAATTCACTGACACACTTGGTACACGGGTACAGATTTCCAAAACAGACTTTGGTGGCAAACTGACCATCGACTACTTCTCCGACGAAGATTTGCAAAAACTACTTGCGATTATGAAGCAGCAGGAAGAGGATGCGCAGAAGGCAGTAGAGGAAGGAGAGTCAGCGACGGTGATCCACGAACTTTCTCCTGAGGCGTCGCTTGCGGCAAAACTTTCTCAGGCAGTACCACTTGATATGGTGGCGCCAGAACAGGAACAAGAAATTGCTTCACCAGAAATGCCACAAGCAGCTGATGAAGGTCGCCATAGTATTCCGCAGCAAGAAGATGTTCCGTTTGGTACTTCTCATGCGGAGTCTGTAGTGGAAGAGGTCTCAGCTGAAGCAACTGCTGTTTCGCCGGACCCAGAAGGAGTGTCCGAACAACCAGTGGCAGATACAGATGACGAGTTTGCATTTATGGCACAAGAACAAGCTGCGCCAACCGTCCCAGAGCCAGAACAGCAAGAATCTCTGCAAACAGATATAGAAGAAGCATCAGCAGTTCCGGTAACACAACAGGAAGAGGGAGGTATTACGGAAGAGCCGGATACACCTTCTGCAGAACCAGCTGTAGATTCGTCAGCGTCGCAGCATGACTATGCAAAAGACGACGAGTTTGCGTTTGTTGCGCAACATACTGATGCAGCACGTAAAGAGGATCTTGTGAGTCCATATGAGAATGCAGAGACTGAAGTAGCAGAAACTACTGCAACGGTAACCGAGTCAGAGCCAGAAATACCCGAAGAGAAAGCCAATGACGAGGATCTCTACTCAATGAAAAACTTCACACTCTAGAAAATGAAAAACACTGCAACTACCATTGCAGTGTTTTTCGTTATGTCTGATCTTTTTCAGAAAGGGCAGAGCGGATACGTCGCTTTGCAAGTGATGTTTTGGCAATCGGAAGCCACTTGGGGGTAGGATGGGCATTTTTCTTAGTATCGATCTGTACAATGTCACCGTTATGCAGTTCGGTATCCAGCTGCACCATTTTATTGTTTACTTTCGCTGCAGCGATATGGTTACCGACTTCTGAGTGGATTGCGTATGCAAAATCAATAGGTGTCGCTGCTACCGGCAGATCCACGACGTCACCGTTGGGTGTGAAAACGAAGATGCGGTTGCTAAAAAAGTCCTTGCGCATGTCTTCGACAAATTCCTCCCCAGATGCTTTTTCGTGTGTATACATCGAGCCGATTTGCTGAATCCAGTGTGGAATTTTCTGTGAAGGATGTACGTCTTTTGTATCGTCCAGGTCTTCTTTGTTGATGTGTTCTTGTTGAGAGCGCCAGGCAAACGGACGAAAGAGGGTAGGTACCAGGTTTGCAAACCAAGAGCCTCCTCCTGCGGCGCCAGAAATGGAATCTTCTTTGTAGATGATATGTGAGGCGACACCGTACTCAGCTTCATGGTGCATTTTTTCGGTGCGGATCTGTATTTCAAGGATGGTGCCTGAACCGGTAATAACAGTAGTGTGGATCGACTGGTAGCCGTTTGGCTTTGGGAGGTTGATGTAGTCTTTCATACGTTGCGGCATCGGGCGCCATAGATTATGTACAATACCCATGGCTCGATAACAATCTTCAACACTCTGCACGACAATACGCATCGCAAGCAGATCATACACTGTGTCAATATTCCATTCTTTACGCTTGAGCTTGTGAAAAAGACTATAGAGTCCTTTGACGCGATACGAAGTTTGAAAATCTGTTAAACCAGAGTCTGCTAGCTTCTTTTGTAGATTTTTTCGTTCCTTTTCTAGAAAATCCTTTGATTTGCTCGTGCTCTGTTCAAGCATGTCGCACACCTTTTTATGTTCTTCAGGGTATACGTATGGGAATGCGAGGTCTTCAAGCTCCTTGCGAATGCGCCCCATTCCAAGCCGGTGTGCAACAGGTACGTGTATCTCCAGTGTCTCACGTGCTATGCGTAACTGTTTCTCTTCAGGAACATACTCGAGTGTCTGCATGTTATGTAAACGGTCAACAAGCTTCACAATGAGTACACGTATGTCTTGACTGGTTGCCACAAACAGTTTTCGCAAACTTTCATTGTGTCGGTCAGAACCGTAATATCGAACAGAACTTAACTTAGTTACACCTTCAACTAAAAAAAGCACCTCTTCGCCAAATTCATTACGGATATCCTCTGAGCTGACATCGGTGTCCTCAATGGTGTCATGAAGAAGTCCTGCTGCAATCGTGCGGGGCCCCATTCCCATCTGCGCAAGCATATATGCAACTGAAGCTACATGGGTCATATAGGGTTCCCCAGAGTAGCGTTTGTGTCCCTCATGCGCCTTCTGGGAATATTCGTACGCTTTTTCAATAAGGCGGCGATCTGCGTTTGTGGGGCTACTGAGGTTTCCGATAATTTTGCTTGCAGTAATCATGTCTTCGCATTTTACGCGCTTCGTCTACTTCCAGCAAGTTTTTATTGTGATTTGACCAAAGTATCAAAGTGTGACATGTTATATACGGATTGAATGGGAGGAAACTGTAATGCCAGATGGATCTTTTTTCTACGCTGAGAAACGGGGTGAAACTGATACTCCTCAGTGGCCACCAAAGGAGTCACCTGAACGAGGTGAGTCAGAACATTGCGTTTTTTGTGAGCGGCAAATAGTGACACGGTATGGTGGATTTTGTAAAAATTGGGATCAGATGCTCAGCTGCAAACATGTCGCTGAGGCCGAAGCGATTATCATGCGATTCTAACAAAAAGACCTTGGGTTACCAAGGTCTTTTTTCTAGCTAATCTTCATAAGATTTATTGCGTCTTGCAACTCAAATTTCTCCAGCTTCGTGCCTTCAGGAAGCATGACACGTTTGAAGCCTTTACGGAGATACTGTCCAGACTTCGACTCATACACGTTGACGAGTTTTTTTGTGTCTGGGTTGACACCAAGTTCTTTTACGATTTTTTCACCACGTCGTCCCGGCTTCGGTTCTCGTAAGATCTTCATCGCACGACGGAAAGTGATGTCGTACGGATTGTCCTTGCCCTTCAGTGACCGGTAATCACCTGCATGCACAACGTATGGTCCAAACTGCCCAGTGTTGGCAATAACTGGCTCTTTGGTGTCGGGATGGTTGCCAAGTTCTCTAGGGAGTAGGAGGTATTTCACTGCATCTTCAAGTGTCACGTCGTCCATCTCAACTCCAGGAGGGAGTGTGGCGCGTTTTGGCTTCGGTGCTTTCTTGTCTTTCTTGTCCGGTGTTTCTCCCATCTGTACATACGGTCCAAAACGTCCAGTGAGCACGTAGACGGGTTCGTCTGTTTCGGGGTGTGTACCGATTGGCTCTTCGGGCTTGAGTTCTGTACCATCAATCAAACGCGCTCCCGCACAGTCCGGAAAGGTACTACATGATAGGAATTTTCCGCCACGACCAAGCTTAATCACCATATCTTTTTTACAAAGTGGGCACTTGAACTCTTTTGGTCCTGGTCCAAGGTTGGTGAGCTTTGGAATGTCTTCCTTTGCAGTAACCGCCTTGCAGAAAGGTTTGTAGAATTCTCGAAGTGTTTTTTCATATTCTCGTTTTCCTTCAGCGATCTCGTCGAGTTCATCTTCCATCTTTGAGGTAAAATCATCGTCAATATATTCTGCAAAGTGTTCTTCAAGGAAGGATGAAACCACATCACCGGTATCGGTTGGCATCATGGTTCGCCCATCTTTTTCTACGTACCCACGATCAATGATCGTCTTCATGATAGAAGCATAGGTGGATGGCCGGCCAATGCCACGTTTTTCAAGTTCTTTGATGAGTCCCGCTTCTGAGTAACGGTTTGGTGGTTGTGTTTGCTTTGCTTCAATTTCTACCTCAGACACTTTCAGTGTGTCGCCCTCGGCAAGTTTTGGTACTTCGGTGTCTTCACCACGTGCTGCAGGATCAGCCTTGAGCCATCCATCAAACACAATACGGGCGCCGTTGACACTAAAGTCAGGAATAGATTCTTTTGCGTCGACGACATTGGCAAGTACTTTGGTACGTTGCATTTTTGCGTCAGCCATTTGTGAGGCCATAGCCCGTGCATAGATAAGTTTGTAGAGCTCTTTCTGATCGGCAGTGGTCCCCGCAGATTCTTTTTTGAAGTTGGTGGGACGTACGGCTTCGTGGGCTTCTTGTGCAGACTTACTCTTTGTTTTAAATGTACGAGGTTGTACGTACTGCTTACCATACTCTTTAGTAACCAGTGAGAGGATTTGTTTTAGTGCCACTTGGCTCATGTTGGTTGAGTCGGTACGCATGTAGGTGATGTGTCCTGCTTCATACAGTTTTTGTGCTGCCTGCATGGTGCGCGATGGAGAAAAGCCGAGTCGAGTCGACGCCGCCTGCTGAAGTGTTGAGGTGGTAAATGGTGCTTTTGGTGAACGCTTTGCTTCACTCTCTTTCACCGCAGTAACTTTCCAGTCGTATTTTTCACCAACTTTTTTAATACGTTGTGCTTCCTTTTCTTCATTTGGTTCTTTAGTACAGGTAAACGGGGTTTTCAGTGCGCCTTTTTTAGTGTGTGCTGTGAGCACAAAGAAGTCTTCAGGCACAAACGCACGGATTTCTCGTTCACGTTCCATAAGGATGCGCAACGCAGGGGACTGTACGCGGCCTGCAGAGAGTCCATAGCGTACCTTTTTCCAAATGAGACCAGAAAGATCGTATCCTACCAATCGATCAAGCACACGTCGTGCTTCCTGCGCTTCTTTTAAGTGCGTGTCGATTTTTCGTGGGTGTTTAATGGCTTCCTGTACCGCACCTTCAGTGATTTCGTGAAACACAATGCGCTTCAGATTTTTGTTCTCGCCCTTAATGAGTTCGGCGACATGCCACGCAATCGCTTCTCCTTCACGGTCGGGGTCGGATGCAAGTAAGACTTCTTTAGCATCTGCAGCAAGTTCTTGCAGTTCTCGGATAACTTTTTCTTTACCGGGAGAAACGATGTAGCGGGGAATAAAGCCACCGTCAATATCGACTGCATCCTTGTTGCTTTTTGGAAGGTCACGGACATGACCAACAGACGAGGTTACTTTATAACCAGCGCCGAGATATTTTTCAATAGTCTTTGCCTTTGCAGGTGACTCTACAATAACTAATGTATTTTTTGCCATTTTTATAACTTATGTGCCTATACAAATACTACCTATACATATATAAGTCAATGGATAACGTTCTTGTCTAATAGTGTATGCGCAGGAAACTGTGAAAATCTGTAACGACTAGACCTGTTAACAGGTCTAGTCGTTATGCCCTTTTTGTGAGTCGCGCGCGGGCTCACCTGGGCCATAATTAAATCTTCGACTAGTTGCAGGAATTCATTCCTTGTTTTTGTAGTCATACAGCTCAAGAGATTGTCATACCTACCTTCATCGTATTGTTTATAGAGGCGTTGAGTTGTGGAAATACTCATCCCTAAGGTATGGCTCACCCGATAGGGAGAGTAGAAACGATCAAACATAAAAATAGCAGCAAAACGCTTTACAAGCATTATACGTTCCGCTTCGGTAAGAAGTTCATCTACAAAATATCTCGCTGTCTTTTTCTGCAGTTGTCCAATGAAGTTTGTAAGTTGTGTGTGGGCGAGCTCATAGTCGGGAGAGTCAGTTGCCTTTTTTGAGATGTTAGTCATGCGTTATTATACCTGTTAACAGGTATAATAAGAAGTCTTTAATTTGGCATTTATCTAATAAAAAGTAGAGAGATTCACTCAAAAAAACGGCTGAATGTATTTTGAAACAGAATAATTGCAGTCGCTACCTACAAAAAGATGCAATGTGCTTTGAAACAGAATAATTGCAGTTGCTATGTACGTCTACGGTAGAGGTTGTTTTCTGATGCGATGAGCCCTTTTATTTCCATCTGCATTAATACGGCGTTTGCTTCGTGTGGTGGGAGCTTGCTACAACGGATGAGCGTGTCGGTTTCTTGCGGTTCAGATAGTGTCGAAAGTATTGCCTGTTCGGCAGGGGAGAGGTGTTCAACAGCCTCAAAAAGCGACCTGTCTGCGTGCGGCGCACAGGCAGAAGCTTTTTGAGGTGCTGCATCCGGATCGATGCCCAGCGTATAGAGAATATCCTTTGCGTGTGTTACTGGCGTCGCGCCCAGCTTTAAGAACTGGTGCGGGCCTGCGGTGTTTTGTGAAAAGATATTGCCCGGTACAACCAGTAGTTCCCGGTTGTAGTCGACGGTCAGGCGAGCAGTTATGAGTGTGCCTGACTTTTCGGTTGCTTCAATAACGAGTGTTGCGTGCGCGATACCAGCCATGATGCGGTTACGTTGCGCAAATGACCACTTTGTTGCAGTAAACGTTACTTCAAACTCAGAGAGGAGTCCACCACCAGCTTCAAGGATGCGCTTTGCAAGTCCTCTATGTCGCGCGGGATAGAGGACATCGTCGGGTATTCCGCTTCCAGGGATTGCAAGTGTGTAGAGGTGATTGCGTAGTGCTGCTTCGTGCGCAAGTGAATCAATTCCGAGCGCAAGACCAGAAACAATACCCACGTTGTATCCGGACAGTCCATCAATAAGGTGGTCAACGACTTGTTTTCCATACGTTGAGTATTGTCGTGATCCGACCACAGCAAGAAGTTTGAGCGTTGGGTCAGGGAGTAAGCCACGATAGTTTAGTGTCTGAGGTGGCTGGGGTATTTCATGCAGTAGTGTGGGAAACTGCTGCGGGGCGAGTGTGTGCACTGGAAAGGACATATCTTTAATATCTTTGAGTCTAGCACGTTGTAGCTTCCTACAACACACAACACTCAGGGGGGGGGTCGCACCTCCACCTGAGTGTTGCAGAAGTTTATTCCCCAACAATACCCCGTCTCGCAAGAGCGGGGAGCTTTATTTTCTTTGACTTTATGTCGTTTTTGTATTTGTATACTGCACAGAGCAGAATAGAGAAGAATACTATATGAGTACCACAGCGTTGGCAAAACGACATGCAAACGCGGGTGATTACAGTAATGAACCCGCAACAGTTTTTGAGTACTGCGACGTTGTTGCAGTTGCAGAATTGATTTATCGTATGGCCTATCAGCCACATGTCGATTTGAAGCTCACGACGGTCACTATCAGAGATGTGTTTGGAATGTATCAACACACACTGGAAGACGAACGGTTGCATACACAGGCACTTAAGTACGGTTTCGGTCTTGGTGAGGGGACACAGGCAGAGCAGCTAGAACGTGTTGCAATTGGATGTGATGACTTAGTTTGTAAAGGTTGGCTTGAACGAGTTAACGGAGAAAGCACGTTCCGTGCGTCGTTTTGGGACGATCCGGAATCTGATCAGTACGAACAGTTTCATGTCACCTATGATCTGATGATGCTCATGCGCCGCCACTTTGATGACGGTGCGAAGCTTTCATAACTAACGCCCGAGCGATAGCTCGGGCGTTTTTCTATTGACTCTGTTCTTTTTTTGATGCATGATTCAAATCAAATAGGTCTTTGACATACAGAAAGGAATAAAAATGGAACCTATGACACTCCGGAAGTGTCTCTCTTCTTTCCAGCAGCGATTTTATCGCCATACAGGGGAGGATGCTCAGGCACGTAAGTTGTTTGCTGAGTTTGTTGGTGTGTCAGGTAGCGCGACCTCGAAATGGCTTCGAGGGGGCGTACTTCCTGCAGGTGACAAGCGTTGGCGCGTGGTTATGTTTTTTCAGTTGCTTGGGTATCAGGTGACTGAATATCTCGCATGGAATGACGTGTATCGGCAAGCAGCGGGCATGCTGGCACATAAGCTGGTGACTGCTGAGGAACTTGCAGATACCTTCGGCTTTTCAGGGAAAGATGCAGTCGGTAGCATGAACAAGGTGTTCTACGGCAAAAAGAATCATTCTCAAAAGAAATTCCAGGAGCTGGAACAGTTTGTGAGTGAAGGTAGTGAGCGGCTCTCTACGGCAGAGGTTGCTTTTGAGACCCGCTTTGCACATCTACGGTATGTAGATATGTCTGATGAAGTTGAGCCGGATGAAATAAAATCCGACTCTTCATCTGAGGCGGGACAATTTTTGCAAACAGGTTTGTTCATGCAGATGACTCCGGAAGATGCGGCAGCGCAGCTTGCGTTGCTAGTGCAGCTTGCATTGCCGTATGCACAGTTTCTTAACTCTGAAGCATGTACACCAGAACATCGTGATCTCTTACGTGAACTCGCGGGGCGCAACGGTATATTCAGGCTCAATAATCAGCTCACACCGCTGTGTGGTGAGCGAATGCGAAAACAAATGGAAGGATAACAGTAATGGAAACAGTTGAACTAGACGTTCATACGCACGTAGGTAACACTCTTACCGATGCGTCGGACACGTATCCGACTTTGTCTGAGTCACTTGGAGAAATTGCACAAAATGGCATCGACAATGATGGTGAGCATATTGCTATTTTTGTGGATCTGAA
>CAJXAG010000027.1 GCA_913050645.1 uncultured bacterium | reverse complement strand
CGTCAAGAAATGGCGTAAGGATCACCTTGCAAAACTTGGTCACAGTCATGTCATGCAATCATAAAGTGAAAAACAGCGCGTAACTCACACGCTGTTTTCTTTTGTTCGTTAACTATCGAGTTTCCCAGCCTTGCTCTTCTGCTGCTTTATATACTTTGTCCATCTGTGCATTCACTTCCTCGTCGGTGAGTGTGCGGTCTTGCGCCTGGAACACAAGTCGGAACGCAAGTGAGGTACGACCGTCTTTAGTGAACTCGTCAACGTGCGTCGTACGAACCCGCAGCTCTCCCGCTGCATCATCAAGCACTTTTTGTGCCACCTCTACCGTCGTCCCCTCTTCCACCCACATCGCGATGTCACGTGTCATATGCTGAAACGTTGAAAATGGCTGATAGATGATTTCGTCAGCAACTTCTACTGCGTCGTATGTTTCAGGTACCGGGAGCGATTCAAATACCTCCGTGAAGTTTACCTCAGCAACTGCTTTGTCGAGTGTAACATCTAACTTTGTACCGAGCTTCGTTTCCAATGCTGCGATTGCGTCCTCGGTCACCTTGTCATCTTTTTGATTATACCCAGAATGCTTGGTGCGAACCCCTAGCGCAAGTGACACATGCTCTGCAATGCCACCACCCTTGTCCTCTTTGGTTTCTGCATCAGCAGAAATTTTGGAGGGTTCTTTTTTATGAAAGACCGTACCTATCTCAAAAACGCGTGTGTCTGTAGCCCCAAGCAGATCAACAAAGCCAACGTTCTTGTCTAGTGCCTCAGTAATGTTTTTGCTCAATGTTGAACGCAGGCACCCTTTATCTGATGCAAGGGCGTTACGTAGTTTAATTTTATCCTTCTTCCGAAACGATGAAGTAATCACTTCAGAGAATCCAAGCGCAATGAGTACATCACGGACCTTTTCTGAGTAGTAGTGCCGCACATTCATCTCCCCTAGGGGGACAGCTTCTGGCACCACCGATTCAACATGGTCATAGCCGTAGATACGCCCAATTTCTTCGATGAAGTCTGCTTCGATGTTGAGATCAGTCCGTTCCCATGGGCCGGTTGCAATGAGTGTCTCGCCTTTGGTAGACACTTCGCATCCGACGCGTCTGAGAATACTTGCCATATCACCAACAGAAAGACTAAGGCCAAGGAGCGCATTCACCTGTTGCGAATTGACGCGCACGGGCTGATTCTCTTTCTTTTCAAGATAGGTATCAAGTGTCCCTTCGTAGGATCCTCCTGCAATATCTAAAATAAGTTTTACAATCTCCGACTGTGCGTACGACGGTAGCTCGCGCGATGGTTCATTCTCAAAGCGCTTTGAAGCATCGATCACAATACCTAAGCACCGGGCTGTTTTACGCGTAATAGTCGGATGGAAATGTGCAGCTTCAATGATGATTTTCGTGGTACCATCGTGCACTCCTGCGAAACGTCCACCCTTCACACCAGCCAGACCAATTGGCGTATCACTACTTTCATCCACAATAAGAAGCTCACTACCTGAAAGCGTCACATCTCGATCTTCATCCTTGCCACCTTCTGCAATCAAACTTACCACTTCCCCTTCTTGGGCATACCGCACACCAAACTGCCATGCACCATCTACCTGAGGGAAGAGATCGGCATCATATGCATGAATCGGCTGGCCGATAGCAAACATTACATAGTTTGTAGCATCGACAATGTTGTTTATTGGTCGCTGCCCGATTGCTTCCAAACGTTTCTTTAGCCAGTCTGGAGATTCTTTCACCGTAATACCGGTAACCAGAGATGCAGTAAAGCGCGGACATGCTTCAGTGTCAGCAATATGTACCTGTACCGCACTTGTCGGTGTAAGTTCTGGTGTATGTGTCAGTGGGTCGTGTGCAAGTGGTGCGTCCATAATTGAAGCAATCTCGCGCGCAACACCTCGCTGACACAGACAGTCTGAAGAGCGGTTGGGCAGGATATCCACGTCAATCACCGTGTCGCCACCCTTCTCTTCAATCTCTTCGATCTCAAATGCATGGTAGCCAAGCAGATCAGCAGCTTGCTGTGCGGTGAGGTTTGTTTCTCCTATATATTCCTTTAGCCAATTCCAAGATACCAACATAATTAAAACTGATTAACAAATCGTAAATCGCCCGTGTATAAGTCACGCACGTCATTGATGCCGTACTTCATCACCGCCAAGCGATCAATACCCATACCAAACGCAAAACCTGAGTACTGCTCTGGATCAACTCCTGAGTCACGAAGTACTTCCGGATGTACCATACCTGCACCCATTATTTCAATCCACTTGTTCGCGAGCTTTGAATCACTTCCCTTAAGCATCATATCAACCTCAACACCGGGCTCCACAAACGGAAAGAAGCTTGGACGAAAACGAACTTCAGTCTCACCACCGAAAAACTTTGAGAAGAAGTACTCAATAGTTCCCTTCAGGTGCCCCATATGTACCCCTGTATCGACATACAATCCCTCAAGCTGCATAAACTGCGCTTCGTGTGTTGCGTCGGTCGCTTCGTTACGAAACACCTTTCCAGGCACAATCACGCGAATCGGTGGTTCGTGAGATTCCATGTATCGTGCTTGCACTGGTGAAGTATGTGTACGCAACACCATTGGTTCAGCTACGTCCTCATTGCGAAACCAAAACGTGTCCTGCATATCACGTGCAGGATGATCCTTTGGCACGTTTAAACGGTCAAAGTTATACACTTCTGTTTCTGCCTCAGGTCCCTCTGCAAACACAAAGCCAATATCAGCAAAAATACTGTTTATCTCAGAGATCATTTGTGTCAGCGGATGCTGATGTCCTTCTTGTGTCATGGTTATATGTGTACGCTTTATTCTTGTAACTCAGTAAATACTTCAAGGTAGTACCCCCTATCATACACAAAGATTCGGTCACCATCTTTCACTACCTGAATATCTTTGCCTGGATACAACATTTGTGTATTTTGCCACGCACGATCATCTACCTCAACCACATACAGTCCATCAGACAGGTGCATGAGTACCAAGTCGCGACTGTTGGGAAAGTAGTCAAACCAAAGTACTTCTTGGTTGAGGCGGTCAATTTTAATCTCGCTGCGGCACCAGCGCTCGTCGCGCATATCTGTTTCTGTTATAACCGTGTTGTCTTCAGCATACGCAGAGAATACCTGAGCAACCACAGCATTTTCGACATGTGTTCCATACAATGCTGCAGTTGTACTGGCAGTGTCATAGCGCACACAGTAATAGTACGGAACCGCATCGCGTTCCCCTGTCCATTGCATATACACATCATCCTTCTTTTCATAAAGTCGTGTATCCCGATAGTCTTCAGTAGACGTTGCCAGTACACTTGTTGCGGTAGTGTCACCACTAAAAACAAAAGGCTCAGTACGGATGTTTTTTTGCTGCACACGCAGGAGTTGCTCTTCTGTTGAGGAAGCAAACAGGGTCTCCACATAGACATGTTCTGGATTCAAGACGTACGTAGTGGTTGCGGTTGAAGTCGCAACGAAAAATGTTTGCGAACTTGAAGCGTGTTGCAGCGGTGTAGATGTTGCTGCTTCAAATAACACTGGCACACCAGTTGCCGTTCGGTACGGTGATACCAAACGAACTTGCGGCACTTCGGGCATATTAAAGCTCGCTGCCTCAGTTACAAGGTGTGAGAATACTGGAAGGACTTTCACCCATGTTTGCAATGCTTCACCCTGGACATGTACCTGATGCACTCCTTGCGTAAGGTTTTGAATATACGCAGCTCGTTGGAAAATGCGCATATCTTCAACGGGCTCGTCATTGATATAAATATCCGTTTTTTCAGCACTCGCGCTAATATACATACCTCCCACGCTCTTAATACTTCGTGCTTCACCAGAAAAATCAAATCGATACCCCACAGCGTAAAACACAAACGCGGGCACAGCGACAATAAACACTAATAGTGACGAAATGAAAACGAGCTTACGGTGCCCTTGCGGAAGGGGCTGAATATCTGGTACAGGTGTCATAGTTATGTATTAACGCGATTTTTCGGTGTGACCCAGAATCCCATGTATTTCCCAAGCATCAGTCGAGTCTGTGAATCAAGTCCTGGAATAGCACTGAATATAATCATGGTTACCGGTACAAGAATCCACTGTACCGCAAGTACAATATATTTCAATCGACTTTTTTCCTTTGGTCGTGGTGGTAGCATCGTCAGGGAAATAACAGACGAGATAACCAATCCAAACATCGCCAAAATAAGGAGGTCGCGTATCATAATTGGCAAGTTATATGAAAGCACCGTTTGATGAAACTCCCGAGTCCCTAGGAAAATAGGTGCCCACCCAAGAATGAAAAGCATAATCGGATTAGTCACCAATGACCAGTATCCTTCCGCTTGCTGGAAGCCAATCATTAAACGTTTCCGCAGTGGAATCTTTTTATTCTTAGTAAAATGATAGATGATGTAACAAAAATTCTCTACCCCATATGTCCAGCGTCGATGTTGCTTGTATATATTTTTGACTGTTCCCCAAAAGCTTCCTGCTACATTCGCATCCATTGATACTGGGTATGAAAGAGGGACCGTTCGGTAATCACCATTATTTGCCATCAGGAGATTCCAAAAAATACGGGAATCTTCATTCACCATATTACTTTGCCAATATCCAATCTCATACAGTGCCTGGAAACTCACTGAGTGGGACGAAAATGTTGCCATACGCTCAGGGCGCTCTTGTTGTATCATTTCCCAAAACGTACTGCTCATCGCCACAACGCGCGCCACCGCAGGTGCATCCCAAATATTGTTATTGAAAATTGGCACTGGCTGGAAGGATGTCTTCAGTGGGTACTCCACAGTCATAAAGTGCCACACCAGACAATTGAAGTAGTCAGGATAGAGTACTGTGTCAATATCGAAAATAGACACGAGCGTATGATTGTATCGAATACCGTGCGGATCAAGCACTAACTGACGAGCCTGTTCTGCTGCATAGGTGGCGTTTGAACCTTTTCCTGCCATCTCTCCAGGCACATCCTGCGGATGTGTGGTGACCAAGAACTTTCCAAAAGCTGCACCCCATTTCTCTTTCATCGCTTGCGCAATTGCCTGTGCACTGTCACCCGCACGCTCTTCAGCAGCAAGAACCACAATGATGCTTTTCTTATCGTAGCGCACGTCTGCTAATGACTGCAATGTAGCATCAATCACCTCTTCTGGTTCCTCATAAAATGGCAAAATAACCAGGTGATATATGTGGCCGAACTCAAATCGTTCCACCATCGCAGCCCAATCAATCTTCATGTGGTGGCGCAGCCGTTTCCAGTTGTATCGCAAGTGATACGACAAAAAAGCAGTTTTAAGCACCCAATAAATGGCAAAACCAATTACAAAGTACGCTGCAACAAATGGTGCGTAGTTCGACAGCACCAACACCCCAATAAGCGTCGCCCATGATGCAGCACCAGGTATAATTTCAAGCAAACGATAAAAACGCCGATCTTTACCAGAAAGCTCGGGTGCTCGTCCTACTTTAAAGTCCTCACGCTGCGCGTACGGAAGCAAATGCTCCTTTTGTGTCATATGCTATAGATGCGAGTATACCCCTATTCTGGCTAAAAATAAAGGTGTTTTGTGACCTTTTGTGTGTTGTAAAAAGCTTGCAATTTTATTAAAAATTGTAATAATAGTGCGCACCAAGCCCTAAGAGAAGTAGAATCCTTAGAGCCACCGTCAGCTGCAGTTGGTAGAGGTGAGAAAGTCTGGGAGACTTTCGAACCACTTGTCACAAGTGCGTTGTGGTGAAAATTTGGAATACATAAAATATGTTTAAGGAATAGAGTCCTTAGCGCCACCTTAGCTCAGTTGGTAGAGCAACTCACTTGTAATGAGTAGGTCCTCGGTTCGAGTCCGAGAGGTGGCTCCAGGTAGAAAAAAGGCGCAAACTTCAGTTTGCGCCTTTTTTCTAGCAAGCAAACTGCTTTGCTTGCGTACCTGGAGCCAAGGCGGAGTCATACTGCACGGAGCGGAGCGAGTACAGTAGACGAGCCGGGATCGCAAGTACTTAGCAGAATCAAGAGCGAAGCGAATGATTCTGCTTAGTAACTTGTGATGCTCAGTGATACAACTTCTATACACAGCGCAGCTACTACTCTCCTCGGATCAAATCTTTAATTGACGCATCCTTTCTCGGATATTTCTTTTCAATCTTACTCAGATTAGTGTTCATTATATCCTTGAAAGATAGACCAAGTTCATCAAGTGTTATATTCAGATACCAAAGCAAATCGCCGAGCTCTTCTTCAATCTTTTCTTGATCAAGTTTTGATAAATTCTTTTTTGATTTTTTAATCAAATCCAAAACTTTTGCAGACTCTGTCACCAATCCAACAACGCCATAATCAAGACGAGCTGAAACGTCGCCTGTATGGTAATCATCATAGTCTGCGAAATCTGTCCTGAGCGCTTTTTTACTGTACTCTTTAAGGTTCATTATAATTAAGTATAACAAAGCTGACCTAATCCAACGACCGCATTTTTTCTATCTCCTCTCGCGTCAAAGCAGTCTCTTCCTTGTGATCCGCTATTTCATCAAGATGTGAGCGTTCATGTCGTTCTGTACTGATACGTCGCGCAGTGCGTCTATTCTGACGCAATAACTCTTCTGTCTTTTCTTCAAGAAAATGTGTCACTATATACAAACGCTTGAGAATACGATGTGCTGCGTAATGGAAGAAAAGTCGCGCAAAGCTGTATCGAATGTACTCATATAGCCAGCGGAATACACCAATTATCCATAGCACCACCCAATCAAATAGTGTGCGCACACGACCAAATACAATCCGCTGCCCACCTCGCGTATCTTCAACACGAAAGACCCCAGCGATGATAACCAGAGCCGCTGCGCTCGACGCCAGATATATAAGTGCGAATTCCATACTCAAAAACAATCCCATAATGAATCACGTGCATGATAGCCTTAGAAGCAGTAAAGCGCAACTGTTTGTTGCGCTTTACGTTTGACCACTTGATGTCTAGAATCTTACTGGTCGTTTATTGTGTGATACTTCCTTATTTTACAGAAACACGACTGATTTCTGCAACTGTAACATTCTCACCAAACTTCTGAACGCCACCAGTAACCATTTCTGCAATAGTAGTGTCCGGATTCTTTACAAACGGCTGTTCCATGAGGATCTGATCCTTGAAGTAGCTGTTAAGCTTTCCTTCCATAATCTTCTCCTGCATATCTTCAGGCTTGTCTGCAATCTCTCCAGCAAATACCTCCTTCGCCTTTTCGATCGCTGCGTCATCAAGCTCATCTCGTGAGATGTACTTTGGATCCATCGCTGCAACATGCATTGCAATGTCGTTTGCAAGTGTTACAAACTCTTCATTCTTTCCCACAAAGTCAGTCTCGCAACCAAGCTTCACCATCGCTGCAACTTCTTTTGTGTTGTGCACATACACGCCAACTGCACCTGCGCCGATCTCTCGGTCTGCTTTCTTGTCTGCAGCTTCAGAACGCTTTTTCTTCAGAATAATGAGGGCCTTTTCAGCGTCTCCACCTGCCTCTTCAAGTGCCTTCTTACACTGCATCACTGAGATACCAGTCTGATCTCGTAGTGCTTTAATCTGTGCTGATGTAATTTCCATAATGTACTAGTCTAAAATTTTGAATAAGTAATTATCGACGATCGAAAGTACGTCGTGGTCGTCCGCCTTCACGTCGTGGTCGTCCGCCTTCACGTCGTGGTCGCGCTGGAGCAGGAACATAGTTCTTCTTTCCTTCAGCATACGCTTCAGTAAGTTCTGCAAGAACAAGTTCGATAGAACTTGTTAGTGCGTCGTTTACCATCACTGGTGTTGTAACCTTTGTTGCGTCCCCATCAGTACTCATAATTGCAACCACCGGGATGTTTGCATCATTTGCTTCCTGCACCGCGATACTATCATGACGCGGATCTACTACCACCACCATCTGCGGTGTTCGATCAAGTGTCTGAATACCACCAAAGTTGAAAGTAAGCTTGTCTACTTCACGACCAATAACTACTCGTTCTTTTTTTGTGTACTTTCGTTCAAGTTCACCTGACTCTCGTTCTCCAACAAGTGTCTTGAGTCGCTCAATACGCTTCTTGATTTCTGAGAAGTTTGTAATCATTCCACCGATCCATCGGTTTGTTACGTATGGCATTTCTACCGCTTCTGCTGCAGTAAGTACGAGCTTTGACGCTTCGTCTTTTGTACCAACAAACAGTACGTTTTGACCTTTCTCACCTGCTTCGAAAAGTACTTTCTTTGCAGCTTCGATTTGTTCAACAGTCTGCTCAAGATCGATAATATCGGTACCTTGCTTACTACCGAAGATAAATGACTTCACCGAGTGGTGTCGTCGGCTTTTACTAAAGCCAAAGTGTGCGCCTGCGCTAAACAGACGATCAATAAGATTATTGTTTTCTGACATTTTATATATGTTATAGCCATCATAAGCATCACCACAAGAAATAGAGTGAGTAATAATGGCGGTTTATCCAGACTATCTTTTTAAGCTAGTAAACTGATTGAAGGGATGCATCGAGGGGTGTCTTCGTAAAGACACACACGAGCCCTAGGGACAGTCGTGATATCTGGAGTTTTGCTAAGGCAAGTAATAAAAACGCCTTAACAAGCGCGGCAATAGTAGCACACCCTGTATATACTCGCAATACAAAATGACCCAATTAATTGGGTCATTTGTAGATTTTACTCAAGTGCGTCTTCTGCAGCGTGCATGGCATCAATTATTGGCTGCAAGTCACCACCAAGCGTTGCTTCGATAGTATGCCACGATTCTTTAATACGGTGATCGGTAATACGGTTTTGTGGGAAGTTGTATGTGCGGATCTTTTCTGATCGGTCACCGGTACCAATTTGCTTGCTGCGCACCTGTGAGTGCTTTCGCGCTTCCTCTTCCTCGTGTGCAGCCTCAAGCTTTGCAATCAAAATAGTCATCGCCTGTTCGCGGTTTTTCTGCTGTGAGCGATTCGCTTCACAGCGTACATCAACTCCTGTTGGACGGTGGACCAAACGCACGGCCGTCTCCACCTTGTTTACGTTTTGGCCGCCCGCTCCACCTGAACGCGAGAACTCCATGTCGATATCACCAGGGTCAATGTGCACCGCAGGTTTTTTACGCATCGGTAGTACAGCCACTGATGCAGTTGAAGTGTGAATACGACCTTGCTTTTCAGTTACCGGTACACGCTGTACACGGTGTACACCCGTTTCAAAACGAAATGCGTCATACACATTAGGCGAAAGAATCTCAAATGCCGCCTCTTTGTATCCACCCATTGGTGCAGTTGATTTATGTGAAGCCGCAGTCTGCCATTTCTTCCCCTGCGCGTAGGCGATGTACATATTTGCAAGCTCTTCAGCAAAAAGTGCTGCTTCATCTCCCCCTGCTCCTGCGCGCACCTCAAGCATCACCCCATACGGCTTTGTCTCTTCTTCCTTTGCTGACTCAATAATCCGATCCATTTCATCAAACTGGTTTTGAAGCTGTTTTTCGAGTTGTTGAATCTCCTCCTGAGCAAGCTCTGCCATTTCTGGATCAGACGCAGCAAGCTCTCTCGCTTCTTCAAGCTTTTTTAGCTCAGCATCATAAACAGACACAAGGTACTGAGTCTTGTGGTTCTCTTTAAATTCTTTTAGCTTATCTTGGTCGTGTTCCATATCTGTGCGTGTCATACTACTGCAATTTACCTATTTTTAAAAGGCTTTACACAAAATTGTAAATAAAATACAGAATAAATTAGTTCGATATATCGAACTAATAATCACTATTCAAATACAGATTTCCAGCGATCTTTACCCATCGACGGCATGCCGAGCCTCATAATTTTATTAAATGTTTCTATAAATTCCTTTTTTTCTTTCTTAGCAAGCTTCTTATTTCTTAGGCCACGAAGTAGCCCGTCAAAAACACCTTCCTCATACTGCTCACGCAATCGCTTTGCTGTTGATTTACTTATTTTTAATACCGTCCAAACTCTGTAGCTTGAATATCCATGCTCAAACATAATCGCTGCAGCGCATCTTTTGGTGAGCATGATCTGCTCAGTCTCAGTAAGTAAGGAAGACATAACTGACGCAGCTTGCTTTTTTGACAAACCAACCTGAAGCTCAATCAGATCAGTAAAAAGCTTCTCATATAGCCTGTTATTCAATTTTTCCTTAGAAACATGTGGCATATATAGTTCGATATATCGAACTAATATTAACACATTTTATTTTATTACCCCTTCCTTCTCTTATTTTCCTCTTTACCTTTCACTCTTTTCGACACCTTTCACTCTTTTTGAAAATTGCGTTGCTATTCCTCTAACAAAAAATCCCTTACGGGACTGTTTTGTTTAAAGCTGTATTACTTCTTCTTTGCCGCTCGAGCCTTGAAACGCTCTACACGTCCCGCAGTATCCATAACTTTTTCCTGTCCTGTATAGAACGGATGTGATGTAGATGACACATCTACATGCTTGATTGGGTACTCTTTGCCGTCTTCCCACTTGTCAGTTGCTTCAGTTTCTACCGTTGAACCAACAAGGAATCGTTCTCCGTTTGAGTTATCGTGGAAGATAACCATTCGGTAATTATCTGGGTGAATTTCTTTTTTCATGAAAATTTTTGCGACCACGTCTAGTCAGCGGTCTTACTCAATAAAGTGCGCAAACTATAGCAGAATTGGCGCAATACGCAATAGCCCATTATCTTCCTGTCAGCGTTCGGATCTCACCCACGAGTCGCGTTTTTCGTTTCATCACCCCATCGCCGTAAAAGGCGTTTTGTGGGTTACTCGCTCCTCCCCATCCTGCATAGTACCGTAGTGCGGCAAGTCGGTCAGAGCTATAGTTACCATTGGCACCATTGTCACGCAAGAGTAAGCCTGTTGCCAAGAACGCATCTTGGTTACTGAATGGATTTCCTGGTGATGATTTTCGTAAGAGTGTACGGATCGCATCCTGAGACTGTATGTATGCATAGTTGCCAGATGCATCTTTCTTGAATCCACCATAGATCGCCCAAGTACTTGGAATAAACTGAGACGGCCCCATAGCGCCACCCCATCCGATACGCGTCCCGTCGCTGCGCCGCAGCGGACAAGATACTTGCTGTGTCGCAGGATCAAATCCTATCGCTGCCGCAATCGCCAAGAACGGCGGCTTATCTCGTGTTGGGTGCATCACATCCCTTCCTGCAGATACTGATCCCATGGTACAGCTACCAATATTGCTTCCGTAAGATGATTCCTGTTCAAGAATCGCTAAAATAAGTGCTGCAGGGGTACCCGTCAGACTCTCCGCAACCTGTGCAAGCTCAACGGCCGTCGGGAACGGAATCGCGCCACCACCGCCAAGAAGTTGGAAGAGTTGGGCCTTCAGCTGTGCCGCTGTTTTTTGTTGTGATTCAAGGAGCTTTTGGTACGCTTCTTCTTGTCCCTTTGTCGTTGTTAAAATGCGCTCTTTGGCAGCTTCTTGTGCTTCAATATTTGATTTTTCAATTTCCTGTGCACGCTTCATTTGAGCTTCATCAAGCTGTTTTTGTTCCAGAGAACTTTTTTGCATTTGTGTATCCTGCTTAATTTCTGTCAACGCTGATAGCGAGTTATTAAGTGAATCTTTCACCGTACGAAAACTCTCAACGTCGGTAAAGAACTCAGAAAAACTTTTATTACTAAGCATCACTTCCACCAATGAATAGTCATCTACCGACTGTGTCTGACGAATCAGTTCAGCAAGTGACGCACGTTGCTTCACCAAACGTTCGTTGAGGATACTTATTACTTCCTCTTTATCACCAATCTGATCACTCAGCTGTGTGATTGCTACCGCTCGTGCTTCAATCCCCAACTGTGCTTGTCTAATCTCTCCGTCGATAATATCGAGGTCGCGCTCAAGTGACTGTCGCTCGGCACGCTTACCATCTACCAGCACCCGCTGCTGCAGAATCTGTCGTTCAACTTGTTGCAGCTCTGCTTGAAGTCGTGAACGACGCTCGGCATCAGTTTCAGTATCAGTTCCAGCAAAAACCATCGAGGGTAGAAGTATCAAAACAGTCAAAAAAAGCGCTACGAACTTTTGCATAGTCCTACCAGTATAGCACCCATGCAAACGCCCATGCAAAATAACAAAAAACCGCACGACATGTGCGGCTCTTTGTATAGTCATGTGCACGGATTACACTTCTGCTTCCTCAGTTTCGTCTTCTTTCTTTTCGCCTTCTACCTCAACAGCATCCATATCAACTGCTGCCGCAGTTTCCTCTAGCTCTTCCTCACGAGCTGCAGCAACCGAAACTACAACCGCATCACTTTCAACACCAAGCTTCACATCTGCTGGAATGATAAGGTCAGAAATATGAATCTGGGCATCTTCTGTCTCGAGCACTGAGAGATCAACCTCAATATGTGATGGCAATGCACTCGGACGACAGGTAACTTCTACGTCCTGCATTACCTTTGTTACCGTTGCACCACTTTTTTCCACTGGCGCTTCACCAACAAACTCAAACGCCACGTTGGTTGTAAGTTCCTTACCGCGCTCAATTGCATAGAAGTCCACGTGTTCTGCACCACCTTTTGCTGCATCAAACGCAACATCCTGCACCAACACCTCAACCTCTTCGTCAAGACCTTCTAGATTAATAATGGTTGATTCTCCTGCTTCTTGGAGTGTTTTTTCAAATTGGAATTTATTCACTGCAATTGCAATAGGCTCTTGTTTTGGGCCGTATACTACAGCAGGAATTTTACCTTCCGCGCGTACTACGTCCACAGACGCTTCACGCTTTTCTACTTCCAGTTTTAATGTCATATGGGCAATACCATAGCACACTGTCTAAAAACTACAATATGTACACCACACACTAACTTTCAGTCTGCTGCTTTGCTGTGTTTCTGCAGCAAACATAATAAGCAGCAAGGCAACATTATATACGTGACATAGGACATCTTGATAACTAAACTGACTGAAAGTTCGTGCGGGGTATACTTCTACTAATGACACAACAATATGATTTCGTCGCCATTGGCGACATGGTGGTCGATGCTTTTATTGAGCTCGACAAAGATCAAGCGGATGTTTCGGTAGATTTTGATACCGGTCGAAAGACCCTAGAGATGTCGTTTGGAAACAAATTGCCTTATAAAGATGTAACCGTTGTTAACGCAGTAGGAAATTCACCCAATGCAGCCGTATCCGCGCACCGCCTCGGACTACAATCTGCTTTAATTACAAACGCAGGACATGACCGCAATGGTGAAGACTGTCTGCAGAAACTTCGCGGAGAAGGTGTGCATACTGAGTATGTAAAAATCCACGAAGGAAAAAGTACGAACTATCACTATGTACTTCGCTACGGTCCTGAGCGAACAATCCTCATCAAGCACGAGCAATTCCCGTATGTACTTCCTGACTTTGAGACACCACCACGATTCATCTACTTCTCGTCAATCGGTGAGCACGGTATCGACTATCACTTTGAAATTGCAAAGTACGTACAAGAACACCCGGAAACAAAGCTTGTGTTCCAGCCAGGGACATTTCAGATCAAACTTGGTGCTCAAAAACTCAAGGAAGTATACGAAAACACTGAAATCTTCTTTTGCAACAAGGAAGAGGCACAAGCGATTCTGGTAACCGACGAACAGGACGTGCCAACACTCATTCGTGCCTTTAAGCAGCTTGGTCCAAAAATGCCGGTTATTACTGACGGCCCTGAAGGTGCGTATGTGGTTGATGAAGACGATCAAGCATGGCACATGCCAATGTACCCTGATCCAGCACCACCGGTAGACCGAACCGGTGCTGGTGATTCCTTCTCTTCGACTTTTACCTGTGCCATTGCGCTTGGCATGACACCGTCTGAGGCACTCTCTTGGGGCCCTGTAAACTCTATGAACGTAGTACAGCACATTGGCGCGCAAGAGGGACTACTTACTAAGGAGCAGCTACTGGAATTTCTAGAGAATGCGCCAGAACACTACAAAGCAAAGAAGATTTAAGTAAAATAATCGACCACCGGACTAAGGTCCGGTGGTTTTGGTTTGTTCTCACGAA
>CAJXAG010000026.1 GCA_913050645.1 uncultured bacterium | reverse complement strand
GACGCTCTTCCGATCTTTCTCGGTGAAGCTGACCGTGTAAAGGAAGGAATGCAAGTACGTCGAACAAATCGACTGCTCTCAATTCCTGTAGGTGAAGAGATCGTTGGTCGAGTGGTAAGCCCACTTGGTGAAATGATCGATGGTAAGGGCGCGATCAAAACTGATAAAGACATGCCAATTGAGCGTGTTGCGTACGGGGTAATGGAACGTTCTGGCGTAAACGAACCAATTCACACTGGTATTAAAGCAATCGACTCTATGATCCCCATCGGCCGAGGACAACGTGAGCTCATTATTGGTGATCGGCAAACAGGAAAAACAACAATCGCGATTGATACAATCATCAATCAAAAGTACGAACCAAAAGAAAAACGACCAATCTGTATTTACGTTGCAGTAGGTCAGAAGCGCTCAAAAACAGCGAGCATCATGGCAAAGCTTGAGGAAGCGGGTGCTATGGAGTACACGACTATTGTGGCGACTTCAGCGTCTGAAGCGTCGCCACTCTTGTTCCTTGCGCCATTTGCGGGAGCAGCTATCGGTGAATACTTCATGGAGCAAGGACGGGATGTGCTTGTGGTGTTTGACGACTTGTCAAAGCATGCAAACGCATACCGACAGATGTCACTACTACTCCGACGTCCGCCAGGACGAGAGGCATACCCCGGAGACATCTTCTACCTACACTCACGACTACTTGAACGGTCAGCGAAGCTTTCAGCGGAGCTTGGCGGCGGTTCAATCACTGCACTTCCGGTTATTGAAACACAAGAAGGTGACGTGTCTGCATACATCCCAACAAACGTAATTTCTATTACTGATGGACAGATCTTCCTTGACGGAGACCTCTTTAATAAGGGTATCCGTCCAGCACTTGACGTAGGTATTTCAGTATCACGTGTAGGATCTTCAGCGCAAACAAAAGCGATGAAGAAAGTGTCTGGGAAGATTCGCCTGGAGCTTGCGCAGTTCCGAGAACTTGAAGCATTTATGCAGTTTGCGTCTGACCTCGACGAGGACACTAAAGCTCGTATTGAGTCTGGACGGAAATATGTTGAGCTCCTTAAACAAGGTCAGAACAACCCAATGCCGTTTTACAAACAAGTGGTATCTATCTACGCGGCCAACAGCGGTATCTTCGATAATGCTCCGGTAGAGAACACTATGAAGATTGAGGAAACATTCCTTGCGTTTGTGGAGCGTGACCGAAAGGATATCCTCGATACACTAGAAAATGGACGAGAGCTTACTGATGAAGTTCTTGAAAAGCTCAATACAGCAATTGCTGACTATAAAGATGCACACGGTGCTAACTACGCCGAAGTTGAGGCGTAATCATATTTAAAATCAATTTTAAATGCGCAGTTAATTACACTTTCTAATGGCACTTAAGCAAATCAAAAACAAAATAGTTTCAACCAAGAAAACTGGCCAGGTAACTAAGGCCATGGAGTCTGTTTCTGCGGTGAAGATGCGTAAGAGCCAGGAACGTGCCTTTGCAGGGCGACCCTATGTACACTCTGCAATGCGCATCCTGCAGCGACTTGCACAGTCTCCAGAAGGTATCACCCATCCACTTGCACAAAGTCGTGGAGGGGATAAGCGTCTATTGGTGATCGTAACCAGTGATAAAGGACTTGCAGGGAGCGTGAACAGTGCGGTGCTCAAGCGCGTTGAACAGACCCTGCAAACAGCTGATGTGTCTGCATATGAAGCAATTTGCGTCGGGCGCAAGGCAGTTGAGTTTGCGAAGCGAAACAACATCCCTGTCGTACATGAGTACACAAACGTCTCCGACGAAGTTGTGCTTGATGATGTGACACAGATGACTGTTGAAGCACTCAAAGGTTTTGCTGAAGGTGAATACAACCATGTACATGTCATTTATCAGAACTTCCTCTCAACCTTCGAGCAAGAACCGACAAAACGTCAGTTATTGCCGCTTGATCCAGCGGAAATCCACTACATCATGCGTGGTATTAAACCAAAACATGGAAAGTGGGCAGATGACACGTCAGAACAAGACGTTAAAATCACCTATACGGTTGAACCTTCTGCAGAAGAAGTGCTCGATACCCTTATTCCACAACTTGTTCAAATCATGCTGTATCACGCATTGCTTGAGAGTAAAGCGTCAGAACACTCAGCACGTATGGTTGCCATGAAGAATGCGACCGATAAGTCCGAAGAAGTGGCAAAAGCTCTGACACTTGTATACAACAAAGAACGTCAGGCTTCCATTACTGCCGAGGTTTCAGAAATCTCAGGCGGTATTGAGGCGATGAAGTAAAGCTGTTCCTCACCAAGTAATTTATTAGCGAATAATACCTGTTTACAAATATCTCATGGATATAATTAAATCATTTTTGTCCGTTGGCAACATATATCTTGCTGCGTATGTAGTGCTTTTCATTGTATCAGAATCTGCTAGGCAACCTCTAGAACAATCTTTCCTCAAAGTGCTTGTGCCAAGTTTTATCAGTGTCTTTACATACACATTGGTAATAGTGTTCGCTGTAGCACCTGTGTTGCTGATACTCACTGTGATATATACCTTTTTACTAAAGTTTAAGTATAAAAGACGTCTTAATTCATTAACATACTTTATGCTTATAACACCTTTAGTAGTTATACTGTACGGGCTATATATATTGTTTGGCTAGTGTATGAATGCTGTAAAACATAATGCTAAGTAATAAGTTTCTTCAGGAAATTTATTACTCAGTGGTACTGAGCCAGGCCCAGACTTGGAGCCTGATACATTTCAAACACAAATTAACAAACACAAACAAATTATCAAAATCCTGTTACGTTATCATTAATGATAACGTAACGAATTATTCAAAAATTTATGAGCACACAGACACAAACAAAGACAGGCGTTATTACACAGATTATCGGCCCAGTAGTGGACGTACACTTCAAAGATGGTGTACCAGAGCTTCTGAATGCTCTAAAGGTACAAAATGGAGAAGAGACGATTACACTTGAGGTAGCACAACATGTAGGACTGGATCGTGCCCGAGCAATTGCGATGCAGGACACACAAGGTCTTGAACGAGGACTTGAGGTAACTGACACAGGTGCAGCAATTGCCGTACCAGTGGGTGAAAAGTCTCTTGGGCGTCTTTTCAATGTGCTTGGAGAAACCCTTGACGGAAAAGAAGATCTTTCTAAATCTGAAACAAAAGAAATTCATCAGGAGGCTCCAGCGTTTGTGGATCAGTCTACTAAGACTGAGGTGTTTGAAACAGGTATCAAGTCGGTAGACTTGCTCGCTCCGTTTATCAAGGGAGGTAAAGTAGGGCTCTTTGGAGGTGCTGGAGTAGGGAAGACCGTACTTATTCAGGAGCTCATTAACAACGTAGCATCACAGCACGGTGGATACTCAGTGTTTGCAGGTGTAGGTGAGCGTGTACGTGAAGGGAATGACCTCTACCATGAAATGAAGGACTCAGGTGTACTTGATAAAACTGCGCTTGTGTTTGGGCAGATGAACGAAGTGCCGGGTGCACGTGCGCGCGTAGGACTTACCGGTCTTACCATGGCTGAATCACTGCGTGACTCAGGCTCAGGTAAGGACGTGCTGTTTTTCATGGACAACGTCTTCCGATTTACGCAGGCAGGACAGGAAGTATCCTCACTGCTTGGACGAGTATCTTCAGCAGTAGGCTACCAGCCAACACTTGCAGAAGAAATGGGTAAAATGCAGGAGCGTATTACCTCAACCAAGGCAGGTTCTATTACCTCAGTACAGGCGGTATACGTGCCAGCTGACGACCTTACCGACCCGGCGCCTGCTACAACATTCTCACACCTCGATTCTACCGTAGTGCTCTCACGACAGCTTGCATCACTGGGTATCTACCCAGCGATTGACCCACTGGAGTCTAACTCAACTGCGCTGGATCCAATGATCGTGGGAGAAGAGCACTACCGAGTTGCACAGGGAGTAAAACTGATCCTGCAGCGATACAAAGACCTACAAGATATCATTGCAATTCTTGGTATCGAAGAACTCTCAGAAGATGATAAGCAGGCCGTGTACCGAGCTCGAAAGATCCAGCGATACATGAGTCAGCCGTTCTCAGTAGCTGAAGTATTTACCGGTGCACCCGGTAAGTACGTGAAGCTAGAAGACACTATCCGTGGCTTTGGAGAGATTCTCGACGGAAAGCATGACGATAAGGGAGAGCAGGACTTCTATATGAAGGGAGGTATTGATGAAGTTCTAGCTTCGTAAGTATAGCTAATCTACTGCGTTGCAGTGCGGTAAAATAATTCTCGCTGGACTTACGTCTCACTCAAATTATTTTCCTTCTGCGCCTTGTATCTCAGCTATCTTTCAAACCTAGAAAATAGAGTAAGATAAAATTTATGGCAGAACAAAAACTACTAAAACTCACCATATCTCGCGTAAACGGACCCATCTTTGATGGTGAGGTTACTGCTGTATCAGTTCCTGGATCACAGGGTGATATGCAGATTCTTGCGAACCATGAACCACTAATTTCACCACTACGTAAAGGTACGGTGACTATTCACAAAGCAGACGGATCAGAAGAGTCTCATTTGATTGAAGCTGGCACACTCGAGATCAGTGACAATCACGCAACAGTACTTATCTAAATAGCGGTATACACACAAAAAATGCCCTGTAGAGGGGTTTTTTGGTACCCTGAGTATAATGAACGCCATTGAGAAGATACTCTTTAAATACAGAAAAAAGTTTACTCTGCTTGGTGTCGTTTTTTTTCTTCTTTTTTTGTGTCTTATTTTAATTGCCTTCCTAGCAGCTGATGCTGGCTATGCTTCTGTGGCGCAACCGTTCGCTTCTGGTTTTGTTGCAATCACAATGTTTGCCATTTTCGCTATACGTATACGAAAGTCAATTCAACAAAAAACACAAACGTGGATATTTTTTACCCTTTTACTATTAATACTGGCAACAACTGGGATTTTACTTTTGATGGAGTCAAAAAATCCTACAGATTCAATTTATGAACACTTGTTTAATGTTTTATGACATAAAGCTATACACACCAACAACGCCCCATAAGGAGCTTTTTTGGTACGATGTGGGTGCATGGAACTAACACTTATTTTGCTTTTTATTATTCTATCTATTGGTGTGTCACTTGGTGTTGGGTCGTCAACATTGGCAATTACTAACTTCTTTGTAGCAATCGCTGACGGGACGATCGATGAAACGGAACGAAACATGATGGGTATTGTGTACATCGTGTTACGTGTTGCAATGGGTATTATTCTACTCTCACTGTTGGCATTGACGATTATTGCAGAAATGACTCATGTTGTAGATGTACCGCATGTATTCATTCTCAGTTCTTGGTCACTGGTCGGTGTTTTGTATAGTAACGCTTTCTTAATGACAAAGCATATTATGCCGAGTACGATCGGCCCAGCTTTGCAAGCCAGCAGCTGGTATACACTTGGAGTAAGTATGACCCTCTTTTCTTTCGGGTTAGCTAACTATAAAATGCTCAATTTCTATTTAAGTTATTTTGTGGTAATTCTATTGGCGGCATCTCTGGTTAATGGCATGATGGCATACCTCAAGCACAAGCGAGTCCACGGATAAAATAATAAAAAGATCGGAATATTACTCCGATCTTTTTGTTTAATCCACTTGGTGGACACGACCAGGTTTCCAATTGTATATAACCGGTACCAATACAAGAGTGATTACTACTGAGAATGACAGACCAAACATGATTGCAACCGCAAGCGGTACCCAAATTGGATCGGTGGTCAAAAGAGGAACCATTCCAATAACAGTTGTGAGTGTGGTCAGCAAAATAGGACGCAATCGAGCAGCCGCTGCATCAAGGACAACTTCACGGACGGGGCGCTCAGGGTATTTAACACGCAAATGATTCATCATATCAATCAAAAGAATTGAGTTGTTTACGACGATACCCGTAAGCGCAATGAACCCCATGATTGAAGGGAAGGACAGGGGCTGTTGCACAAGTGCAAGACCGGCCAAGATTCCAATTAAACTAAACGGGATAATTGAAAGCACATAGAACGTGTGACGATATGAATTGAACTGTAGTACAAGTACACCAATCATCAAGACAATACCCACAATCAGTGCATAGCCCATTTCTATAAAGGCTTGGTTTGATTCTTCGTTTTCTCCACCTAGTGAAATTTCGATACTTTCAGGTACTTCAAGCTCGTTGTCGATCCTATTGAGAATCTCTTGATTAATCTCTAATACATTTCCTGCGTCAGTTATTTCAGCAGAGACTGATACGATACGTTTTTGATCTTCGTGACGAATAAGCGCGTTTGACTCACGAACTCGGATGTTGGCTACAGTACCAAGCAGGACTGTGCTGCCGGTTTGTGTACGAAGACGCAAGTTTCGAATAGTGTCAATTGAAGTGACATTGGCTGCTTCAGACGAGATAGTACTTGCATCGTTAAGGTTAAGTTTTACAAATACTGCAATATCATCGGTCAATGAGGTAAGGGTAGTTGCTTCAACACCAAAGACTGCGGTGCGTAAGGTGTATGAGATCAGCTGAGGAGAGAGTCCGAGCGCAGCTGCTTTTTGTTTATCAAGTTCCAGTACATATTCCGTTGCGTTTGAGTTGTTGCTCGTTGTAACATTTGTTGTGTTGTCTATAGTTTTGACTATCTCCGCAATTTTGTTAGCAAACAGTGCCAATTCAGTCAGATCGTCACCTTTGAGCTTAACGCCGATAGGATCGCCCGTAGGAGGTCCGCCCTCAGGTTGAGAGACGCTAATCTTGAAATCACGTATGTCTGCAAAGTCCGTTCGAAGATCTTCAATAACTTCTCTGCTATCAATATCAGAGTCATCTTTCAGTCCAACAAAAATGTTTCCAAGCTTACTCCCGCTTTCACCAGAAGCAAACACACTACCACTACCCACTGTAGTAATAAATGCTTCTATGTTATCGTTTGTATACAAGAAGTCTTCCACTCGACGTACAGCAAGGTCAGTTTTTTCAAGGGTTGTGCCTTCAGGTAGTTCAACTTCTACCGTTATAAAACTTGAACTGCCATCTTCAAAGAAAACGACACGAATAAATCCAGCAGGAATAAGCGCAATGGCTAGAATAAATAGGCCAATAATACCCCAGATAAAGCGCTGTTCACGTTTCTTATTACCAACTATGAAGCTAAGTTTTTTACGATACCATGCCTCCAGTTTTTTAGCGTATGCAGTTTGCTGCTGTTCAAAGGCAGTTGAGCTACGTCGTCTCAAAAATATCGAAGCAATCAACGGTAGAAAACCAAGTGCGACCAAAAGTGATGTGAGGAGCACAAAGACAAGTGTAAACGGGATTGAAGCGATGAACTGTCCAGTTACACCACTTACTATAAATAGTCCGACAAACATCGATATGGTTGTCAGGGTACCGCTGGTGAGTGGGCGAGAGAACTCACGTACTGCCAGCAACGCAGCTTGTGTTTTATCAATATCAGGATTGTCCTTCATCCGCTTATTGATTCCTTCGACCATCACGATACCTGAGTCGACCAACACACCAATTCCAAGAATTAATGCAAAAAGAGAAACAAAGTTTATGGTGTTTCCTGAAAAATACAAACCAATGAATCCAATGGTGAATGAAAGGGGAATAGCTGTGCCCGCAATAAGCCCTTCACGCCAACCGATTGCTAAAATCAAAACGAACACAACCAGCACAACGGTCATAAGACCAGAACTAGTAAGATTTAATAGATCAGTGCGAATTTCATCACCTAAATCAAATGCCAAATAGACATCTACAGTACTCAGAATATTTGATTGTTCTTGCAACTGTGCCAAACGTTCGTTTACCAAGGTAGCGATCTGTGTAATATCACCACCGGTTCGCTTATACACATCAAAACTAACTGACTGTTGTGACGGGGCACCCTCAAGCGAAAGGCGGGAAAGTGTACTACGATCAGAGACATCATCTTCAACTACTGCAAGATCGCGTATGTAAATCGGAGTGCCATCACGTGTAGATACAACAACGTTTGTAATTTCAGCTGTATCGGCTAAATCACCCTCAAACGCTATATTGTAGATGATGTCACTGCTTTCAATTTGTCCAATTGGAAATGTCGTGTTTGCTGTTGCAATTGCACTCCGAACATCATCAACAGTCAGTTCAAAACGCTCAAGTAACGCGAGGTCTACCACTACAGTTACTTCACGTTCAGGAATGCCGCTTTTTTCAACGCGTGACACTCCTGCGATACTTTCAATCTCGTTTTCAACTTCATTTCCAAGGTCGACAAGTTCAAGATCGGTTAGATTTCCTGAAACAACAAATGACAGAATCGGTTGATCTACGAAACTAACTTCGGAGACCATTGGATCGTTAGCATCATCAGGTAGATCAGACGTAACGAGGTCAACTTCATCTTTAAGGTCTTGAATTGATTGATTAAGGTCAGCCGAAGCGTCAAATTCTACGATGATAGAAGATACTCCTTCACGAGAGGTTGAAGTAATATTTGACACGTTTTCAAGCGACCCAGCGAGCGAACGTTCTATTTCATTGGTGATTAGTGACTCCACATCAGCTGCTGGTGCCCCAGGAAGAATGGTTGTGACCACACCTACTGGCACCACTACCTCCGGTGCATTTTCTTTTGGAATGGCATTCACAGAGAATAACCCAAGTCCCAAAAGGGAAACCATGAGCAACGCACTAAAACGGTTATTTTTTACAAAAAATTCCCACATACTATTTAATTTCAACAGCTTGACCTACAGCGAAACCACGTACGTCAGTCACGATTACATCACTAGCATTCAAGCCAGCAGTCACTACAGTATTCGTACCACGGATTTCACCAAGTGTTACATTCTGTGCTACCAAAACACCATCTGTGACCATAAATACGAAAGCTTCGTCTGCGGTTAGTTTGATTGCGGCCAGCGGGATAACCACTTCAGTTTCATTTCTGTTTTGTTTTAAAATACGAACACGCACAGTGTCTCCGTTAATCAAATCAACGGCATCACTTCCAATACGAATTTCAGTCTTTTTCGTTTGTGGGTCAAGTGACGGAGCAATGTGCGTAATGACACCTGTTATTTTTTCTGAAAGTACAACCGCATCACCTACATTCAGTGCGTCACGATCAGCATCTCCCACAAATGCTGTTATTTCGAGTGCTCCATCACCTTTGATACGTGCAATTGTTTGAAAAGCTGAAATAAAATCACCTTTCTGTACATTGAGTGTTTCAACCACACCAGTAATAGGTGTCCGCAAAATGGTTTTTTCATAGTTGGCTTGTGCAAGTTTTAGTGCACCAAGCGCTTGTTTTACCTGTGCATTAGCACTTGAAATATTTGCATTCTGACTTCCTAAAGCAGCCTTTTTTTGTGTTTCTTTTGCAGCAGTAAGATTTGCTTGTACAGATTGCAGATTGCTTTTCACACGAAATAATTGATCTTCAACTACAGAAAGTGTTGCCAGATACGCAACCTCCTCCGGGTCTAGTGTAGTATCAGCGTCAGATTCATTTATAAGTGAGCGCAAAAGAGTTGTCACATCAACTAACAACTGTGTATCTAACAGTGCGGACACGAGCGCATCATCTATATTTTCTTCTGTAACATTTTGTGTTGCTTGTGCACGAAGATTTGCAGTAATTTGTGCATAGAGTACATCCACCGCACCTTCTGTACTTGTAAAATCACTTGGGTAAAAACCGGATGTGCGATACGTGTTTTTTGGATCGGCATAAATAGTATCCAATTGCGCAAAATGTAGATTGTTCAGTGTAGTGTACGCACTTTGATAGATCGATAAACTATTCTGTAATATAGCATTCAACGCATTATTGGCTTCGTCTACACCAATTTCTGATGCCTCAGCACTGGCCAGGGCAGCTTCATACACGCCCTCAGCTTGCAAAAGTGTTGCATACTGCGTTGTATTTTCTAGTGTTGCAATTACCTGACCTGTAAAAACTTGTGCCCCAAGATCACCTGAGACAGCAGTTACTCGCCCGCCAACCTCAGACTCAATAGTAGCTTCGTTTACTGCCCGAACCGTTCCAGTCAACTGCACATATTGCTGTGCATCGAGTTCTGCAACAGGAGCTACAGAAACAAGAGGGATCTTTGAGCTCTCTTGTGCATCAGGAACCGCATCTTTGCCGGTAATAAGTACGACAAGAATGAGTATGAAAAGGACAGCAAAAACAATTCTCACATTCCGCTTCCCGTACCAATTATATAGTTTGTTGATTATTTCCATACAGCGCTTATTTTAAACATAAATGGCTAATTTTATATCATGTTTTTTACTATTAGTCAATATTTCTGATGCATTTTAACATATACAGCATAATTACTATAATCTGATACAATAGCGTGCATATGTTTGGAAAAGTAAAAGATTACGCAGTTAAGAAACTGCTTGAGAAACAGCTTAAAGGTGTACCAGAAGACCAAAAGGAAATGATTATGGCGATGGTTGAAAAAGACCCAAAACTTTTTGAAAAAATTGCTAAAGAATTGCAAGCTGAAATGAAAACTAATGGAAATAACCAAATGGCAGCTGCAACTAAGGTACTACCTAAGTATCAAACTGAGATCATGGCTTGCATGAGTCCAGAAATGAAAGAAAAGATGATGAAGCAACAAATGGGAACGCAGGGGCAATTTAATCCTAATGGCTCGATACGTAGATAACTACGTATCGAGAAGTGTGAGAAGTGACTTAACGTCACTTCGCAAGAGGCTGACTATTATTTTGAGCTTGCGATAAATAATGACAGCCTGAACAGTTACTGTAAGTAATTGAGATATTTTATGAGCTTTTGCGAAATAAAATATCCAAACGCTGCACGTGCTTAGTATAAATATTCACAGAGTGAATATTTTACTTAGCAACTTGACCCCGATTCGAACACAAACCTGATTCTTATCAACAAAAGCACCGCGCCTTTGGCGCGGTGCTTTTGTATACTATACACATGAGCAAAAAAATACTCGTTCTTTTGGGGAACCCTGACGTTGAAACCTACAGCGGCGCAATGGCAGATCATTATCAAGCAGGAGCTGAAGATGCTGGACATGAAGTACAACGTGTAAATATCGGTGATATGCAGTTTGATCCGATTCTACATAGGGGATACAAAGTCATTCAAGAGCTCGAACCTGATCTTCTTGATCTGCAGGAGAAGTTTCGTTGGGCAGAGCATATTGTTATTGTGTACCCAAATTGGTGGTGCACTATGCCTGCCCTTCTCAAGGGACTCTTTGATCGTTTCTGGATCCCCGGTTTTGCGTTTAATTTCAATAAAGAAACCAAGAAACTTGAACAGCACCTAAAGGGAAAGACCGCGCGCGTCATTATCGTTGCAGGTACACACAGCCCATTTAAAACATGGTGGAAGTTCGGTGACTACACCAATGAGATTCAGTACGGAATTCTTGGTTTTGCAGGAATCACTGCAGCAGTTTCAGCCTTTGGACCATGCGACAAGGTTAGTGACGACTGCAAAGATAAGTGGTTAAAACAAGTAGAAAAGCTTGGACGTTCTGCACGTTAGAGAAAATGCTCCCTACGGAGCTTTTTTTCTGTACTGTTATCTGCTAAGCTAGCGCGTATTAACTTTTATATTTATGGCTTTATCTGTAGGAATTGTAGGACTTCCAAACGTCGGAAAATCGACGCTTTTTAATGCACTTACTAAAAACGAGGTTTTGATGGCAAACTACCCCTTTGCAACTATCGACCCAACAGTAGGTGTCGTTGCGGTACCCGACAATCGACTACAGACACTTTCAAACATCTCAGGATCACAAGAAATTATTCCTGCTATTGTTGAGTTTGTGGATATTGCTGGGTTAGTAAAGGGAGCATCAGCCGGGGAGGGTTTGGGAAATAAGTTCCTTTCGAACATTCGAGAGACCGATATGATTGCTGAAGTTGTGCGTATTTTTGAAGATGAGGACGTACACCACGTCTCCGGCGCAATCGATCCAATGGGTGACATTGAGGTAATCAACCTTGAGTTGATTATGGCTGATGCAGAAACAGTGAGTAAGCGTCTGGGTACCATCTCGCGCGACGTGCGTGCAGGAGACAAGGACGCTGCAGCTTTGCAAGCGCTTATGGAGCGCATGTTGCCACACCTTGAAGCGGGACAACTTGCCAATCGCCTGGAAATGTCGGACGAAGAACGTAATCTCATCAGAGAACTTCACCTACTTACCATGAAGGCATTCCTCTATGTCTGCAACAAAAAGAACGGGGCATTCAACCTCGACGAGAACAATGACGATCGTTGGCAAGAACTTGTCCAATTCTTTGAAGCAACAGGTTCAGAGTATGTTGTGGTAGATGCTGGAGTAGAACACGAACTAAAAGACCTTGAGGAAGAAGAGAAGACAGAGTTTCGACGGGAATACGGTGCGCAGGATAGTGGGGTAGACGCACTTATCCGTGCAGCGTATCACCGACTGGGTCTGATGAGCTATTTCACCACTGGAGAGAAAGAAACGCGTGCTTGGACGGTAAAGCAAGGCTCAACAGGGCCAGAAGCAGGAGCTGCTATTCATACCGACTTCAAAGATAAATACATTCGTGCGCAGGTAGTTGCTTTTGAAGACTTGGTCACCGCCGGATCGCGAGCTGCCGCAAAAGAAGCGGGGAAGGTCCGCACAGAAGGAAAGGATTACATCGTGCAAGATGGGGATGTCATAGAATTCATGCACTCATAACTCAGAATACAAAGAATTAAAAACAAAAGTGGAGGCCTTGCCTCCACTTTTGTTTTAGTTAACTGCCATCTGATGGTGGGTTAGCTCTTTGCACTGGCGAAACTACGTTTGGAGACCATTCGGCTGTTATTTCTCCATGAGTCTCTTCAAAGTTCTTTAATTCATGCTCTAAATACTGTTTCAGCCGCTTTGCATGTGCTGGCGATAGTGAATAAAACTGAGCCTGCGAGCCAGAGCTTACACCCATCACGAAGTACTCAGGTGTGTAACCAACTTTAATATTTTCCGCAAAAAGCTTCGGTGCTTTCTTTAAATCATCTGATTTCATCCCGTCATGGTAACACAGTTGCGTCATAGCTTGCGTTTATTGACAATTTGTATATATTTGGCGTAGAAAGATCTCAAAAATAAAATAGGAGGTGAGCAATGAGCTTGACGGTTAAGCATTTCAACACCTGGGCAGGCTGCTTAGTTTCAACACACCGGCCAGACTATTACGATTATGTACTTAGCAATGGCTTGAAAGCTGATGTGTTTCATATGTCTGAAGTGCATTCGTGTACTGACTCTGACGTTGATGAGTTTGTAAGCCCAGAGGATGCAGGTCATCGCGAAGGCCCACTGCACACAAGGCAACTTCAGAAATTGCAAGAGCTGCTTGGTGACACACATCATGTGCATTATGAACCGCAAATGAACGGTTTGCATGACCTGGATGCAACTCATCAGTCAATTCAGTACGGAAACGTCGTCTGTGTGCGCAAGGGACTCCTGCAAGACGTTGCTGGCGGTATGATGTATCGCAACTTCAACGATCTCAATGAGCAACAGACTGGCGGAAAGCCTGCTGGCAAAAGTGGGCACTCAGTCATCGTCTGCAAAGACGATGTGTGGTATCAGAGTGTATCCACACATGGTCACTGGGACGAGAACAGCAAGATCGACACACCACACCGAACGGAACAGTTTGCAAACATGATGCGTTTTGCACACGACCATCGATGTGGTGATTTGATCAAATCGTTTGAAGATATGCGGCTGATTGTTGGAGGTGACTTTAATCTTACTTCGCAATGTGCAGTGCTTGAAAACATCCGCAAGTCGATGCAGTTTGGAGAAACTGGCGGCGTGATTCTCAATCATGAGTTTCATGATGGTTCCGAGCCTCTGATCACTCGCACAAGGTGGTACCCACCTGAGAAGAAGTTTCGTGAAGCGAACTTCGTTATCGTAGGAGAAAATGTACACGTGGAGTACTTTGCAGTTGACGATCAAGCGCCGTCTGATCACTGCATGATCACCACAGTTCTTGAGTAGTGAAAAGCCACCGGCAACGCCGGTGGCTTCT
>CAJXAG010000025.1 GCA_913050645.1 uncultured bacterium | reverse complement strand
TAATGAAGTTAGGGCTGGGCAATCCAGATCGTTTATGGTTGGAGTATAGCTCTGTTGTTGAGTTTTAATGAACATAGGTGTCTTTTTAGTCCTTGACATATACCCCCGTAGGGGTATCATTCTGCTTATGAAAAAGGATATACAAAGAGGTTTAGTGCGTCGTTTAAAAATAATCGAGGGACAGGTACGAGGCATTCAGAAAATGGTTGATGAGGATAAGTACTGTATGGACATCATTACCCAAACCTCAGCTATCCGCCACTCTCTTGGCGCCGTAGAAGAGAAGATTTTGGAAAATCATTTATCGACACACGTGATTGAACATATCAAAGCGGGTAAGCACGCACATGCGACAAAAGAGATATTGTCAGCCTACAAACTGGCTAGGAAAAAATAGTTAGTCCCGACCTAATGTCAGAGTTATATCGCGCACTGCAACCAAAAAAATCACTCCTGCAGCTAGCGTATGATGATTATCGGTATTGGTTTCGTGTTTTTAATGTTGCTTATTCAGTGGCGCTCTAATGTAGCTGCCTATCCACACGGAACATTTGCATTTTATACCCCGTGGGGGTAATCTATACTTGATACGATAGCTTTGTTGTATGATTACTACTTAATGAATCAATTTATGAACGAATCAGGAAAGAAAATTTTAGTGTTACTGTCGTTCGTCCTTTTTTCGATATTACTAATTGGTGGGTTTTATTTATTCACCACACCCGGCGAGACCGTTAATCTGGCATTTGCCTATGTTGTAGGACTTTCCATGATCGTACTGCCATGTACGTTGCCACTTGCCTTTGTGATCGTGCCGCTGGCGATGGGGAAGGGACCAAAGAAGGGACTTTTGATGGCGCTTTCTTTTGGACTAGGTCTTTCAATCACACTCTCGATTTACGGGCTCTTTATTGGTTTTGTCGGTCAGGCACTGGGGCTTGAGAATGCCGTTGGTAGCGCTGGAACTGTTAGTCGTATTCTCTTCATCATTGGTGGTCTGTCTGCCTTTGTGTTTGGACTTTCCGAACTCAGGTTGATTAAATTTGAAATGCCAAGCTATAAAGGTTCTCATCCGCAATTCATACAGAGTCAAGGTGATTATCTCAAAGCTTTCTTTTTGGGACTGTTTCTTGGTAACGCCGGAGTCGGTTGTCCAAACCCACTTTTTTACGTTCTTCTTGGGGATATTGCGCTTACAGGCAGCATGGTCACCGGTGCGTGGCTTGGTTTTGTCCACGGGGTAGGTCGGGCTACACCACTTATTTTCTTGGCTATCCTTGGTATTCTCGGCGTTAATGCAGTTAGTAACATCGCAAGTAAGACTGCCATAGTCACTAAACTAACTGGAGTGAGTTTGATTATTCTTGGTGCGTTCATATTTATCAGTGGTACCTCGCACCAGTGGTATGAAGAAAGTTTTGTACACAAAGGCTGGAACCAGGTCGTCTTATTGGCAACCGGCGGAGAACAAAGTCAGATAGCTGAGATTGAAGAACACGACGAAGAACCGGGTACGCCAGAAGACCATGTTGATGAGCCGGTTATTGTCGGGGAAGAAGACCATGCCGATAGTCCAGATTACATTCCTGCACCATACTCGTGGATAACCCTCTGGGTACTTATTATTGTCCCCCTTCTTATTTACTGGATAAAGGGAAGAAGGGAGGACGGTGCAAAGTAGTCATATAATTAATAAAATCATTTAAACAAAAGTCATATGAACACAATTCAATTCTTAACCATGGTGGGATGTCATAATTGCGCTGCTGCAAAGGAAATTTTTGACGAAGTATTGCCTGACTACAAAGATAAAGTTTCTGTAGAAGAAATTGACATCACCAGCCCACAGGGGCAGGAGCTGATTTCAAAACACAGTATCTTCGCTTCACCCGGCATTATCATAAACGACGAGCTTTTTTCAACTGGCGGCGTCGATAAAGATAAGTTGGTAGAGAAACTCCAGACTCTTACCTAGGGAGACACTTAGGAATAATAATCCTTAAAAAAAGTCAGTCAATCAATACTGACAATCGCAAACTAAAATCCATACAAGGTCGAACCTTGTATGGATTTTGGTTAGTGAACGTGTGAGATAGGAAAATCTTTGAGGAAGCTAGGTTGTCTGTGCACATATGGGCACCTATGCCCATTAATTTTCTGGATCGCTTCGACAGGAGTCTTGCGAAGACGGAAAAACCGAAGGTTTTTCCGTAGACGACAACAACGTTGTCGTCATTGCGAGCTTCTGCGAAGTATACTCAACTCCTCATGAAGTTAGGGTTGGGCAATCCAGAGTGTTTGTGGTTGGAGTATAGCTTCGTTGTTGAGTTTTAATGAACATAGGTGGCATATGATCGCTTGACACCATACCCAATAGGGGTATTATGTATTAGATATGACTACGTTAAAAACTAAAGGGGTATTGTACACAATCATTTTGTCAGCTGCCTTGTTTGCAGTGCTTGGGTTGATAGTTTCCAATAAAGAAACAGGACACAATATACCACCCGCAACTGCAGTTGCAGATTTGGATCCATTACCAACTAAAGAAAAATTATCGTTCAAAAAATCAGTCGGTGAACCGGCACCTGACTTTAGTCTCGAAAACATCAAGGGAGAAACGGTTAAACTTAGTGACTACAGAGGAAAAATGGTAGTGTTGTTTTTTAATGAAGGCAGTATGTGTTATCCAGCCTGCTGGAATCAGATACAGGAGTTTACCAAAGATGAAAGATTCAATGAAGACGACGTCGAAGTTTTTTCTTTGGTAATTGACTCGAAAAAACAATGGGAAAAAATAGTCAGTGAAACAAGCGGCTTTGAACAAGCTCAGATATTATTTGATCCTACTAAGGAAGTTTCATATGCCTACGATGTACTCTCGCTTAGTTCTTCCATGCATCCAGGTACCAATCCCGGTCATACATACTTTATTCTTGATACAGAAGGTGTAGTCCAGTATGTGTTTGATGACCCAAGTATGGCCATCAGGAACGATCTGATCTTTGCAGAACTATCAAAACTCAGGGGAGAATAATGTATGGAAATACTTATTGGAGCGTCACTCATTGTTGCATTTATAGCGGGGATCGCTGCGCTTTTCGCGCCGTGCTGCATTACTGTCTTACTACCTGCCTACCTTGGTTCAGTATTCAAACATAAGAGCACTGTCGTTCTTATGACGTTTATGTTCTTCCTCGGACTCTTGGTTGTATTCTTGCCGCTTGGACTGGGTGTTGCTGGACTGGGAAAATTGTTTAGCGAGTATCACAATGAGATATTTGTAATTGGTGCTCTGTTTCTACTTTTTCTGGGATTTTTCATTCTTTCCGGCAGGCACTTTTCGTTGCCGTTTCAAGTAACTCGCGGTTCTGGGAAAATTGACGGCGCCAGTTCAGTTTTCATTCTGGGTATTTTTTCCGGAGCCGCCACACTTTGTTGTGCTCCGGTCCTTGCTGGCGTTATCGCACTCTCAGCGTTGCCAAATTCGATAGTTTGGGGCGGTGTCTACGCATTGGTCTATGTGTTAGGTATGACTGTACCGTTGTTCATCATCGCTTTCTTTGTTGATAAGACAAAAGTTATGAAACGGTTTGAAGTGCTGCGCAAAAAAGTTTCGTATACCCTGTTTGGTAAACGGGTGCAGTTAGCCATGTCAGATGTTGTTTCAGGATCGATCTTCGTTTTGATGGGAGTCTTGATATTGTATCTGGCAAAAACCAATCAACTTGGAATGGGCGACGGAGAATATCAGACGTCAATCAATATTTTTATGGCTAACCTCACGGAGTCCGTTAATCAACTCATGGTCAGTATACCTCCCATGGTGGTGCTTAGCGTAATTGGCGTAGCGGTATTAGGCTTTATCTTTCTTGTTTTCAAGAAAAGAAATAGCATTAACTAGCTAACCATTGTGCTATGCTGATGTATATATAAAATGGAGGTACTTGACCTATATACCCCCTTAGGGTATATTAAGGTATCGTTATTACGTGTAAACATTAGTAGTCAGTCATCAACTTTATGAAAAAGAAAACATATAAGATTATAGGAATGCATTGTGCCAGCTGTGCCCAGACCACGCAGAAAGCTCTTAAGGGCGTCGAGGGGGTAACTGAAGCAAATGTTAATTATGCAACCGAAACATGCTCAGTGAGTTTTGACGAGACTGTTACTGATTCCAGCCAACTCACTGATGTGGTCAAGCATACAGGATATACACTCGTGGATGAAGATTTTCGTAGCGGGGAATTTAAGGTGATCGGGATGGGATCAGACCACTGTGCAGGAGTAGTGAAAGATGCGCTCGAGGCGCACGATGGTGTCAAAGATGTCGACACTAACTTTGCCAATGCGTACGCTAAGTTTTCCTATAATCCAAACGTAGTTGCGCTGGCGACCCTGAAAAAAGCCGTCGACAATGCCGGCTACGAGGCGATCATCGTAGAAGAAGGAGATGATGCGTACGCAATCGAAAAAAAGGCAAAAGAGCGTGAGATTTCTATTCTCAAGAAAAAAACTGCTGTGGCGGCCATTTTCTCACTTCCGATTTTATATCTGGCTATGAGCGAGCTTATTAGTGAGAGTCTCATTCCTGGTTTTTTGAGTCCGGCCGAATTTCCGTTACGCTTTGCGCTGGTCCAAGTGATTTTGTCTATCCCTGTAGCTATTGCTGGGTATAAGTTCTACACCGTTGGTTTTTACAACCTTTTCAAACGAACACCGAACATGGATTCGTTGATTGGTTTAGGTACCGCTGCTGCATATCTCTACGGCCTATATGCGGTGTACGAAATCATGATAGGCAATGCAGAATTCGTACGCAATTTGTATTTCGAGACGGCTGGGGTGATCATCGCTCTTATTTTGCTTGGCAAGTACCTTGAAGAAGCAACTAAAGGCAAGACCGGGGAAGCGATCAGAAAGTTGATGGACCTGGCGCCAAAAACGGCGACCGTACTACGTGACGGACAAGAACAAGAAGTCTCGCTAGAGGAACTGGTGGTTGGTGACATAATCATTGTACGACCAGGTGAGAAAATTCCGGTTGATGGTAAAATAGTGGAAGGGACAACCAGTATCGACGAGAGTATGATTACCGGTGAAAGTGTACCAATTGATAAAAAGGTTGGTGATTCAGTTATTGGAGCGACTATCAACAAATCTGGAGCAATACAGTTTAAGGCACTTAAAGTAGGGAAAGATACTGCCTTAGCACAGATTATTAAGCTGATCCAAGAAGCCCAAGGATCCAAGGCACCGATTGCGCGTTTGGCAGACATTATTTCCGGTTACTTTGTTTGGGCGGTAATCGCGATTGCGATTGTATCGTTTGCCCTTTGGTACTTTGTGTTTGGAGCAAGTTTCCTCTTTGCGCTTACTATCTTAATTACCATTCTCATCATTGCGTGTCCATGTGCACTGGGGTTGGCGACTCCGACCTCGATTATGGTAGGAACCGGACTCGGAGCTGAGAACGGGATTCTCATCAAGAGTGCTGCTGCCTTAGAACAAGCGCAGAAGATCAGTGCGTTAATCCTCGACAAGACCGGTACTATTACTAAAGGTGAACCAGCCTACACTGGAGCAGAGAGTTTTACCGATATGAGTGAAGAAAAAGTAGTTACGTTGGCGTCTTCAATCGAAAAAAACTCTAAACATCCATTGGCTGAGGCAATCGTCAAGTATGCCAAAGAGCAGTCACTGTCATTTGAAGATGTGTCGAATTTTGTTGAAATACCAGGTCATGGACTCTCAGGAGAAATAGCCGGTACGACGTACTACATCGGTACTCGAAAACTCATGAAGGAGAAAAATATTGCTTTTGAGGATAAGCTTGCAGCTATTGAGTTACTGGAAGAAGAAGGGAATACCGTGATGCTGTTTGCTGATTCAGAAAAACTACTCGGGACTATTTCTGTGGCCGACACCATTAAGGAAAGTTCTGCTGCTGCTATTGCAAAATTGCAACAAGCAAAAATTAAGGTATACATGATTACTGGTGACAACGAACGTACTGCACAGGCGATTGCCAAGAAAGTTGGTATTGGGCCAGACAGCGTATTTGCGCAAGTCTTGCCCGAAGATAAGGCTAATCACGTCAAGGACCTACAGGAGAGCGGCCATCACGTTGGTATGGTTGGTGACGGTATTAACGATGCGCCTGCGTTAACCCAAGCTAATGTGGGGATTGCCATTGGCGCAGGGACTGACGTGGCCATTGAAAGTGCCGACGTTGTATTGATTAAGAGTGATTTGATGGATGCGGTAACGGCTATCAAGTTAAGCCGCGGCACCATGAAAAACATTAAACAAAATCTTTTCCTTGCCTTTGTCTATAACACTGCCGGCATTCCTGTTGCGGCTGGACTGTTGTTCCCGTTCTTCGGGTTCCTGCTGAGCCCAATTATTGCTGCTGGCGCTATGGCTGCTAGCTCAATCAGTGTACTCCTCAATGCACTTCGTCTGAAGCGAATTAAGCTGTAGCACTGCCAAGTTGTTATGGGAGTTAGTAAGTATCTGTAAAGTTGTATGTTCGAACTCACACAATATGTCTGGCTTATCTGGAGCGTGCTGCTATTCGTTCTTTGGGTCGTCTTGTACGTCAGCTTGAAAGATCAAAACAGCAAGAAAAAGATGTTGTTAGTCAGTTTGGCGACATCGGTAATGGGACTGACTGAGCCGATTTTTGTGCCAGAGTACTGGACCCCTCCGTCATTATTTAACTTGGCTGCTACCACTGGTTTTGACATTGAAAGTCTTTTGTTTTCGTTCGGCATCGGTGGTGTGGCTGTAGTTATCTATGATTATTTCTTTGCAGTACGTTACCACAGTGTTGCTATCAGTAATCGCCAGCACCCCAGACACCGATTGCATTATTGGGCACTAGTAACCGCGCCGGCGGTATTCACAGTTTTGTATTTGGTTACTGACATAAATCCAATCTATTCAACTGTAATTGCGCTAACTGTCGGCGGGTTTGCTACGTGGTATTGCCGACCAGATCTAAAGGTAAAAATGTTTATTAGTGCCATTATTTTCACAATCTTATATTACGTCTATTTTCTGTCACTGTTGCTCTTCTTTCCAGAGTACGTAACAGAGGTTTGGAATTTAGAAGCGTTGACTGGAATACTTGTGACTGGCATTCCCCTCGAAGAATTGCTGTTTGCCGCTAGTTTCGGTTTTCTATGGTCAAGTATTTATGAGCATATTATGTGGCAAACATCAAAAACAGTATGAATAAAGCAAAAAACGTTACTGAAGATTTGTTAAAAGGCACCGACATTACTCTCAATGGTGACGCTCCTTACGATCCACAGGTACATGATGAAAGGTTGTACGGGCGCATATTACACAAAGGATCGCTTGGACTCGGTGAGGCCTACATGGATGGTTGGTGGGACTGTGATCAGTTGGATGAGTTTTTTACCAAGTTGCTCAGCGCTGAACTTGAAAAAAAGGTGAAGGGTGATTTTGGTATTGCGTTTAAGATTGCCCTCACTGCTCTAACCAGCATGGGCCGCAAATCAAAAGCTTTTGAGGTCGGTGAAGCTCATTACGATGCTGGCAATGACTTGTATAGAGCGATGCTTGACCCACGTCTGGCGTACACCTGCGGATATTGGAAAGAAGCGGACAATTTGGCTGACGCGCAAGAAGCTAAACTGGATTTAGTGTGCAGAAAAATAGGACTGACTCAAGGGCAGAAGGTACTCGACGTTGGTTCTGGTTGGGGAAGTTTCACAAGCTATGCCACGGAAAAATACGGGGTAGCGGCGACAGGGCTTACCGTGTCAAAAGAACAGAAATTATATAGTGACCAGAATTACAAAGACTTACCGATTGAAACAAGACTACAGGATTATCGTGATATTGAGGGTCAGTTTGATGCAGTTGTTTCGCTTGGCATGTTTGAACATGTTGGGTATAAGCATTACCGTACGTACATGGAAGTTATGCACAACACCCTTAAAGATAACGGACTGTTCTTACTGCACACCATTGGGTGTAACACATCAGTACGTGGAACCGATCCTTGGATCGACAAATACATCTTTCCAAATGGCATGTTGCCTTCCATTGGGCAGATCGGCTCCTCTATTGAAGGTCTGTTCGTTGTGGAGGACTGGCACAACTTTGGGTCAGACTATGATAAGACCTTGATGGCATGGCATAATAATTTTGAGGCTCGTTGGCCTTTGCTACGTCAGAAATATGACGAACGGTTCTACCGCATGTGGCGCTACTACCTACTGCTGTGTGCGGCGACTTTCCGAGCCCGCAAAAATCAGTTATGGCAGATCGTTTTGTCTAAAAAGGGAGTTCCAGGGGGTTACCAATCAATTCGATAAGTTGTCCATATATGTCAAACAGAAACAAAGCAATATATTTTCTTGTCTTCGCGATATTGTATCCACTCTATATCCTTGGGTTTGTTGGTCACGGTGTAGATATTGCCAATAGTAGTATTACCATTGGATTATTTGTGACAGCCGGATATTTTTACCTTAGAAGCCAGAAAGAGAAGTAATCGTACTATTATAAAAGAGTTCAGCAACCTAGGGCATGCCAGAAACAAACAAGATGCGATCAAAGGATTTGTATCTGAATATATATAACCCACACTGCTGGTCACTGGGAAACAGCCTCCGGTCAAAACTTGATCTGTACCCACGTCAATCGAGTTATTGCTCAGCATGATTTAAATATAAGAATGTACTGTATAATCACTAAATATGAACAAACATAACCACCATTTGGTGTCGATGGGAGACTCCGAAAAACACTGTACTGTAAAAAACCCGTGTGTCATGTGCCGGAGCAAAGAACTGGCCGTGACTTGCGGGAGTAAAATGGAGGCCAAGCAATACGAATATAATCTCAAAGAAAAAATAGCTGAGCATACTCATGGTCAAGCACATGATCATGGCAACGCGAATGCTGCAGACGCAGAAAAAACTGGGCATAATATGAAGGATATGAGCGCCAGGGATCACGCGGCGGCGATGAATGATCCCAGCATGGCCAAAGAGATGGAGTCGGATATGAAACGTCGTTTTTGGATCGCATTTTTGCTTTCTCTACCGATTGTAGCCTACTCACCGCTAGCCATAAACGTGTTTGGCCTCAACTTACCATTGGTCATTATTGATGTTAATTGGTTGCTGTTTCTGTTGACCACACCGGTAGTCTTCTGGGCCGGTTCGATTTTCATTACCGGCGCTTACTATTCCCTCAAAGCCCGACAGCTTAATATGTCGGTGTTGGTGTCAACTGGTGTGTTGGCTGCCTATCTGTTTAGTATTTTGATTACCGTTCTTGCGCTTGGCGAAACGTATTTTGAAGCTGCCGCAATGTTGGTGACATTTGTGTTATTTGGTCACTGGATGGAAATGAAGTCCAGGCGTGGTACGTCCGACTCACTACGCGCGCTGTTTGATCTGGTACCACCGAAAGCGACAGTCATTCGAGACGGGGTGGAGCAAAGTGTCCCAACTGCTGAATTGATAGTCGGCGATATCATTGTTCTAAAGCCGGGTGATAAAGTACCGGTTGATGGTGAAGTAAAAGAGGGTTCTTCGTCAGTTGATGAGTCACTGGTAACCGGTGAGTCGATGCCGGTTACTAAAAAGCCTGGCGATAGTGTGATTGGGGGTTCAGTCAATAATTCCGGCGCACTGAAAGTAGCGGCTACAAAGGTCGGAGCTGACACGGTCTTGTCACAGATAGTAAACTTGGTTGAAAAGGCGCAAAACTCCAAAGCTCCTGGCCAGCGTCTTGCCGATCGCGCTGCTGCGTACTTGGTTATCATTGCGGTCATATCAGGCATTTTGGCTTTTGTCGGTTGGTATGTATTTGCCGGGGCCGGATTGATTTTTGCTCTCACCTTTGCTATTTCAGCGGTCGTGATTGCTTGCCCGGATGCCCTTGGTCTTGCCACCCCAACGGCAGTTGCAGTCGGGACTGGTATTGGTGCTCGACATAATATTTTGATTAAAGATGCGATGACTCTGGAAAGTACCGCTAAAATTAACGCGGTCGTGCTTGATAAAACCGGTACCCTGACTGAAGGTAAGCCAGCGGTCACCGACGTAGAAATCCTAAACGGGGCCAGTCTTGAAGACGTTTTGCTTTATTCAGCGGCTCTGGAGCAGTCCTCTAATCATCCAATTGCTGAAGCGATTATTCGTTATGCCACTGAACAAGGAGTGACGTCAGACGGAGGATTAGAAGATTTTGAATCGTTGGCTGGCTTGGGTCTGCGGGGGGTGTATCAAGGTAAAGAAGTCTTAGTTGGTACCCTGCGGTTAATGGCCGACCGAAAAGTTGAAAGTGGAACAGCTAAAGACATAGCCGATCGATTGTTTGGTGAAGGTAAAACCATCAGTGTGGTAGCAGTTGACGGCAAAACTATTGGCGTGATTGGGATTGCTGATCAGATTCGCGAGAGCGCGATTGCTACCGTATCGGCTATGCAAGCGGCCGGTATTGAAGTGGCGATGATTACCGGTGATAATGTCCGCGTAGCGGAAGCTGTAGCTAAGGAAGTTGGGATTACTCGGGTTTTTGCCGATGTCTTACCAGAAGACAAGTCCAACTACGTCAAAAAATTGCAAGACGAAGGCAAGTTTGTGGCGATGGTCGGCGATGGTATCAATGACGCTCCGGCTTTAGCGCAAGCTGATATCGGGATTGCCATTGGCGCCGGTACCGATGTGGCTATCGAAACAGCTAACATTGTCTTAATGAAATCCGATCCGTACGATATTATGTCGGCTATTACGCTCTCCAAAGCCACCACTCGCAAAATGAAACAAAATCTATTCTGGGCGGCTATCTACAACGTGCTGGCTATTCCGGTGGCGGCTGGAGTTTTCTATACTTCCCTCGGCTGGTCGTTGCGCCCAGAGATTGCCGCTTTGTTGATGTCAGTATCGTCTATCATAGTGGCCCTCAATGCAGTGTCATTAAAAATGGTGGAGTCCAAGTTAGTCCGAAAAAAAGTACCTGCGATCACAAATTAAAATAGTCTGTCTATGTCAGTCACTAAAAACAAAGTAATCTTCCTAGCCATTTTGCTACTGATTGGTCTCTACGCCTGGCTACAGCATAAAACGCACGTTCTGGAATACTGGGAGTATATATTCTTTTTCGTGTTTATAGGTCTACATTTATTGATGCATACGGGACATGGTCACGGACATTCTCAAAACCACGATAAAGAAATAGATAACGATAACTCACAGGGAAATCAGCAATAGACGATTGCGTTCGCCATTGCTGTTGGAGCGTACGAAGATACCATACTCCACTAATGATATAATTATAGAAATTAAGAATTAACTAAAGTATTATGAAATCACATACACAAAAAATGGGATTGGTTGGGGCAGGACTTTTTGTAGGCTTCTTTGCGCTTTGCATGGTGTGGGGGCTCCTTATCACTGAGCCAGCTCTAAAAGCTTTACATTACGATATTCTTCGCATCGCTTATCCTGGCTTTACCTTCTCAGCGATGGGTATCATTATTGGCCTTGTTGAGTCTGTTGTTTACGGATTCTTCTTTGGGGTACTTTTTGTCTGGCTTTGCAAGATTTGTTGTGTCAATCGTTAAATTTTATTTTCACCCCACATGCTTGATCGAGGAAGACTCTGTTATGCTCGGCAGTACTGTAGGGTAGTCAACTAACTATCAAAAAACACAACACAAAACACCTACTCAAATGTGTGAGTAGGTGTTTTTGTAGATATATTCGACCTTATATCAATGATCATCTTCGTCTTCTTCGTGGTCTGCCAGATCATCGTCCGGGTGTGTGCCACTCATAGTTTCTTCTTCTCCGTGTCCATGAGGTGCATTCTCCATATCGGGCCATATCTGCAACAGCATATCTTCTGATACTTTTGCTGTTGCATACCCAATCCAACCTAATACGATAGAGAGGGCAAGTAATACCACGACACTTTTGACGGTGGTGATACCGTGACGATACAAAGACCAAAAGGATGCCCCAAAGGCAACCAGTTGCACTAGTGCGGTAACGATACCAATTGTGCCGATAGTTTCCGGCGCGTCAGAAAAAGGAGCTGGAAAAAGGCGAACTGACAACCAAAAGAACGTCAGGCCGAGGTTTAATACCGCACCCACAAAATACATGTTGGACGTACGGTGATAAAAATAATTTACACCCCAAATAATTTGAGCGATACCCGAAACAATAAAGAACCAAAATTCTGGCGGTACATCTACATGCTCAAAGGCGACCGTTGTAGCGTGTAAGATACCAGCAAGAATAGTTGTTATTGAAGCAATAAAAACATATGGGTATTGACGCGAAAAATATGTAATTGTCATATACTTAGTATGTTAGCACACACCTGTTTTTAAAAATCATAAAAGTGTGTATGGATACATGATATGATTGGCCATAATGGAAGAAATAAAAATTGGGTTGCAAAACGCTATCGAGGGTGAGGTTAAGTGTGATACGCAAACACGTCAAATATACAGTGAAGATACCAGTATCTTTCACCTTGAGCCGACATGTGTTGTATATCCTAAACACACGGAGGATATTCAAGCGCTCGTTCGGTTTGCAGATGAACACAAGGAGGACGTCTCTCTGACTGCCCGTTCTGCCGGTACCGACATGAGTGGTGGGCCACTGAGCGAGTCAGTTGTAGTCAGTTTTTTAGAGCATTTTAATTCAATTATTGAGGTAGGTGATGATTATGCAATTACCGAGCCAGGAGTGTTTTACCGAGACTTTGAAAAGGCTACTTTAGCAAAAGGATTATTGTTGCCGAGTTACACTGCGAGTCGTGAACTTAATACGGTCGGTGGTATGGTTGCTAACAACTCAGCCGGTGAGAAGTCTTTGACATTTGGTAAGACAGATCGCTATGTACGGTCACTGAAGGTGGTGTTACATGATGGTGTTGAGTACGAATTTACAAAATTAAGCCGATCGCAACTCGAGGCTAAAAAAGCACAAACCGATTACGAGGGTGAGCTATACCGTCGTGTTGAGCAGCTTATCATTGAGCATCGTCACTGTATTGAAACTGAACAACCACAAGTAAGTAAAAATTCAGCCGGATACGCTATTTGGGATGTATGGGATTCTGATGCGGACACTTTTGATCTTACGAAGCTTTTTGTTGGTTCTCAAGGTACGCTCGGTTTCATTACAGAGATTACGTTTGATTTGGTAAAACCCCGCCCAGCAAGTCGGATGTTGGTGTTGTTTTTGCGTGCGGAGCATTTTGCCCAGCTGGGTGACATTGTCAATAAGATACTCACACATAAGCCGGAAAGTTTTGAATCATACGACGACAAAACCTTTAACGTGATGCTACGGGTGTTTCCAAAATTATTTTGGAGATTGGGGGGAAATCCGTTTAGGCTCATGCGGGATTTTTGGCCAGAGATTAAGTTGATAGTACGTGGTGGTATCCCCAAGCTCGTACTTATGGCTGAGTTTAGTGCTGAAACTGATCAGGAGGCTGTTGCGCTGGCTACTGCAGCTGAGAAAGCGATTGCGCAGTATGAACTACCGTCTCGGATTACACGCAACCAAGCCGAAGCAGAAAAATTTTGGACTATCCGGAGGGAGAGTTTTAAATTGTTACGTGAAAATGTGCACGGAAAACATACCGCACCGTTTATTGATGACTTTGTGGTTCGACCTGAGTTTTTACCGGAATTTTTACCCAAACTCTATTCCATCCTAGATGAATATAAGCTCATTTATACCGTCGCCGGGCACGTTGGTAATGGCAATTTTCATATTATTCCCCTGATGGATTTTTCACGGCCTGACTTTACAGATATTATCAAAGAGTTATCTGACCGAGTGTACACACTGGTGGGTGAGTATCACGGTTCAATTACGGGCGAGCATAACGATGGTCTGATTCGAACACTCTATTTACATAAAATGTTTTCTGCAGAGATGCTCGAACTATTTGTGGAAATTAAGAACATCTTTGATCCAAATCGTATATTAAATCCTCACAAGAAAGTTGACGCTAAAATAGAATATTTAAGCAGCGCTATCAAGTCTCAGTCGTGATAAGAAAAATAAATGTATTTTCCGCGGAAAAGTCTGTAGACACTAAAATAAAGTTGTTAATTCTTTGTTTGAAAAAGTGCACAATAGTTGTATCATTACACGTAATGATGAATTTGCGTGTAAGGTTAATCGCATCAACCGCTGCTCTGGTTTTCCTGGCCGTATTTTTTGGAGGACTTTTTCAAGCATCTGTAGGGATGAATGTGTCCGGGGATATGTCAGGTTGCCCTTTTACCCCACAGGAAGAAACGATCTGTTCCATGAGTGCCCTGGATCATATCGGGACGTGGCAGTCAGCTTTCTTGGCAACTGTTCCAGGAGTAACTCTTTTACTGATGATCTTTGCAGCTGCTGGAGTAATTCTTACCGTTGCACCCAATGTAGCTCTAAAGCCGAGACACAGGATTCCGATAATTTCTAAAGAGGTTGTACAGCGGGTCTATACATTTTCATATCGTCCATTGCAAGAATTATTCTCAAGCGGGATACTTCATCCGAAACTTTTCTAGCACACTGCTCAACTCAGTAGGGCATGTTCCGTGTCGCTACTGTTTTTATGAGCACTGAAACTGTTCACGGTCTCTCCACACAAATACTGGTAACCAAATTGTTACGGCGAACTCCTGTGAGATTGCGGAACGTTTCTAATAAAAAGCAAAAAAATGAATAACACAACACTTGGAGCACTTATTATTGGTATCGGTCTGTTCCTTCTTGCGAGCTTCTATTTGTTCTCTTATACAATGCCATTTGGAATGGGTGGTACAGGAATGGGAATGAATGATACAGAAATGGGTGAGCACAGCGACGAAATCGCAACATATGAGATAAGTCCCAGTTCTGCTGTAAAACGAATGCAATCTGACCAAAATGTGGTGGTGCTTGATGTGCGGACACTAGAAGAGTACACAGAAATACATCTTGAGGGTTCTCTTTTATTACCGGTCCAAGAACTATCGCAACAGTCACTTACAGAGATAGGGCTCGGTGTAAACATGAAAAATAAAGAGATTATTCTGTACGACAGAAGCGGATCACGCAGTAAAACTGCCTACGACATCATGACTTCTCTTGGTTATCGCAACCTTAAGTCAGTAGCAGGCGGCATGATCCATTGGCAGGAGGATGATTACCCGTTGACTGAAACGGGGCCTTATGAAGGACCGGGAAGTGACGGTATGAGCTCATCAGAAAAAGTGATTCCTGAACGAGGCGCCAACATTACGCTCGACCGTACATTTCACGACTTTGGTGAAATA
>CAJXAG010000024.1 GCA_913050645.1 uncultured bacterium | reverse complement strand
GCAAACTCCCTCCATCCCCGGGCTTACGCCGCGGGGTATTTGTGGGGAATAAAAAACATGAATGTGTACTATTTTTATTATGATTACCTTTAAGGCAGGTAGTAGCAGATCCCAACACCCTGTTGTGTTGGATCATCTACAAGCTCGCCCTCAAGTCGGTCACACTCAGCTTCTGCAGATGATTTTAGATACTGGTGTGGTAGAAAACAGCCATTTGGATTTGTTGTTGAGAGGCAGATGTAGTCAATTGAAATAGATTGTGTACCTGGAGGATCATCCCGTGGAGGTTCCTCGTCTGACACACATGAGTATGTAATTGACCCCGTATCACCTATTGACTGTACTAAACGCTCACCATCTTCACAGGTAGGTATCTCATCACAGCCGGATGTGACATTGCAGGTGTCTGTGATATCAATCCTCCCCGGATCCCCCACAATACTCGGACTCGGCGCATTAGAAAACAAACGAATTGTTGTGAGGTTGGTATTGATTGTATTTAAAATAAGTACCGCACCAACCACAATCAGCAGTCCAAGCAACGCTGAACGTATATCCTTCTTTGCATCTTGTTTGGTGGTAACAATATCAGAAAGCATATACTTCACTCCCGCAAAGATAATGCGTATTACTGCCAAAAAGGCAGCAATACTAATAGACGCATAATAAAATGCATTTACATAGTCACCAAAGGTACTTACCTTCTCTCCTTCAATAAACGGAATGCCCACTAACGGGACAAACTGTTCTGCTGCAGCCTGTTCGGCGTTGACATTTTGACTAAATACCACGCTTGGCAGCAGCAGGAGGGTGAAACATATGAAATGTACGCTTATTCTGCTGTAAGAGCGTAGAGCCATAGTGTGTGGTCAAGTTTATTGGTAAACGAAAGTGCAGTGCCGTCACTGTTGATAGCTATCTCACTTACATCAATAATACGGCCACTAAGGTCCTGGAAGTTTGCATAGAGTTGTGCTTCGCCCTCAGGTATGTTCACAAGCCAGAGCAGGTCGTTTGAGGTTGTGATTCCTTTGTACCAATCTTCTGCAAAATCAGCATTGGTTATAGTCGCGGGTGCAGCACACCACACATAATCTTTGGCAAATACATCAAAATCACATTTTTCTTTTAAAGCGAGTATAGGAAGCGGGTTTCGCGCTCCATTGCTACTTTGCGATACAGACTTATATTTGTCACTTTGTACAAATGTGGTGATGATGTTGTTGTTGCTATAGAGTGCGGAAAGTCCCCGTGCAGGGGGTGTAATAGGAGTAAGGGTGTTATTTTCTGTTTTATATATATATCCCTCAAGATTCTGTGACGGTTTGGTTGCAATATAGATATCGTCTAGGTTGCTACCCCACCCCACATCAATATTACTGTAGTTAAAAGAGAAAACTTCACTTCGACTCTGTGTGGTTATATTGTGTCGGTATCCTTTTGTGGTGCCATTACTACCAACTGTATAGAGCACATCTTCGTCTGATGCGAATGAGATATTTTCTGCTCCTGGTTGTAACTGAATGCCTTCAAGATTAATTTCTTCTCCAAGTGTGCCTACAAACACACTCGTAACATATTGGTTATAGGATGTCAGTGCGACCGTGTCACCACTGGGGCTGAATACCGCTTCCGCCACCTGGGGGATGGTGGTGCGAGAAAGACTTTCTTCCTTTCCTGTTGTGAGATCTATCTCATATATATATCCCGTGCCTCGTTCAGCGTAGCGAACCATGCTACTTGAGGCAGTATTTATAAAAATGAATCCTGCAACTGGTCGGGTGGTCAATTGACGTAACGCTTCTCCAGTGGTGTCTACGGTGGTTTCTGGAAGTGGTACGTCGGCAACAGGAGGAGTAATGGTTACCTCTTGTGGTGATAGTTTGAAGCCTAAGTTTGAAAATACTTCTCCACTATTATTGGGGGTACCAAACAGTAGTAGATATACCCAAAGCCCAAGTACAAACAGGATTACAACAATACCGATGGTGATAATCAGTGGTCGGTTCATGGTTTAAGTATATCGTGAGGTTGTGTGTTTTTTTGTGTGTATGGTTGAAAACATTTGTTTGGTTTTTTAGTTCTTTACACACACAATATGACGTGGATTGGCTATTCCTATGTTGTTGTTTGAAACCTCAATAAAATAGGGGGTACCATTGCGTGTGGTGCATATTGAAGCCTCCTGCTCCCTGTTGCTGTTCAGGATTTGCCTAATGGGAAAAACGAGTATCTCTTGGGCAGCAAGTTCCCGCTGAAGTGCATACACTTCATCCAGTGTATAAACAAGTTCTTCGTTAATGGTTACTGTTGGTGATATGGGAGTATCACCTTCTAGTTCTGGTCTATAGAGGCAAAGTGTCATTCCTTCATACCGTAGGCTGTTATTGCGTATCACACCCTCTGTAATAATTGTGCCATTATTTTCTATACAAAATGATTCACATGCCTCTTGTGACTCAAATCGTGTACAAGCTCTAATAGTGTCGCCAGCAGTCATGGTTGGCGGAGGTGTTGGTAGTATTCCAGGATCCCCCACAATACTCGGACTCGGCGCATTAGAAAACAAACGAATTGTTGTGAGGTTGGTATTGATTGTATTTAAAATAAGTACCGCACCAACCACAATCAGCAGTCCAAGCAACGCTGAACGTATATCCTTCTTTGCATCTTGTTTGGTGGTAACAATATCAGAAAGCATATACTTCACTCCCGCAAAGATAATGCGTATTACTGCCAAAAAGGCAGCAATACTAATAGACGCATAATAAAATGCATTTACATAGTCACCAAAGGTACTTACCTTCTCTCCTTCAATAAACGGAATGCCCACTAACGGGACAAACTGTTCTGCTGCAGCCTGTTCGGCGTTGACATTTTGACTAAATACCACGCTTGGCAGCAGCAGGAGGGTGAGGCACAGGAGGTGGATAAATGAAATACGCATAACCTAGAAAGAAATAGTGATTGAGTCTTTAACACCTTGTAGAAGTTGCTGTAGGTTGCGGATGTGGAACTCAATTTGAAATGAGCCACGATCTCCTTCTTTTCGAAGGGTGATCTCTTGCGGGTCGGTGCTTGGGTTCTGTATGGTGCGATTATTTAGCTTCCATTCAATATATGGATTTTGTGCAAGGAGTGCTCGGTCAATAAAGTATGGTTCAGCACGTACTTTGATTTCGTCTCCAATAAAGGTGTAATTGCTACCGATAATATGTTCAGCAACACCACGCAGTGGATTAACTTCATAAAAGTATAGTTCAGGGTCTGCGAGCGGAACCACGGTGGACTCACTTGTTACAATGTTGCCACGATCGTCATATACTTCAACTGAAACGGGGATATTTTTTCCAAAATCAGAGGTGAACGAAATGCTGTTTTTCCCAAAACGTGAACCTCCGCTGATAACTTTATTACGCACTTTCCAGGTGTATGCGTATGAGCTTGGACTTTTTGTAGTACTTTCAAATGGGAGCGCAGTTACACGCACGAGACTCCCTTCTGCGGGTACTGATCGTCCTTTGTAAAAGGCTGGTGTTATGGTGTCGGCTTCTACCAACATATCAACACGCACCGGTTCAATGACAACTTTTGATTGTAATTCTACACCACTTGCAAGTGTGGTGACTTCGACAACTTCAGTTGTGCTGCCAAGTTCTCCTGCAGTAATGAGAATAGAGCGTTCGTTTGCGGCGTTTGTAAGTTCAATACCATCAATAAACCATGCATTGGTCGCGCCGTTGGTGTTAAGTGTGTAGTCGTTTATGGTGATGCGTACTTGTTCACCTGGTTCTGGGTAACGGGGAGAGAGTTCAAGTGACACTCCGCCAACACCTGGTGCGCTTGAGAATTGTGCAAATGTAGTGTGTGTCAAAGACACAAAAAATACACCGAAAACAAATAACGTAATAATGCGCTTCATATTACTAGCATAGCATGTGCCTTGGTTCTGTTCCTTGCATCCTGTGTGCTATTTTTGCGCAAAGATGGTTGCCCAAAGCCAAATAACTGCCCAGGGAAAAAACATGAGCATGAAAAACGGTGCCCAGTATCCCCACAGACTTATACTAAACATGAACAGGACACTACTGTGTCGGAAAACCTGCAGTCGGTACACAAAGATACAAACAATGGCGGTAACAAAAAGAAGACCTGTGCCCAATCCCGCATATGCTGCCCAGCTTACCCAGTAAATTCCTGCCGCTATAGTCTTTGCCCCATAAACATTTTCACCGAACCATGCCCAAAAACCAGTTCCAGCCATCACCTTAAACGAAATGAGGGAAATAAAAGCCAGTGTTAGTTGCATGAGATAAAAACCGAGCAGAAAAGAGGAGAGTGTCAAACCTTTCATGGTGTTTGTGGTCTGCTTTATTTTGTGCCGTACTTTTGCGTATTTACGCCCTGCTTTATATAGCGGGTGGTTTTGGAGCGTTTGACTATTTGAGCGACCTTGTTGCACAGAGTTTTTCCGATTGTTTCGTCGCATCGGTCGAGATATGCTGCGTGCACCGTGCCCTGCCCGTGAGGCTGCTTGCGCCCCTGCTCTTGTTGAACGTGATGCAGCACGCCCTGCTTTTACTGCAGTTTGTCCAGCTTTTACACCCGTCTTAGCTGCGACAGTTGTCGCGCGCGCGGTACCAATCACTACTGCCTGCACAACCATAGGCTATGTTTGTGAAGCGCGTAGTTCTTCACGCGCTTTTTTAATTTGTAAGATCTGTGAGGGGTCAGAGGTGATGATTTGATCTTCAGTGTATGAAGCAATGACACGGATTGCGACGTGTTTGAGACCCGCAAAGAAGATGCCCTCCCCTACGCTCGATTCAAGGAGCAAGAATTTTTCTTCGTCGGTAAGGTTAAAGGTATTCTGAATATTATCAATTGCTGTTGGTGACTGCTTCATTAAAAGTTGCAACGATGAGTTGGTGATCATAGGCACTCCATACGGCGAGCGTAAAAAGTCATCTACGTCTTGGGTGATGGTTGAGAGCCCAAGGTAATACTTACGACCACGCTTGGCAAGCATAAAGAGGAACGATGCAGTATCTTCACTTTTCATCATCCACCACGCCTCGTCAATGACCAGAAGTCGCTTTGTAAGTCGGCGACGAATTGCCCCCCAGATGTGGTGCGTGATGATGTACATTGCAACGGTCTTGAGCTCATCTTCCATATCGCGCAATGAGAACACGATGAACTTTTGGTTAATATCGACGTTGGTTGATTTGTTCATAAAACCTGACCAGGTACCTGAGGTGTACTTCTGCAGGCGTGAAATGAGTGATGCACTCCCCTCCATACCAGCAAGTACCATTTCAAAGTCGGAAAGCAGTGGTGCCTCAAGTTCTGCAAAGTTTGCTGATCCGGTGATGTCTTTCAGTGAATAGGTTTCACGAATGGCGTGGTCGATCAGCGTCTCCTCTTCTGCAGAGAGACCGCCAAGCATGAGACGAAAGAGACCGATAAGTTCAATAGTGTGACTTCGTAATACGTCTTCGGGGTTTTCGTCTTCTTGTGGTACGGGTAGGTCGAACGGATTGATGTGGTGTGAAGAAGAAAGTGAGATATTAAAAAAGCGACCACCGGTAGCTTCGGCAAGGTATTCATACTCCCGCTCAGGGTCAATGACAATTACCTCAGTACCAAACATGAGTGATCGAAGAATCTCAAGCTTGGTGGTGTATGACTTCCCTGCACCAGAGGTAGCAAAGGTTACTGAGTTGTAGTTGGTTAGTTGGTAGCGGTCGAACAGTACTAAAGATGAGTTGTGGCGGTTGATGCCGTAGAGAATGCCAGTGTCTGAGGTGAGGTCAAATGAGGTAAAGGGAAAGAAGCTCGAAAGTGGGGATGAGTTAAACTTGCTGTGTACCAAAAGCTGGTCGTCCATAAATGGCAAGGTGCTCGTGATACCTTGCGACTGCTGGAATTGTGCCGGCTTCAGGTAGATAAGTCGCGCGTCAAGAATATTTTTGATTTCGTTTTCAGTTTTGTTCAGTTCCGCTTCCGTTTCGCTGTAGATAGTTACATAGAGACCGACATTGAACAGCTTCTCTTCTGCTTGCTGGAGCTTATCACGCAAATCTTCAAGGTTGCGATACGCTGCTTCCAGTTGTGGATCACGCACCATCCCCTGCTCAGCGCGTGAGTTGATCTGGCTTTGTACTTCAGCTACTTTCTTTTGAAACTTCTTGAGGGTGTCAGCAGTGTCAATTGGATGTATAAAAATAGAGACGTCCATTTCCTTTTCCATATCGAGGATTGGCTCAAGCCATCCGTCGTTGAGATATCGTGGATAAGAAATGGTAAAAAACGTGCGAGCGTAGGTGCCGCTTATGTTTATGGTGCGTTGCCCTATCTCAACACCTGAGGGAGCAACGACGTCTTCAAGTGTGAGTAGCGCATCAGAAACATCTGGCATTGGTGCAGAAGAATCACCCCCAGCTTTTTTAGGGGTTGGTTGTAGGAAATCTAAAATACCCATAGGTACGCCTATTATAGCAGTGTTGTGTGGTGGTATGTGTAGTACTTACCCACCGTGTGCCCCGCTTTGCTCTGGGGCAGAACCGCTGATGTCGGCAGGATTAAAGATGTGGTAGTAGAGCTCCACCAACGCTTCGTCTTCAAGAGTAATCGTGCGTACTCCGATGCGATTGAGTCCTTGCTCAACCAGTGACGCGCGTTGCTCAAGCTGCAGGCGGTGTTCTTCAAACGAAGCGTCGTCAGTTTTAGGTTTTTTATTGCCGAGCATGGAGCTAATGCCCCCACTGATGTCGACAGTCTTTGGAGTGTACGGAATAACGATAAAAAAGTTTTTGCTCATTACATCTACCTCAGTGACAAACGTTTTAATAAAGCTGATGTACTCACGCAGCTGAATACGCATAAGGTCATTGTCTTGCTGGGGCTCACGTTCACGCAGTTGGTCAAGGTAAGGTTCGATATCGAGTCGACGTGACTGAATATAAAACTGAATTGAAAAATCCAGTGTGTTTAGGAACGTCTGGAACTGTCCAAGAATCGCACGCTGTTCATCAAGTGACTTTAGTGCGAAGTTAATAGACGATGCAAGAAGGATGCTGCACATACGACCATCTTTCATAACCACCACATTTTGTTTAATGTCGCGAAGTGGTACAAAATCCTGTGTTGCTTGTTTTTTGCTTGCCATAGTTATTCTGCTTTTTGCAGTGCGTTAAGTTCCAGTTTTCGTGAAAGACTGTTGATGCCACCACCGTTGCGTGTGGGCGTAGGTATATGTGTGGGTGTAGAAACGACTTCCGGCAGGGCTTCACTTTTGTATACATTATCTTTCTTTTTTCGCCAGTAGTATATTTTGGTTGAACCGTAAAAAGAAATGGCAGCTTCAAGAAAAACAGAAAACGGACGGTTGTTTACAGGGTAAAATGCCAGAAGTGCTGCTAGCCCGGCTGCAGGCAGACCAATAAGTAAGAAGAGTATTTTTGAGGTGATAAACGTAATACCCGCAATACCAATCCCACCACACAGATACACAAACTGCTTCCAGGTAAAAGGGCCAAAGATCTTATCCTCAATCTCAATGAACTGTGGTACTTCAAATCTCATCCCCTCTATTATACATGCTGTCATGACGAGCGGTTGCGTGAGAAAGTGTGTATATACTTTCGCAAGACTCATTGAGATATTTTGAGCTTGTAAAAAAAATCCAATGAGTAGACAGTTCCCGTAGAGAAGCAATCCAGAGTTCAAATATACGAAGTGCGTCTGCAAGAAACACAACGGTGAAGTGTTCCAGAGCCAAAAACACACGCAGTGTGTCTTCGCGAGAACTTGTTCGAAGCGATTTGGAGGTATACTTACGAGGTATGGATAAGCTCCCGTGTGTTTACATCATGACGAATAAAAGGAATGGCACTTTATATACTGGTGTCACGAGTAACGTACACAAACGTGTTACAGAACATAAAAGTGGGGTTGTTGAAGGATTTACCAAGAAATATAAACTCCACTCACTGGTATATGTAGAAGTGTGTGAAAATATGCAGCAAGCTATCGAACGTGAAAAACAAATTAAAAGAGGTTCTCGGAAAAAGAAATTAAAATTGATCGAGAAGGAAAACCCGACGTGGAGAGATTTAAGTTCTGAATTGTAAAATTCTGGATTGCTTCACCTAAAAGGTTCGCAAAGACGCACTTCGTGCATCGTTAGAGAATAAATGTCACTGCGAAGCATCAGCTGAAGCAGTCCAGAGTTCAGGCACACACAGTGTGTCTTAGCGAACAAAGTGAAGCGATCCAGAAAACAGAAATGACCCCTAGGGGTCATTTCTGTTTAAGCATCACCATATGTTGGTTTTTCAGTCAGTTGTGGTTTTTCTTGCAGAATGTCTTCTTGTGAAGCGCTTTTGATGACTTCTTCTTTATACTCTTGTTCCCCTGCTTCCTCCGGGAAGAGGTCACGATATGCACCATAGCCGTGGACGCGTGTTACGTCTCCTCCCATGGTGCGCATTGGCTCCACGGTGTATGACGTCTTCGTGACTGCTTTTGGTACCTGGATCGTTGGTACTTCTTCAGAAGTGGGAGCAGTTGGCGCGGCAGGTATTTCAGTGGCAGCAGCAGGTGCGGGAATGTCTGGCGTTCCTGTGGGCAGGTTTTCAGGTGCAGCTGCTTGCGGTGTTAATACTTCCTCCCGTACTGCTTGCTGGTTACTTGTTTGCAGGGCTTCTTCCCGCAACGATTGGAAGTTTTGCTGTAGCTCCTTCAGACCATCACGGTTAGGCTCCTGTGCAGCTCGTTCTCTTTCTATGACAGGTGCGAGAAAATCAGAGAGGTCACTCATGATGCGCTGGGCGTCATCGGCACTCATACCCAGTTCTGTTTGTAGTTTTTGAGGAATTTCGTTGGTTTTATAGAAACCAAGTATTGCGTCACCAATTATATGGATATACTGGGTATAGACACTTTCTGACAGATTGAACTTTTCAAATATATCAGAAAAATACTTCCCTGCCTCTGGAGAACTGTAAAGTTTTTGAACCGTTGGTTCTAGGCTAATGTATGTGTCGATACGCTTTGTTTCAAGATCCATATTTTAATTAAATGATGCACCTAAACTACCTTGGAAGAATCGGTGTAAGTCTTCAGGCAATCCATTTGCTGAGCCATATGGATTGTACATATTTCTTATTTTCTCACCAATTTCACGTTTTGTACCCCCGTCGATACTTTTGTTTTTAGCGAGACTTTCAAGAAGTCCTGCTGTCATAGGTACATTTGTTCCTCCGTTGATAACTGCATTCAGGAATCGATCTCTACGTTGTGGGTCTGTGAATATTTCAGATGGTAACTTTGCCATTTCCTCTTCCCCGCGTCGAGAATTTAGGAGTTGAAGTTCTTGGCCGTTATCAAACATATTAAGCATTTGTTGTTCCTGGGTATTTTTAAGTAAGCGTGTTTTTGTTGGGGAGTTCCATTTCTTTGTTAAATCATCAATTTGTTTACTTTGTATTCTCCAGCTGTTTGGAAGTACGGTTGCTTCGAAATCAGCGGCATTAATTTCATCAGCACTTGCTCTACCTAAGTTGTTGACTGCTTCTTGCTGTAGGTTTGGATCAGCAGCGGTAATATTTGGATTACCTCGACGTGCAATATTAAGGTTTGTTGAGTTAATTCTTCCTTGTGAAAGACTTCCATGCGTATTTGGATTTACATCATCGCTTTCCATTAGCTTGTTCCACTTTGCTTCTGGAATACTTCCTGCTGCACTAGCCAGTGCAGCAACACCTGCGTCACTTTTAGTGAGTGCGACAAGATCACTGTGTCCTGCGTTACTTAGAGCATTCTCCATTGCTATTGCTGCTGCTTGCCCTGCAGGTGTACTGAGGTCAGCACCTGCACCGGCAATGATAGTGTCTTGGAGTTGTGATGCTCGTTGAGCTCCAACTGCGCGCGTGTTTGCTGATTTACGTGTATCTTTTCGTTCTTTAAACGAGCTGGCTCCACCGTATTGTTTCGACTGTCCCTTCTCAGCCCACGCACGCCGGGTTCGTGACCATGGAGTTGTGGTTCCAGTTCTTCGTTCTTGTGCGTCAAGTTTATCCAATGTGCCCTGGTGGAAATTGCCTGTCATTGAGGAGAATCCACGGCCTGCACCCCATTTTGCACCGCGACCTAACGCACGTGGCCCAGCAAGCCCGATATTGACTGCACCATTTCGCATCCTGCGAAGTGCACCCTGAGTAGTGTTCATAGCCAGCGTAGAGCCTGCGATACTCATACTGTGCCCCACCTTTGTAGCTGCAAAGAGAAAACCGATACCAAGTGCATAGAAGAGGAAGATGGTAAACATTTCAGATTTCCACTCGCCACTAAGTGCGTCTGCATAGGTACCGTCTCCAACCATGTTGTTTAGCTGAATCAGTGTATAGAGCCCAAGGTAGAGCATGAAGATATATGCAGGGGCGAAGAAGGCATAGGAAAGAAATTTATCCCACCACATACTTGCGTGTTTTTGGAAACCGGGTAGTACCCACCCAAGGAACATGGCGGGTGAGAAGATCATAAGAATGACCAAAGCAATAAAGCGTGTAATGAGCATAATGCCACCAAACGCAAGAGTAATCCCGAGAATAATTGAGAACAGAAGCAAAATCAATGAGTACACTATCACCTCCCAGATACTTGTCAGAGGTGCACCTGAAAACCAGCTTGAAATCCTCAGGGCCTGCATGTATGCAGAGGCCAAACTAGCTTCGCTGGGAGAGTAACCAACGTCACTACCGCCAGTCGGGTCTCCATCGTAGTCTATGCCGCTGATGGTTCCATCCTTGTTAAGCTGACCAACCTGAAAACCAAACTGTCCTTCCAGGCCGCCGACAGCTACTGCGTGAATAGCTACAGCGGTGTAGTTTGCAACATCGACAATGGTTTTTGTGAAATAGAGGCTAAAGTTGATCAATAGTGCTGCAGCAATAAGCATACCGAGCGTGCGCTGTGTACCGGAGTCGTCAGCAAAAAGAATCATGCGCAGACCAATCCATACCAATGCAAAGATAAAGAGGATGTTAAAGAGGTCGCGCACGACAGACCAAAGTTCGTTTACTACGCCACCTACTGCACCTCGTGCACCAACTGTATCAGAACATCCTCCTTGGAAATATCCCTGGTCGGGGCTTCGAAACCAACATCCCATTTTTAGTACTACTTTCTGCACTGCGCCATCAAAGATGCCTCCACCCAGACTTGCAATAAAACCAGCCAGGCGCACAGAAGTGTTGTAGATAATACTGCTCGTTTCATCAACACTGGTTGTTAGGTTTGGAATTTCACTTCCTGCTGATGTACCGCCAGGTAGTCCAATGCCGGCAGTAAATTCAGCAGCTGATAACTCACGTAATCTAGCCGCTTCTGCCTCAGATGCTGCAGCAGCAGCATCGAGTGATGGTAGTCCATTGGGACCAATAGGGATTTCTTGCGCGTTTACAAAAGGAACCGAGGTGAGGAAAATAGCGCATGTAATAAAAACTACAAGCGTACGCGAAAAGAAGTTCAAATGCTTGTGCATGAACATACCCATATATCCCCCATTGTACCGTGTTTCTCTTTGTAATGAGAATGCTTGTCACCACGTTGACAGAAGGGGGTTCTGGTGGGGATAGAAAAAGCGCAGCAGCCGTAGGCCGCTGCGCTTTTTGTGTTATCGGTTCTCACACTGGCGCACTCGTTGATCAATCCTTTGTTTGAATGCTGAAATGTCTTCAGAAAGTTCAAAATCAATATATATCTCCAGTAAGTTGTTTTCAGAGATTTCTACGACAAGCCCGGCACTTTGCAATTGGTTGTATGTATCAATTACATCGAGTTGTTCTTGTGGGTCTGTAGAGCTTGCAAATATATCGCGCAGTTGCTGTAGAACCGGAAGCACTTGTTCTGATTGGATGATGGATGTAATTGCTTGGTCACGCTCGTCAACTAGGTTGTTAGGCATGCTTATATTCATACAACTTCCATACTGTGCTTGTGCATTCTCGAGATACGCCTCAATGTTGTTTACTTCTCCAACCACTTCATTTTGCAGCTCAATATGCTCTTCCTCTCGGCGCACTGCAGCCTCAAGAGGGTTTTCTATAGTTCCAGCTTCAGTTCCCTCTTCTCCAAGCGCATCAAGATATGAATCGTATTCTGTGCCGCCTGGTCCAGCAAAACCTCCACCACTTAAGCCTAAGAGACCGTTTAGACCAGTAATCGCCATCTGTGCGAGTTGCGCAAACAGTGCACCAATAATTTCATTAATCTCATCTGCTTCGATCAAAGCATCTTGTCCTGCTCCAAGTGACGCGTTGACTTGATCGGCGATCACTTGTCCTGGTGTGGTGATCGAACAGTTGGTTTGTGCACCACTTGCAGCGTCCGTATCACTACATACCTTAAATGAAAGGAACCCCTGTCCCCACTCAAGTTCATTGATAGTGTTTCCTTCTGCATCAATGATGCGCGCCATCATTTCACCTTCTGCTGCGAGGTAGGCACCGGTTGGAGTATTAATCGGGTTTTGGGTAATCTCGAACCAGCTTTCTGGGTTAAAGGAGTCACCCGCTAAAAATCCTTCAACGTTATCGGTAACGCCACTGAGCGTACACTGCGCTTGGCTTGCAAAACCCTCGTACGCTTGCTCTTGGTAGGAAGTAGCAAGTGCTATTTTGACATCGAGTTGGAATGGACTACACAGGAAGTTGAGTGAGGGATCGTTGTATATAAAGTCTCCGACAATTTGATCGGCTTGGTCTAAGAGGAATTGCTTAAGGTCAGTAACAAACGCTGGCGAACCCTGAAAGCCTGAGTTAATCCAGTTGAGAATACTCTGCGTCATACTCTTGAGAATCATTTTTGCCAGCGCATATGCAATTGGGTCCAGTGAGAACTCTTTAACATAAAAAAGGTCTTGGAGAGCCTGCGAAATGGAGTTAAAAACTGTGTTTGCCTTACTAATACCTAACAGTGGTCCAACTTCAGTTGTGGGGATGGCATATACTTCTTGTACCTCACCCCTTTGGTTAATAGGTGCTGCAACAAGCGCGCTGACTATCAGCAGCATACAAAGAGCTGCTCCAAGTTTTTGTTTTGTTGTGCTTAAAAAACGATACATACGAAACTATAATTAACCTTCTTCCATGAGTGACTGTGCGGGTGAACCTGCTTCCCATTGTGCACCGTTGTTAATGAGTTTGGTGTAGAGGATATCAAGTGCTGTGAATAATCCTTGTGCGTCTTCCTGGTAGCGCTTTACGCGTAACAATGCAAGCATTGGATCACCAAAAGCATTACGCATAGCGATAATATCTGAAAGTATTGCCTGATAACTATTAAGGAGTAGCAGATGCTCTCGCGTCATGTTGTTAGGAACGATGACCTTCTTGGTCTGCTCGACATAGTTTCCGTATGCAACAATTTTCATATCTAAAGCTTGAAGGTCGTTTTCATTTTGGCTCCGCAGTGCACGCAAAAGTATGTCAGTTTCACTCTCCCCTCCCTCCTCAGAGTAGGTGAACATGATAGACGCAATAGTGTCGCCATATCGCGCCAGTGACTCAGTGGATGTGTCGGAAGTGGTGGTAATGTCTTTTGCGGTAAACATCTCGTCGACTGCTTCTCGTGCGAGTGAGTCTGCTGCGGAGGCAACAAGTGTTTCTGGAGAATCTCCAAACGCACCGTAGTTTTCGGCACGTACCATGTCTTGGAAAAATTCGAGTGCAAACTGTTCGGTAAGAGTCTCAGGTGCTTTATATCCTTCATCAGGTTCGCCGGTGATTGTAAGTGGCTTTGTTGTCTGAAGAGCCTCTTGCCAGTCAGGTACACCGTCGCCGTTTTTGTCTTGTTCGGGAATTGCTTGGCGTTCTGGAGCTGTATTTACCACAGCCACTGCTTGTTCAGTCGGAGCCTTTACAGGTCTATCTATACGTAAAAAGAGTGCAGCCGATACAAGTGCTGCTGAAAAGATTACTGCTGCGGCAATGCGTTTCTGTGCGCCTGACATACTATACATATATAAGTATAGCAGCGCATGCGTTCTATGAAGCGGTGTTGTGTAATAACCTGTGGTTAACTAGTAGATAACTCGGTGATTACCTATGTAAAAGTGTGTATTAGCTGTGTGCAGTGAGTTGTGTAGCCAGTATAAGCCATTTATTAAGAGGTATGTCCTCCGCACGAGCTGAAACAGGTATATTTGCTGTTGAAAAGATGTGGGTAAGTAACTCCCGATTGTATTGTTTTGCAAGATTACCAAGTAATTGCTTGCGCTTTTGGCCAAAACCAAGGTGCAGTACCTCGAAAAAGAGCGATTGCGAAATATCGGTAAAGTTTTCCTTTGAAATGTTCCGCACCGCAATAATGCCTGAATCTACCTTTGGTGGTGGGGTGAAATGTCCCTTTGAAACAGTCTTTACATATGATGGGGTGCCGTATACCTGTAGTGAAAGGGAGAGTAGTGACTCTTTCTCCCCCATCGAGATGTTGCTACAGCCACGCTTCGCGACCTCTTTTTGCACGAGGTAGATCAAGTCTGTTGGTTGCATGTCTGATTCCAGGAAAGCGCGGAACAGAAAGCCAGAAAGATAGTACGGAATGTTTGCGACCACTTTATACTGCTGGTTTGCAATATGTGGAATGGATGCGAGGTCAAGAGCGCGAACATCGGTATGGAGCACTATGAGTTTTCCCGAGGAAATATCCTGTGCAAATGTTGTTTGTAGTGCGGAAATGGCACGCACATCGGCTTCAAGGGCAACCACCGTTGCTCCTCGCAGCAATAGTTCGGCAGTCAAAACACCCGTGCCGGGGCCAATCTCAAGTACGATGTCCCCCTCCTGTATATCTGCAGCATCACACATCCAACCGGGTACCACGGGACTCGTCAAAAAATGCTGCCCAAGTGATTTTTTCGCGTCTATTTTTTTGATATCGCTCATGTGTCAGTGTCAGTACAGTAGCAATAAAGAGATGTTATGCAAGTGGAATTGATTCTAGGTACATACTCCGTCTACTTTGCACCGGGGACAAACAAAAAGAAAGTTTGAAAACCTAAGGTTTTCAAAAAAAACATAGAACGAAGCTTTGTAAGATATTCCGCCGGAAGCACCAAGGCAGCAAAAAGCTGTGAGCATGCTCACAGCTTTTTGCTGCCTTAGTGCTTCAGAGGTAGGTGCTCGCACCGGGAGTTTTCATTGCTGTAGGAAATGCGTGCCATCGGGGTAGTTCCTTGGTACCACCATTGTCACACTACCGCGGTTAACCGCGGTAGTGTGGTATATTGTGTACATGACGAATGTTTCAAAACAAGTTTTAAAAGAATCTGAACAAAGCAA
>CAJXAG010000023.1 GCA_913050645.1 uncultured bacterium | reverse complement strand
AATAAATCTCTCCCAGTTAAGACACCAGCTGCATGTCTCAACAGTATAGAGCTCCACGTTGTAGTGGATATGTTTATTATACGTTCCTAGACGCGTTGTAGTTTACATACTGTGGAAAAGCCCCGTAATTCTGCAGAGAGAATTACGGGGCTTTTCTTATTATCAACAAAATAGTTTTAGATACCTTGTTTGCACAATTTGACAAAAATGGATGAGTTGCGCGGAAGGCAAATGAATTATCTGGAGCCGTACAAGTGTACGGTGACAGAAAATTTATGTAGCCTGACAAAGCAGATCGCCAGTTTTGTTAGATTGTGTTGGTTAGGTTATAGATCGGCATTAGGACAGAGGCTAGTAGTACCCCCACACCAAGACCAAGTAACACAATCATCGCAGGCTCAATCAGACCAATAAGCGTATCAATCGAGTTGTCTACCTCACGACGATAAAATACAGCGAGTGTATCAAGAATGTCACCAAGTCGACCAGTCTCCTCACCCACCTTTGCCATCTGTGCAAGCACACCAGGAATTTCCGGATATTCTGCAATCGTATCAGCAAACGAACGCCCTCCTTTCACTTCAAGGAGTGTAAATTCTAATATCTCTTTATAGACCCGGTTGTCCACCACCTCTGCGGTTACTTCAATAGCTTGTACCATAGAAATACCACTGGTAAGCATGGTTGAAAGGTTGTCACAAATGCGTGTCAGGTACAGCTTACGCTGCAAATCTCCAAAGTATGGCAGCGAAATTCGCAGCTCGTCAATAAAACGTGCTCCTACCTCTGTCTGCGCAAAGCGCCAGAATGCAAACACTGCAGCCGCAAGCACGAGAATAATCCATGTTAATGATTCAGTTAAAAATGTAGAGAGGCCAATAACAAACTTCGTATAGATTGGTAACTCCTGCCCTGAGTCGGTTAAAATCTTAGCAACCTTTGGTATCACCATCGTAAGCATCAGACTCATCACCAGTATGAAAACACCAACCACAAACGCAGGGTAAATCATTGCATTTTTTGCCTTTGTCACAACTTGATACTGACGATCCAGATAATCAGCAAGATACATGAATGTTTTCTCAAGTGAGCCGGTTTCTTCACCCGAGCGAACCATATTTATGTAAAACTGAGAAAATATCTCTGGATGTGCAGAGAGCGCACGTGAGATAGAGCTTCCTGCCTGTAAATCATCTACCACCGCGGAGAGTACGCGTTGTAGCTGTGGGTTCTGGGCTTCAGATGCAAGTAATCGAAAAATACGCAACGCTGAAACCTGCGCTTCAAATAATGTCGCAATCTGTCGTGATAAAATAACAATCTCCTTGTGCTTAATACCTTGGAACCATTCAATCTCAAAGTCAAGAATGCTCTTTTTCTCATCAACCGGATCGATTGAAATAATGGTGTACCCTTCTTTCTGCACACGGGCGATAGCAGAATCAATGTTGGTCGCCTCAACCACACCCTCGCGTGTGGTGTTGTGTTGATCGATTGCTTTGTAATTAAATAACATGTCTTAGGTTTTATTATGAGCGAAGTGAATTAGAAAACCTTAGATCCACCCAAGTTTTTGCTTGCAAACTTTCGCATACTCCTTTACATCTATTGTACCCAATAAATTGTATATCAGCAGTTGTAATGTGTGGGCAAAAATTTAGGCGGGTAAATTCGTACGACAATGCTCGTGTGCTGAACACACAAGAGCATTGGTACTCATTTACATCAGACGTTCTAAGCCCTTTGGGTTTGTTGAATACGCAAACGCATTTTCTACCGTAATTTCTCCACGCTTGACTAAATCAAGCAATGATCGATTCATATCAATCATACCGTGCTCAAGCCCCGTCTCAATAACTGTTTGAATCTCATGAGTACGTCCTTCACGGATAAGATTTGAAACTGCACTGTTGTTCACCAATAGCTCATACGCAGGAATTAACCCGCCAGCGATTCGTGGAATCAGTCGCTGTGAGAAAATTCCTGTCAAAGACCCTGCGAGCTGCATACGAATCTGCTCATGTTGCCCTTCTGGAAACGAGTCAATAATACGGTCAATGGTCTGTGACGCGTTATTCGTGTGCAGTGTCGCAAGCACAAGATGTCCTGTCTCAGCAGCAGTTACCGCAGTACCAATAGTCTCAGCATTACGCATCTCACCAACCAAAATCACATCAACATCTTGACGAAAGGCTGAGTGCAGCGCACTTTCAAAACTGTGTGAATCAACACCGATCTCACGCTGATCGACTAATGACTTCTTCGGGTCATAGAGATACTCAATCGGATCTTCAATGGTCACAATATGATCTGCTCTGCTCTGATTGATATTCTCTACAATAGCAGCAAGTGTCGTGGACTTCCCTTGTCCCACCGGACCCACACACAGGAAGAATCCCTGGGTACGCTGCGAAAAACTTTCAAGAATTGGTGGTAGCCCAAGCTCTTCAATAGTACGAATCTTATTTGGAATCAGACGCAGTGCAACTGACATAGAGCCACTTTGGTAGTACGCGTTACCTCGAAAACGAACGCCGTCTGCATGTGCATACGCAAAATCAACCTCAAACCGCTCTGTAAATTCTTCAAAGCGTTTTTTACTCATCAATACCTTTGCAAAACCTTCCACATCCTGATCAGTCAGAATGGGTTTCTTTACCAACTGAATCAACGAGCCAGTTACTCGAACCACTGGATGTGCTCCAACTGAGAAGTGGAGGTCAGACCCTTTCTCTGAAACAACTACATCAATAAGATCTTTCAGTTCTCGTTTATAATCTACTCCTGCCATATTACTCTTTTACAATATTATGTACCTTGCTAACCACCTCACTTGGGATCGACTCAGCTTTGATAATGTAGCCATCAGCTCCTGCACTGTTTGCTGCTTCGATATCTTCCTGTTCACCCTGATTTGAAAGGATAATACACTTACTTTTTGCTGCGTTGTCTATTTTCTTTATCTCCCCCAACAGATCAACACCAGACATACCCGGCATCACCATATCCATAATAATCACATCGAAGGTATCGGAGTCTAAGTGGGAAAGCGCTTTCATTCCATCTTGCGCAGCCGCAACCGTATCACCTGCCTCGGTGAACTTTGTTGCATACATATCGCGTAAAAACGCATCATCATCAACGAGTAGAATTTTCATAACGAACTCACTTAGTATTACTTTTACAGTATACGCTACAATTCCAACCCCCCAAACGGTTATCTACAGTCGAACGAACGAGCATCGTAGAAATATGCGTTCTTTAGAACATATATTTCTATGATCAAGTGAGTGAGAACTGTATGGGTTTACCCCATACAGTAAAGCTCTGTATGACTAAACGAACGAGTGAGTGTCGTAAAAATAAGCAAGGCGCTAGCCTTATTTATTTTTATGACCGAACAAGTGAGAACTGTATGGGTTTATCCCATACAGTAAGCTTCAAATTCTTCACAAATGCTGAGCGAGGGTTGTCAAAGAAAGTTTACTTTCTGAGATAACAAAGCGAGCAAAATCTGTATGTTGTCATACAGTCGAACGGGTAACGTCACAAAAACTACAACTCCAACTCTCGTTGTACCTCCGCAGCTGCCTCTTCAGGCGTGTTCTTTGGTTCTGCAGTATCAGCATCCTCTTCCTGGGTTGCTTGCGGCACTGCCACCTGCGATGTGGCAACTTCCTCAAATTCTTCCATACCAACCTTGCTACCAAAAACGTTCATTTCCTCGTATGGGATAACATGATTAAGCGCTTTAATGATTGCATCTTCCTTAATGGATATAAATCCATTTTTACGAGCTGCTTCATACATATCTTCCTCTGATCCACCATTGAGAATCAGTTCCTGGATAGCTTCGTCAACCTGCAACACCTCAGTAACAGCCACGCGACCTTTTGTACCCGATGCACATGCTGCAGATGGTTCTGGATGCAACATAGTCTTTGAACTTGGTATACGGTCATGATACTTCTGCGGTAACGTTGTAAATGCATCATCAATCATCATCTGTACACCACCGGTTACATCCATTTCTGTTCCGGTGTCAGGACAGAGTCGTCGCGCAAGGCGTTGTGCAATCGCAAGCTTAAGTGTTGGTGCAATAAGGTATGGATCAACACCCATATCAATCAGTCGTGGAATCACACCGATTGAGTTATTGGTGTGAATAGTAGAAAGCACCAAGTGACCGGTAAGCGCAGCCTGAATCGCAAGTTGGGCAGTTTCCTTGTCACGGATCTCACCTACCATAATCACATCAGGGTCTTGTCGAAGAGCGCTACGTAGACCAGCAGCAAACGAATAGCCAATCTCAGGACGCATCTGTGACTGACTGACTCCCTCAATGTTGTACTCAACCGGATCCTCAAGCGATAATACATTTTTGGTAACCTTGTCCACCTCTGAAAGCATTGTGTACAATGTTGTTGACTTACCCGAACCTGTCGGACCCGAAATAAGAATGATGCCGTACGGCTCATTAATCATCCGTCGTATAGTTTCTAAGTTATATCCAGAAATACCGGTATCCTCAAGACTTGTCACCCCTCGTTCATTATCCAAAATACGCATCACCACCTTCTCACCGTGATTAGTTGGCAAGACCGATACACGAAAATCAATCTTCCGTCCGTCAAAACTTGCAGAAAAACGACCATCTTGTGGCTTGCGCTTTTCGTCCAAGCGCATTGACGCGAGAATTTTTACACGTGCAATCACTGCAGACTGCACATTGTGCGGAAGCTCGAGACTTTTAGCAAGCAAACCATCGACACGGAAACGAACCACTACCTTTGCGCCGGTTGGCTCAATATGGATATCAGACGCACCGCCATCTACCGCATATCGCAGAATCGTTGCAACAATCTTTGTTACAGGAGCATCTTCCTTCAATTGTTCCATTTGCTCCTTAATGTCTTCCTTTGTGTGTTTTTGTCCTTTTTCAATCTCTGCACCGAGCTCGTGATCAAACGAACCAAGTGCATCCCCTACTTCTCCGGTAAGTGACTCGTACACTGAAAGTGCGCGCTCAATGTCTTGATTGAGCATGAACACAAACTTAAATGGCAAACTATGTTTCGTACTGATGAAATTGAGTGCCTCACGTACCTGCAGACTATCAGGGTCATTTGCCGCAACAACCAGCACATCATCTTCTAAACGAATTGGCATTATGCGATAGTGTCGTGCCGATTCTTCAGGGATATATTCCAGTACCGACTGAGCAATAGAGTCACTCTCACCAAGCATCAACGAAGGTACTCCGTAGTAGGCAGCAAACGCATCACGTACGATGTCATCAACTAAGCCAGCACGAAGCATCGCCTCCTCGTAGGAGACACCTTCTTGCGTTACAAGTTCTTCAATTGCTGCAACCTGTTCACTTGTAACTGCACCCTCTTGTGTAAGTTGCTGTAGTACTTCCATGCATTACATTAGTCGCTTTCTATAAACGGATTAGCCTTGCCATATGGTTCAGGTGCAACTTCATTTGTAAATGATGTAAATGATGTAAATCGCGGATCTGAAAAAAGAGTAGTATCAAGCGTAATGTTTTGTAACTCATTTAGTCGACGAAGTGACTCAGCAGAGCGCACTGCTGCCTGATTGTCCACCTGTGCGTTCTGTAAACCTTCCTCTTGGTTTTGCTTAAACAAATAATACCCAATTCCTGCGATAAGGAGTATCCCAACGATGATCAGTAAATTTTGAAGTGCTGATGTCATAAATACAAATCCTTAACCACTAAAATAATACACGCGAAGCTGTAGCTCGTAACTAAACACCTGGGAGCCATCAATAACTACGTTCTCACCATCTTCAGTAAGCTTTTCCTGCTCAATAGACATCCCTACTACCTCAATCTGATACTGATTGTACTCAATAGCTGAAAGAAATCCTTTAATGCTTTCATACGGTCCGTATGCACTGAGTACAAAATCAACATATTCTATTTTACTTTGTGGTTCTGACTCTTGGTTTTCTTGATCATAGCCATACTGATCAACATCGCTCTTTGTTTCTTCAACTTCAGCTACTGCAAGACCAACAATACCCAAAGACGCATTGTCTGCAATAAACTTTATATCAGACATGACTGTAATTTCGTCAATCTCAAAAGGAAGATATCGGTTGAGTATATCAATTTTATCATCTTTGAAGAGAGAATTTTTTGTGTTGACGCGTTCAGAGAGTGTACGGTTATACTCTTCAGTTTTTTGTACTGCATCTTCGTACTCTTTTGCTTTGGCATCAGTTACCTTAATTGAATCCAGCTGTGGCAACGTCACTGAAAATACGAGAAACAGTGCTGCTACAATCATTGCGACTTGTGAAATAGTTCTGTATCCCATAATTATTCAATTACTTCATTAGTGCTATCCGCTCCCTGCTGCTCATCATCCAATGCTTCCCCAAGTAGCTCTGAATCACTGTTCTCGTCTGCAGAGGTAGTTGTTTGGTCACCAGCAACAGCGTCAGAAGACAAGCTTGTGGATGGCAGTTGAGTTGTTGGGTTTGCGGTGTGCGGAATATCATCAACAGAAAGTATCTTTGTGATAGTAAATGAAATCTCGTCCTTTTCAGTCAAAATACTTTTACTGTTCCCATTTTCTTCATCATTTACGACGCCGTATGTTGTATTAACGACATCAGCACCCGACAAGATAGCGGTACTATCAAGCAAATCTCGTTGGTATCGTGTTGCGTTAAATTGTGGAGCTCGTGCGGAAACCTCAAGAAGGTACCCATCCCCTTCCTCTATCTTTGTAAAGCTGAGTGCATCTATTGTAATTGACTGTACCGTCACCAACTCAAGCGCTGCCATAATGCTCACAGGGGAAACATGCCGTTCAAGCAAACGTTGTGCTTCAACCAATCGTGCATTTAATTCACGAACTTCTGCAAGACCGGCATCATCAAACGCAGCAAATTCTTCATCCAAACGCTTCTGTTGAAAATCAAGATTTTTCTGTGCACTCACATCGATGAAAAATACAATGGCAGTTGCCAAAATTGATGCGAAAAAAAGCACGAAAGAAACATATGTAAGAATGTACACCCTTCGTGATCGTGATGATTGCACTTCAGCACGCACTGGTGCCTTAGGGATAAAAGAACTCTGCTGCCCTGTCATATAAAAATTATACATTGGTCGCAGGTATCTGCTTCGGTCATGTGTGGACAGCCAATTACGCCTCAAAGCCACGGAGCGCTGCACCAAGTGCTACAGAAAACGTTGGGGCAATATCTAACAGTACATCTTCCATAAATGCAGGATATGCAACTTTGGTAAACGGATTTGCTCGATCAACAGAGCGATCAAGCATGTAACTCGCGTACGTCTGCATGTCACCAAACGATGCAGAGCCTCCGGTAATAATGACGCGCCCAACAGATTCCCCGGCACGCGCTTCATACTGCTCAAGCACCCGCTTAAACTCTTGGAACGGTCGTTCAAATGTCGTAACCACCGCTTTCTTAATAACTGCCGCATTTGGATCAGTGTCAGTATAGTTACGCTTCATATTTTCTGCTTCTTCATATGCAACTGAGAGCTCTTGTGTAATTTTCTGTGTCGCCATCGCACCACCAGAAAAAACACGATGAATACGACGAATCATCCCCTCCTTTGAGACATACAACTTACTGGTTTTAGCTCCCAGATCAATAACCACAACTGAGGTATCATCGTTCTTGCGCAATCCTCGCAATGCGCTAAAAAGCTCGATCTCGCTCGGCTGCTCGCCCATCGCTACCGCAGTCTTCAAATCAGCAAGCTCCTGTTGCGCTTCGTTCTGCACCGCAACCGCAAGTACTTCGTGCACATCCTCAGGAAGCCCAGAGAGGGCAGGTAACTCAGTCCATTCAAAAGACACGTCTGACATTGGTACGGGAATATATTTTCGCGCTTCAACCAGTACGCGCGGACCAAGATCCTCACCTTGCTTTGCAGAAAGAGAAAATACCGTAATAAAACTACTGGCAAGCGGTAATGTGAACAATCCGTGCTTAGCTCCTACTTTTGACTCGCGCAATACATCCACCAGCGCCTCAATACGCTTCTCCATAGGGAGTATGACTGCCTTACCAAGTTCTTCGTTTGCGTAGGGGCCTAGTTGCAGCTCACCATATGTTGCGAGCGTCACTACCTCTTCCTCTTTCTTAAGTTCAATCACCTTTACTGAGGAAGACCCAAAATCAACACCCACCACCTGCGATGGCAGATGCGTTTTGGACTGTGAGAGTCCTGAAAACAAATTTTTGAAACTCAGTGACATAGTGCACTTATTCTAGCACTCTCGCGGTATACTCAAAGTACATGCATCTGGATTATACGTCGGTTATACACTTTTTCTTCCCACCTTCGGAAGATGAACAGCTGTTGAGAAACATGACCAAAGAATCATTTGCAGCGCTCAGCACCAACGTACAGCATGCAAGTACACGTACCCTTCTTCCCTACAACGACCCACATGTTAAAGCTGCTATCCATCTTAATAAATATCACTACCATCGCAAAGCGCAGATACTGCTCACACATGCTCTAACGCAGTATCTGCACACGCTCCCTACATGTGATACATATGTAGTATCTATTCCCCTTTCAAGTAAAAGACTCAGAAAACGTGGATACAACCAAAGTGATGAGGTCGTCCGCCGCACAATAAAAACAATGCCCCACTTCCACAACGTTTCCAAAATCCTCAAACGCACGCGCGATACAAAGCCGCAAACCACACTTACTCGGAAGGAGCGTCTGGGGAATATGCACAATGCATTTACCGTGTCTACACGACACGCACATATAATACAGGGCGCGCATATCCTACTGGTTGATGATGTATGCACCACTGGTGCAACACTCAAAGCAGCCGCAACCGCGTTGCAGCCTTATTCTCCAGCGTCCGTAACATGTATTGCACTAGCGCACTAAGGCCTACTAGATTAGTTCTTCCATACAAACTCTCGCAATGGTACATCTGCTATATTTTTTGCCAACACTGTAACCGTTTCTGGTTTTGGGTTAAGAGCCGTAAAACTAAGTGTGCCCGTTCGATGGTGTCCCTCCGGCGGGTCACCATCCCAACTGATTGGACTAACTTCTTCACCGGCAGAATCAAGTAAAACAATCGATGTAAGTATGTCCATATCAAGGTCAACGCTATGTGTTTGCAGTGTGACCACAAAATCCCATGTTCCTGAATCAGTCAGACTAAGCGGCTGAATGGTGACCGTAACTGGACCAGTTTCATCAACTTGTGCTTCAAAGCTCCCAGCCGCCAAGGGATCGTCTGGCAAAGAGCGTACTGACTCTAAGGTAGAGGTATCTGTTCCTTTTTGATCTTGCAAAGCTGAATACACAATGACACCAACCAGCAGCAGCACTACCAAACCAACCAAGGTTAACCACTTTTGATTCATACGGGGATTTGTTTAAGCTTATAAAGCATGTAGCTCATACCCGCCAAGTTCGCCACAATACCAAACCAGAAAAGTTCGATTTGATACTGTGCCACAAACACGACAACGCCCGTTGCACCAAGCATCGGTAAGATATTTACGAGGTAGTGTGTGCAGCATGACATCATGGCTAAGGTGGAGGTAGTACCTGAAACTGCTGCTACTTTACCAGCGGCATGTTCTTTCACCTTTTCGCGTAGCCGAACGTATAGGCCAGCCTGAATACCAAAACCGACTGCCAGCGTAACTACGTACGGCCAGAATTGCGCCCACTGTGTGGTCATAAAGCTAAAGCCGGATACCAGGCTAAGGACCGCTCCGTAGAGCAGGAGTAATACTGTGGTAGCAATCATACCCGTCAGCATTGAATTTTTATACTTGTCCATGACTACTGGTTAGTTAGAGATTGATACACTACAACATCGCGCCATCATCTGCTTCTAATGTTTAGATGTTGAAGTTATTCTTGAGGAAATTCTTCGCTTTGTAAGAACCACGCAAAGTTGAGTATTCCGCACCAGCTATCAACTCTTTGTCTACCTCGCTCCAAGTCTTTCCCTCAGTAATTTGGAAGTACAAAGCAGTTTTGATATACGTTTCTGGGAACCAGAAGGAGTTGAACTGTACAAACGTTTCAAATATTTCTTGTTCTGAGAAATCTTGAGCAGCCATCAGTTGAATCAGACCAAGTGCAGAATAACCATGTGAACAGTCGGGCGCGGCGGTGGAATTACCACAGCACGGGCGATACGCGTTTTCAGAAACTCGCTTCGCTAACGCTTGTTGTTCGGGATTAAGTGCCAGAAGCGGCGTATCGTTGTAGCCTGCCCGACCAACTCCAATATCATAATTGGTGAAATACTTAGCCAGCGGGCTGTCAGCCAGAATTTGATTTTCGTTATGTTTTGCCAAAGCCCACAGCATATACATCATAAAGACAGCGTTTTCATTGTCTATGGACAATGTGAGGTCCTCACCAGCCAACACTGCTTGCCACTCTGGTTTCATTGTTTGTCCATAACGTTTGACAAGGATGTTTTCCAGTGCAACTGGGTCTAACGCACCACTTTCAATCATCTTTGGTACTACATCGCCCCATCGTACGTTGGTACTAAATCCAGCTTGAGGTGTTACTTCCTCTATCACTTGGTCAATGTCTATCTTTTCGCCATCTTGCGTAATCAGTATGTTGTCAGAAACAGTACCTGGAGATAATCCTACCCCGCCTAAAACAGCTGTTATCTGGTACGCCAGTAAGGCCAATCCAAACACCATGATAGCGGGAAAGAATCGAGTGAGGGAGATGGCCTTGGGGCTACTTGGTACAGATTGTGTATCTGTTATATCTGCTACCGAGCACGCTACACAATTCTTAGTGTACGCACTTTTCGCGACCAGATACAATCCCAGAGACAACAGAATGATACCGCCGATCTGTATCCATACAATATAAGGAATAAGAAACGCCAACTGAGTTGTAAAAACGTTGCCAAAAGCAAGAAAATTAATTCCTAGACAGGCCGGACAAACGGCTCCAAAAATACCGGTAGTGAGCCCCAGCGCTGACGCACTCTTACCTTTTACTGTTCCTTCCACCTTCAGTTTGGTTGTGTGAATAGTGAGTGTAACAATAAGAGCTGAGACTACGGCTGAGAAAACGAGATAGCTATACTCAAAAGTTGTCGGTGGCTCCATGCGGTAGAAGCCCAAAGCTCCACCGAAGAACGGAATGGTAAATAATCCGTAGAAAAAGGCCAATAAACCGGCGAAGAACGCACCTGAAACCAAAAAGACTACCGCGGTATAGCCGGAGGTAACCACTGTAACGGTGTGTTCAACGATTTTGTATAAATTTGAGTTTTTCATAGACATTATGGTCACGCTCATTGGAGAGTCGTGAAGTCAGAACTAAGCTTTTGTACTTCCCTAAAGACATACCAGCCGTCCTCTTCTATTGTACCGACTTGCTGCCATACGTTATCAAGGTTCTCATATGCGGAGGCGTCAGGTGACAGCAGTACTGTCGGAAGCTTTTTTATCTGGTAATCCTTTACAAAAGCAGAACCTTCAGCTGAAGCAAGATCATGACCGAGTACTTCGCCTGCTGCTAGACCAAGTTTTTGCACCATGCCGAGGTACGCATTAGGGTCAAGACAACTTTCGCAGGAACTGTCCATCAGTATTACGACATCAACAACTCCTTTATTCTTACGTTCAGCCAAGTCATAAAACGGTATTAAGTCGTCAATAATAATTGAATCATCTACAGTTCTTCCTCTGAAGGATTCCCAGGCACCTAATACTCTTTCATTGCGCACATCACCAGAAACAACCACAGCTGGCAACTTTGCAATGCCATACATGTCGATATATTTCGCTCCTATCGTACTGTCAAATTCTACCACTGAGGTTTCATAGTCGATGTTATGAGCAGCATCTATTACGCTGACGATCTGCTTTGGATCTACGCAGCGCTCACAATCCGGTGCTGAAATCAGCGTAAAGGTCAATGCAACTGGCTCATCAACCCAGGCGTTTATAAGCTGATTTGTGAAAAATATATTGACGGCGTATAGGATCAACAAGACACCTATTACCACACCCAACAGCTTGTTCGTGTTAATTGTTATTGTCATTTTCTTAGGTGATACGTCTATTAACCACAACCACCTACCTGACTAGGCAAACCGACTGACGAACTTTCCTGTGCAGGAGCAGCAGTTTTAAGAGATCCATTACTCACCGCTGCCATCAATTGTTGGGTTTGGAATACTTGGATTCCAGCCATAATAACGAGTACCCCAAGCACACCGACAAGCATGTTTTGAGTACGTCCGGTTTTGCTATCATTGCTCGCATCAGCTACCGGTAAAGACGCAGTTTCAGTTATGTTTGTCTGTGCGGTGTTCTCATGGTTTGATCCATTATCATTGGTTTGTGGCGCTTCTTCTGTTGTATGTGACATAGTTATAAGTTAAGTATTTTAAATACACGGCATACGTAAATCACGTGCGTTTGCTCAGTATATCATGTGATCTGCATTTAGTTTATGCCCAAGTACAGAAAAGACAGCGTCTTGCAAAAGTAACCTTTTGACGGTGAGCCAACTCATATATGTCACTGAATCGTAGCACATACAAAAACACACCGACTGCTGTATGTGCAGTCGGTGTGTTTTAAGGTCTACGTCACCTAGTTCACTACAAGCTGGTGCGGTTCCGCGCCAATTTCTATAGTGTTATCAATTTCACCAGTATCAGGGTTGATGACAAAGATACTTTGCTCGTCTTCACTGTTCACGAAAATGTTCCCACTGTCAGGGTCAACTTCTAAGTGTTCAACTTCGCTGCCGACAGCAATCGTATTTACGACTTCAACACTCTTTACTGCAATAACAGAAATATCTTTCGTTTCTGTGTTTGCCACATACACATTGGAATTATCACGCGAGATTCCGATGCCATGAGGTGTTTCACCAACAGCTACTGTGTTTACCAGTGTATTGCTTGACGCATCAATAATGCTTACGGTATCGTCGCCGGCATTGGTTATGTATACGCTCTGCCCATCTGCACTTATAACCATATGATCCGGACGGACCCCAACTGTTATATTTTTTGTCACGGTATTTGTTTGCAGATCAACTACCGATACGGTGTCATTCCCTTTATTGGTTACATACGCTGTGGTTCCTTCAGGAGAAACGGCAACGTAATTTGGAATTACGCCAGTTTCTATGAAGTCAACAACGACACGTGCGGCAGCATCAATAACTACCACTCCGCCACGCGATGGGACCGTAGCAAAGACAAGCGCTCCATTTGGAGAAGCAGTCATGTGGTGCGTACCTCCACCAATATCAATGGTATCGATGATCTGCTTGGTAGCAGGGTCTGTCACACTAATTTCATTTGAGCCGAGCTTCATCATCATGGCCATATCCATAACCTCACCATCGTCATGATCCGGCTCCATCATCATTTCTTTTGGACCCATTTTGCTGGCAGTAGTGAATATGTTTCCAGCGGCAAAAGTGATTCCATGTGGGTTATTACCTGCCGGTAATGTTTCAAGGAGCGTATTGTCTGAGAGATCAATGACCCCAATACCATTTGCTGGGCCGAGTGCTACATATGCGTATCTCGCTCCGTCATTCACTGATGTATTTTTAACTTCTGCTTGAGTCTGTGACGGTGATTCTGGGTCAGTTGCTGTTTGTGTTGTCACCCTTTCTTCTTGATTCATCTGAAATAAAGTCAATCCCCCTCCGATCAGTAAAATCAAGCTCACTGTGATTACGATTTTGTTCATAATTTGATTTGTTTGTTAGTAATCAATGTAATTTACACACTACATCCACCACCTCCTTGCTGCGTTGGCGCTGGGCCGGCGAGTGAAGATTTCACAGCCGCAAAGCCAGAGGCACTAGAGAGTCCATCGCCAAGTAATTCCTTAGCTGGAATATCTGCAAAATCTACTCCCTTTTCAGCAGTAAACGCTGCGATAGTCTCGTAGGTACCCGGGAACCAGTAGGTGTTAACACCCAGCGCAATGTCGTACATATCGTCTTCGCTTACGTCGTTAGCGGCAAGCAGCTCAAGTAGGCCGAGCATAGCCATGCCGTGATTGCAGTCTGGGAAGTACGTAGAATTGTTACAACAGGGTCGGAAAATCCCTTGCGATACTGTCTCCACTCGGCTCTGTTGCTCTGGAGTTAAGGATACCCAGGCGTAGTTATTATAATGATCCATTATATCCCCTGTACGCAAGTTCCAGCCACCGGTAGCAGCAAATCGACTCGGATCACCGCCGTACTTCTCATCTACCATCGGTCCTTCGCTTAGAACAGGATTTTTGTTAGCAACGCCAAAGGCCCAAAATAAGTTAAGCATATCTTGCGCATTTTCTTTGGTCATAGTCAGCTCACCAACGTTAGTGTCATACAGCATGGTTTTTATGGTGTCTGACACACCACCGCGTGACTCGTAGAGGGCAGTAAACTTTTGTTCATCAATGACACCGGACGCTAACATTTTTGTTCCAATATCTCCCCAAGTAATCGGTAGAGGCACACTCACTGGCATCACTGACGGCAATACCGTTTGGTCTTTTTTCATTTCATCACCAGACATGTTTTTCATCGCCATAGTAGCGTCACTCATACCGGCAATTTGTATCACTCCAGTGGCCAACAATGTACCAAATGCTAGGGTGAATATCAGAGCGGTAGTAACCACCAACGTTGCCGCTTTCCATGGATTTAAGACAGCAACAGTTTGTATCATCGCTGTTTCCTTGTGGTGCCTACTATCTGTAGTTTCGACTCCCCTGCTTTCACTTTCTTTTATTTTATCTTCTGTTTTTTTGTTACAACAGCTCATAGTTAATTCTTTACTACGTTAGCAGCAAATCTCACCCGAACTTCTGGAGTGACCACGGAGTTCGTTTTTAAAATCACTTCACGAGTAATCTTTCCAGTACCGTTAGGTCCATGGAAAAGTGGATCGTACGTAGCAGTTAATGTTTTTGTTTCGCCTGGTTCAATGGTTACCTTGGAGTTCATACCTTTATGCATGTCAAAACCAACCCCTTCAATTTCGGCACTCGTGCATGCACAACTCGTAGTTCCGTCGACAACAATAATCGGCTCCTCACCAGTATTGGTTACCGGAAATTCAGTAGTCACATCCCCTCCGTTGATATCAATAGTCCCAAAATCATATTGTGACACTTCAGCTTTAAGCGAGGCAGTGGTGCCTGTGGCAGCAGTTGGACTAGGAGTTTCGCTCGATTGTGAAGTCAGCCAGATTAATCCGCCTCCAATCAATATGGCGATAGCTAAATAGATGATTGTTTTGTTTGTCATATTTTGTATGTTATGTAATTTCTTTAATTATTCTCCCTCTAAGATGTCCACTTGTATCACTACTTCTGCTTCGGGAGAGTTTGGATCATTTGTTGGAATAAAGACGGTGCGTTTGAAAACGTCAAGTGGTTCAGCATGTAAGTCAGGATCAAACACGACGTTGAGTTTTACACTTTCACCCGGCTCAATTGAACTTTTTTCAACCGTGGCTGAAGTGCAACTACAACTCGTGGTGATGTCCCCGATTTCTAAAGTGTCTTCCCCTTCATTAGTGACTGTAAAGCTAGTGTTCACCACACCACCATACTGTGGTATTTCACCAAAGTCGTGAAATGTACGGTCGAGCGTAATGTTGGCGCCTCGTTCGGTCATCTCTTTTTCTGATGAGCCCATACTA
>CAJXAG010000022.1 GCA_913050645.1 uncultured bacterium | reverse complement strand
CCAGAGGGGATGTGGGCAAATGCCCCATCCCCTCTGGGGTGGGGTTCTTTACTGTGCGGTATAATTATTTTCATGGAAGGTGAACGTTTCCCACAAAAACCGATTGATACACACCCGCTGGAGGTAGGATCTTTTTTTGGCGGTGTTGAAGTGTCGGTGGAAGAAGAGAAAGATACACCTGAAATGAAACAAATCGCAGGCTACCTTGAAGACATAAATGAAACTGCTGTTCGAAATATAGTGCTGCAGGAACTACGAAAAAGTTTAGATACCACACAGGTGATTAGACGAATGGGTCGTTTTATTCCAAAATCAAAGATTGAGATTGAAGAAGGTGATGATAGTGATGATTATCTTGGTATATACTATGGAGACAAAAGTATTGCACTCAATGCCCATCTACTTGCCCAATCAAGCTCGCGCGCCTCAATCGGCTTGCATAACAAAATAGCAAGTGAAGCTGACGAGGTTGACACTGCGCTTTATGAAACATATGTACGTGGCAAAAGTGTTCCTCGCATTGTGTTTGATTTGGTACTCAATACAGACGGTGTACGCGATTCTCTTCGTTCTGAACTAAATGTTAGATCACTACAAGAGGATAAGGGCAAGATCTTGGCACACTTTGATGAAATCGCTGGATGGCTCAACGTAGTACTTACGTTCGTGCACGAAGAACTACATGCCATAACCGATACAGGAAAGCAAAATACCACATACACGCTCTCCAACACAGCTCGATTCCAGCGGGCAGTTGGACTCCAGACAGAAACTGATCAACATATAGAAACACGAAGAGAAAGTGATGATGCAACAGTAGTCGAACACTACCGTATTGAAAAAGGAAGAGGTATAAACGAAGCAATCACACAACTCATTTCACTGCGCATGACACGCATGTACCTAAAACAGTGCCCACGTAATACCTTTGAACAAAAATACGCAAACGACATTTTACAAGAAACAAAAGTTGGTTATTCAAATGAAATGCGTGTTGCTGAACAATATATTGCACTTATCAGCACACTTAGTAACGTACCCGAAGATGTGATTCTCAATGGAATATTCAAAGAATATGTTGAAAACGGAACCTATCTTCCTGATATGTTTATATCATTATTAGAAGAACATATGCCGCATCTTGGTTTTGAAGGATGGACAGCGCTTGGAAAAGAGCTTCATACACAACTATCCGCGGACTCATTCCCAGAAAATAGCGGATTCTATGAAGCTTTAAGCGATCTTATCATGCAACTTCCACCACAAAAACGTGACGGGGTATATGAGAAACTGACCGCTCTTAACATAAAATACTTTGGAGACCCAGAGTCTGTTTCAGCAGCAGAAATAGATCCTCCGATTGCACATTATTAATCGATAAATCAACAAGCGCTTTTACTTCTTTCCGCGAAACTTCTTGTGCACCTCAGGTAAGTATTGATCGGTAACGTGTGTATACATCTGTGTCGTTGCAATATTTGCATGACCGAGAAGTGCCTGCACAGAACGCAGATCGGCGCCGTTTTGCAGCAGGTCGGTTGCGAAGCTATGCCGGATGACGTGTGGTGACACCTTTCGTGTAATTCCTGCCTTTGTCGCACATGCTTTAAGCATGCGCTGCACCGCTCGAGGGGAGAGACGAAGGTCAGATGCGTTCTTTGCATTTTTTCCATACTGGATGAACATCGCATCATCCATATCATTGCGCTGGGATAGATATTCTTTTATAGCTTTCTTTGCTTCACTTGAAAGAAAGACCACCCGTATCTTGTCACCCTTACCACGCACTGAGAATTCATCACGTGAGAGGTCGACATCATCAATGGAAAGACCAGTGAGTTCTGAGATACGTAAGCCGGTAGAAAACAAGAGTTGCAGTATCGCATAGTCACGCAAACCCACCAATGTCTTTCGATCGGGTGCTTTCATTAAGCGACTGAGCTCCGCGGAGGTAATGAGATCGAGCGACCGTTCTGCCACTTTCGCAAGTTCAATACGTTCTGGATTGAGTGACTCAATTCCTCGCTTCCGCATGTACTTTAAAAATGCACGCACCGCAATCAGATAATAGTTTTGTGTCTTACGCTTCATCGGCTCCATGCGACCACCGCTTTTCGTTCCTGGCTGACGATTGAGATACAAACGAAACTCACGCACCTGCTCTTGTGTAAGCTTAGAAGGGGAGTCTGTTTTTACAAACGATAAAAACTTTGTGAGATACCGTTCGTAGTTCTCGACAGTTTTTAAGGACCGACCACGTTCGACCTCTAAGTATTCTAAAAATTCTCCTTTTAATCGCGACAACTTCATGATCTGTACCTACATATGTATGAGTATACCAAAAGTAAGTGTCGCAAAATAAAAAACAGACACCTGTGCTCATTAATTTACTGGATCGCTTCGACTATGGTCTCGCGAAGACGGAACAACCTTTGGTTTTTCCGTAGACGGCAACTTCGTTGCCGTCATTGCGAGCTTCTGTGTGAGAAGTGAATACTTGGAACTTCGCAAGACCTTTTGAGGTAGATTCGACCAAAGGGAGAATATACCTAAAAGGTGTACAGTTCCTGTAAGGAAGCAAACCAGATTTTTTCCAGCTGAATCACGGCTTGCTTGCTAGGTTTTAATAAGCACAGGTGCCATACAATACTTTGACACAAGGGTAGAGTAGTGGTGAAACTTGATTTTTTTCTTATATGTGCTATAGTGTACACAACCTTCGCAGGTTAGACCGCGTACTTCTGTAGAGCTTCTGTAAAGGAGCTGTATCTATTATGGAAGACGCATTTTTAAAACGCATTATGTTAAGCAAAGTAAAGAAGGCAAATGCAATTAAGGACGTGAAGAAGCACGAGAATGATACTGGTTCAGCACAATCACAAGTAGCACTTCTCACTCGTCAGATCGACGAGCTTGCAAAACACCTTAAGAAGCATAAAAAGGATTTTCACTCTCGTCGTGGACTGCTCCAGATGGTTGCGAATCGTCGCAAGCACCTGAAGTATCTCTCACGGCAGGATGAAAAGGCTTATGAGTCTCTGATTAAGAAACTCGGGCTAAAGCGATAAGCTAATCTGCTTGAAACTGTTTGCCCCGCGCCTTTGGTGCGGGGCTCACTGTTTCACAATGTGATACACTGCGAAGTAGAATCACTTGATTCGAATTTTTATAATTTACACACATACTAAAGCGCTCAACTATTGAGTGCAGATCGAGAAAGACAAGAAAAATATCTGGAGACGTACTTGGTGGTACGGTGAAATATATTTTTCGAAGTCTGACAAAGACATGCACCAATAGTTGCGTGCGTAACTTTAAAAACTTATGGGAGTAATTAGACATCAAGACCAACGGGTCGCAATTATTATTGATACACAAAACCTGTATCACAGTGCAAAAAATCTTTATAAAGCAAAAGTAAACTTCGCAAACGTCGTAAAAGCTGCGCTTGGTGAGCGAAAGCTCATCCGGGCAAGTGCCTACGTGGTAAACACAGAGAGTGGTGAGGAACAGCCTTTTTTTGAAGCGCTTGAGAAAGTCGGTATTGAAATCAAAACAAAAGACCTACAGATCTTCTACGGTGGCGCAAAGAAAGCTGACTGGGACGTTGGCATGGTTGTTGACGCAATCAAATTGTCACACAAAGTCGATGCCATTGTATTTGCAACAGGCGACGGTGATTTCATACCTGGCGTTGAGTACATCCAAAACCAAGGGTGTCAGGTAGAAGGTATTACCTTTGGCCGTAGTGCATCCTCAGCCTTTCGTGCAGCAGTAGACGATTTCATAGATCTTGATGAAGATCCTAAATCATTCTTGCTTGGCTACCGCGCACCACGCGGGAGAGGGACGCACAAAACAACGGGCAAGAAGGCGACAACACGCACAAAGAAAGACCTGAAAGATCAAATCGATAAAGTAGTCACCACCGGAACCGACACTGATGACTTATAGAGAAGATAAAAAGAAAACACTATCGCAAGCGATAGTGTTTTCTTTTATGCGCAACGCCTTATCGTTACGTTATCATTAATGACAACGAACGATGAGGGGTTTGAATTCCTGTTGATGATAGTGCGAATTTTGCTATTGGAGTGAGTTCAAAGGGCAAAAAGTAGGAGACAAGATGGTAATTGCTTGCAGTTTTTCCATACATATATATAGTACGAGGTGGAACTCACAGGAGAATAGTACATGAAAAGGGTAAAGCTTAATCAACGCGCATATAACCGTGGTGTTGACGATGTGCTTACATTTCGATCACTGCGACGACAGTTTTACACGTTCTACCTTTGCTACGTGCGCGGCCACCTCTACAAGGCAAGAGAAATTGACCGCCGCCACAAAAAGAGAGGGATTGGGAAGTACGCAAAGCGCTTGTCGGAGCGCACAATAATTCCACCTCAAAGGAGAAGCTACGATGGGTGATTTTGCAAACCACCACATGTCTGCGCAGACAAATGCTCAGAGACGGATTGCTGATGCATTAGAAAGGATTGCAGATGTACTTGAACAGGGAAGTGTCCAACAAGGGGCACGACCTAAATCTATCGGGAAAGTGTTTGCTAAAGCTGATGAATGCATTCTGGAGTTTGTCTCTGGAGAGAAAGCGACTGAAGCTCGTCAGCTCATGCAACAGATACAGAAAACGCTGCAGAGTAAACACGGCTTACAGCCCAACTTTGCAACTGACATCAGCAAAGTTTATACCAAGAGAGCTTTTGCTGAATGGGCACGGGATCAAATCGAAGTTGATATACTCAACAGCAGCCTATTTAGCCTGGAACACAACGAATCTTCACTGACTGCCGCTTGGTGCATAGCGGATGCTTTGGAAAAAGCTGGTATGTGGGACGAATAAGTTCCTTAGGTACAGGGTCGAAAACGTTTACGTTTTCGACCTTTTTTTGTTATCGTTAGTACGTTATTCAAAAGAGGTCTGCAGGTAGGCAGGTTACAAACACCCATGTGTTCTAATCTGAAACTTGCAGATCTCATAAATACAATTTCATAATGCAAAAGAAAACATTTGAAGTAGACATCGCCGGTAAAACCCTTACCGCAGAGTTTACTGACCTTACCAACCAAGCCAATGGCTCGGTGATTCTTCGTATGGGAGAAACTGCAATCTTAGTAACTGCAGTCATGAGTTCACGCACCAGCAACATGCCGTACTTTCCCCTGTCAGTAGAATTTGAAGAAAAGTTTTACGCAGCAGGACAAATGCTCGGCAGTCGTTTCATGCGACGTGAAGGACGACCAAGCGACGAGGCGGTGCTCTCCGCACGAATCATTGACCGCACCATTCGACCACTGTTTGACCAGAGTATGCGCAACGACATTCAAGTTGTCGTAACGGTACTGGCTATGGGTGAAGATGACCCCGATGTACTTGGTGTAATTGGAGCATCACTTGCGCTTTCAGTTTCAGACATTCCTTGGGCGGGACCAGTTGGTACCGTGCGTATTGGGCAGCACAAAGAAACGGGAGAGGTGATTGTGAACCCAACCTACCTCCAGCGCGAAGAACAGGAACTATCGTTTGAAGTGCTCGCATGTGGGAAAGACGGCAACATCAACATGATCGAAACTGCAGCATATGAAGTTCCGGAAAGTGACATTCTTGCGGTGTTTGAAGCAAGTGTGGCAGTACACCAAAAGCTTGAGGCATGGCAAAAAGAAATCATTGCAGAAATCGGAAAAGAAAAACGACCCTACGAAGCTCCACAACTCCCTGAAGCAGTACATACACTTTTCGCCAGCGAGTTTGCATCACAGCTAACTGAAGTGCTTTTCTCAAACAAAGCTGGGAAAGACCATATCTATGAACTCAAGGATGCCTTCCTTGCAGCGATCGAAGAAAAAGTAGAAGAGGAGGTAAATGCTGCACACGCAAGTGAATACTTCGAAGATGAAGTAGACAAGGAACTCCACCGTGGCGCTATCAAAGACGGGAAACGTGCAGATGGTCGCGACATGGACACCGTGCGTGAACTCTATGCACAGGCAGGTGATGTTTCACCGGTACTGCACGGCTCTGGCATCTTCTACCGTGGGGGTACACACATCTTCACGGCACTGACGCTCGCAGGGCCTGAGTCAGCACAGCTGATTGATACTATTGAAAACCAAGACAGCAAGAAGCGATACATCCATCACTACAACTTCGCTCCGTTTTCAGTGGGTGAGTCAGGACGCGTGGGTGGTTTTAACCGTCGAATGATTGGCCACGGATCACTTGCAGAAAAAGCACTCTTGCCAGTGATTCCTCCACAAAGTGAGTTCCCATACACCATCCGCCTTGTGTCAGAAACAATGGCGTCAAATGGCTCGAGCTCTATGGGTTCAGCATGTGGCTCATCACTTGCACTGATGGATGGCGGCGTACCCATCAAGCGACCGGTTGCGGGCATCGCTTCAGGTCTGATGATGCAAGACGCAGAGAACTACGCGCTCTTAACCGACATCCAGGGACCGGAAGATGAACATGGTGACATGGACTTTAAAGTTGCCGGCACGCGTGAAGGTGTGACTGCAATCCAAATGGATGTAAAAGTAGAAGGAATCCCTGTAAAGATTCTTGGGGAGGCGCTTGAGAAAGCACGTCTGGCACGACTAACTATTCTTGAAACTATGGAAGCAGCAATCGCAGCACCACGAGAAAATATCTCTCCTCGTGCACCAGAGATTCTGACACTCTCAATTCTTCCTGATCAAATTGGTCTGGTTATCGGTTCTGGTGGAAAGACCATCAATGCAATAAAAGAAGAAACGGGAGTGGAAGAAATTTCTATTGAAGACGACGGTTCTGTGTTTATCACTGGTAAAAATGGTACTGCACAAAAAGCAGCAGATCGTATTGCAGCGCTTACCAAAGTCTACGAAGTAGGTGAGCGTGTAACGGTAACCATTGTACGTGTCGTCGATTTTGGTGCGTTTGCAAAAATTGATGACATCAACGAAGGTCTTATCCATATCTCAGAAATTGCTCCATTCAGAATCGAAAAAATGGACGGACTACTTAAAGAAGGTGAGACGGTTGAAGCAGTCGTGTCAAAAGTTGACGAAGGGAAGATTGGTCTCTCAATCAAACAAATAGATCCTGAGTTTGCTCAAAAGAAAGGAGTGACGCCGCCCGAACGAAACGAGAAAAAATAAAGCACTATACAAAAACCGATGCTTCGCATCGGTTTTTGTATATAACGCGCCTTAGTGTGTGTTGTATTTCATGCGATACTATATGCACAATGGCACAAGGGGAGAAGAAGGTTATTTCTCGTATCCGCACGTATAACGCGGATGTTTCACATGCACGTGGTGAAGAAAAACCTGCAGGACCAAAACTCAAGAAAGACAAGCAAACCGCTCAAGATAAAGCGAATGCTATTTTAAATACCCCTAAAGCAAATGTGATCCCAAAAAAGGCACAGAGTATGAAGCGGAAGAAACCGAAGCTTGCGCACGAATTTCTTTCTGCAAATGCCGACATCCCACCAGCTGAAGCACCGCAGAAAAAAGAACAGGTACCAGAGATCAAAAAAGATGTCGACAAAGATGTGTTTGCCGGAATGGAGGAGGTACACAAGCCAAAGCCGCTACCAAAAGAAATTAAAGTTCGCACCTCAACTGAACAAAAAGTTAAAGTTGCTGACAGCACACTTAGTGACGAGGTACGACACATCCAAGAGCATCAGATACAAACCACTACTTTCGAAGATACACCACAGCAAGTATCACTTGCTGCTGATGATCGTGAGGGAGTAATAATCCAAAACAAAAAACAAAAGCGTTTCCGACTACTGCCAGCAATTGGTGAAAGTATGAAAAGTTGGGCGACGCAGAAGAAGATCGCTGCCACACAAGCAAAAGAACCAAAACATGTTGTTCGTAAAGCCGACACACGACTTGATACAATCACGAAAGCAGCGCGCGATAGTTTTCACGCACCACAAAGTGATCACGGTATTGTAGTCAAGCGCCTTGCAAAGAAAAAGAGAGTTAAGAAAAACACCGCTCTTTCAATTAAAAAGAAGGAGGAGACTGCTGCGCCTTCATGGACATATACTGATGATGACGCAAGCACATCAGCACCCACTCCCGCCCCAGCTTCAGCTTCAGCTTCAGATCCTGTTCCAACTCCTACTGTAAAACCTGAGCCAACCGCGCATGAAGAAGCACCCACGCCCGAAGCTGCATTGGTTTCTCAAGAAGTTGATACCCAACTAAAAGAACGAGTTGTTTCTAAAAGCACAGCAAACGAAGTACATAGTGCAGCAGCATTTTTGGATGCAACGGCCGACAGCAGCGCACAAATGACACAGATTCAAACGCCAATTACACAACCCGTGGAAGCTCCTACACTCGAGCCAGCACCAGTTGTTACCCCAGAACCAGCCCCAACACCTGAACCTGTTGTGACTCCTGCTGATGCACCAGAACCGGTCCCCGAACCACCAGAACCAGTAACACCACCGCAGTCAGTCCCTATGCACACAAGCATACCTGCGCCAGAGCCAATCCTAACACCTGTTTCACCAGAACCGGGACCCGAACCTGTTACGACTCCTACTCCAGATCCTGTTCCGACTCCAAAAGAAGCAGTCCCCACACCGCAGGAAGCAGTGGTTCCACAGAAGACACAGAAATACGCTCCGTCACCTGTGGACAGTCCATCTCGAGTACCAATATACATCTACATGCTTGTGATTGTTGGCGCCTCTTTGCTGGGTATTGGAACAAGTGTGTACTGGTTCGTGAGTTCCACACCCACTCAGGAAGCAGTCGTTATTACCATTCCATCACTCATACAAACAAACACGCAGGTTCCTATTCCATTGTCGCAAACACGTGATGAAACATACGACAATATTCTCAGTGCGTCATTGCAGAGCAGTGAAACGATTCAGATATACCCAACACTCAAAAACCCAGACGGCACTACCGCCCCAGCTGATGCTGCAACTGTCATGCAATACATGGGATACCGCGCGCCGGGCTCATTTACTCGCGGTATCCAAGAAGTGACCTTTGGAAGTGTCGGCGGAACCGACCCATTTATTCTCATGCGTGTAGGGAACTTCGACACTGCGTTTGCAGGCATGCTTGCGTGGGAGCAAGTAATGAGCATTGACCTTGCACCGCTTTTTGGTAGTCCTGTTTCTGAATCTTACGATCCATACGCACGAACTGATTCACAGATACGTTCAGCGTTCTTCCGTGACACGATTATCTCAAACAAAAGTGCGCGTATACTCGTTGACACAAACAACACCCAACGTATCACCTACTCATTCGTGCAACCAAACCTTATTTTGATCACTACCAACACTGAAACCTTCAATACAATTCTTCCACTAATTCCCCGATAGTGGTACTGGGGTATAATGGTCTGTATATGGAAACAGCAACATACAAACAGGCATTGGAAAATGAACTTGCCGAACTTACACAATCACTTTCTGAACTCGGCGTCCAAAATCCACACAATCAAAACGATTGGGTGACCGTACCTGACGAACCAGCAAAGAACACAGCTGACCCAAACGATTTTGGCGATCGCTCCGAAGAATGGCAAGAACGCCGGGGAACACTGAGCGCACTTGAAACACGATTCAACAACATCAAACGAGCGCTACACAAAATTGAAGAGGGTTCCTATGGCACGTGTGAAATTGGAGGCGAACAAATTGAGACTGACCGATTGAATGCCAATGCTGCTGCACGCACCTGCAAAGTACACCTCGAAGATGAAGCACAACTACCGATGTAATTATGTATGGCAGTTGCAACAACGTACACAGCACAGGGAAGTGTCACCGGTGGTACACCGGTGACTATTGAAGCAGACCTTGCAAAAGGTCTGCATTCGTTTTCCATTGTAGGACTTCCTGGCAAAGCAATTGAGGAAGCAAAAGATCGCGTGGGTGCTGCTATAAAAAACTCAGGACTCCCATCCCCAAAGAGTAGTCGCAAAAAAGTGACCATCTCGCTTGCACCCGCAGACCTGAAGAAAGAAGGGCCGCTGTTTGATCTGCCCATTGCGGTTGCATATTTAATCGCCGCTAAAGCAATCACCGCAAACACCACAAAGCGCATGTATATTGGAGAACTCTCACTTACCGGTGAGTTGCGTGCAGTGCGCGGAATACTCCCGGTAGTACAAACTGCCAAAAAACACGGCTTTACAGAAATCATCGTTCCAAAAGAAAATGCCAAGGAAGCAGCGTTGGTTGATGGTGTGGCAATCTACGGCGCAACGACACTTACTGAAGTTGTTGGACACATTACTACCGCTGAAGAAATGCAACGAAGCCTGTCCAGACAACCGGTAACCACTATCGACCCACAATGGACTGATGGATTGACACGTCTTGAGGACATCAAAGGACAGGAGAGTGCGAAGCGCGGATTACTTATTGCAGCTGCAGGAAGACACAACGTACTTATGGTCGGACCACCCGGTACCGGTAAGACCATGCTCGCTCGGGCCTTTCAAGGTATTCTTCCACCACTCTCTAGAGAAGAGGCACTCGATGTCACTGCAATTCACTCGGTTGCCGGAGTCTACGACGGCAGTATTTCTTCGGCCCCACCGTTTCGCGCACCTCACCATACTGCTAGCCATACGTCGCTGGTTGGTGGTGGCACCAATCCAAAACCGGGGGAGGTAACCCTTGCGCACAAAGGGGTGCTGTTCGTTGACGAGTTCCCAGAGTTTGAACGACGTTCCATCGATGCGTTGCGACAACCACTTGAAGACCGCGTGGTCTCAATCTCACGTGTACAAGGCACCGCAATCTTCCCGGCAGACTTTATTCTCATCGCCGCCATGAACCCTTATCGAGGAACTGAGGACGGCACGACCGACTTGGCCGGCGCGATGATGGACACCTATAAAGGAAAAATCTCTGGACCGATCCTCGATCGCATTGACCTCTGGCTTGAAGTGCCCCACGTTGACTATCAAACGCTTACGAGCAGTGCAAGTAACGAAGGGGAGACTGACGCAGCACGAGAGCAGGTGGCAAATGCACGGCAACGCATGGCAGTACGTGGGAGCAGTCGTGGCACTCGTGCAAACGCTGAACTTTCAGCGCGAGATATCGATGAAACTATTACACTCTCTGACGAAGTGAAAGAGATCTTGCGCCTGAGTTCACAAAAACTCAACCTTTCACCTCGAAGCTATCACCGCGTCATCAAAGTAGCACGGACCATTGCCGACCTGGACCAGAAAGAAATTATTGAACCCGCACATGTATATGAGGCACTGCAATACCGGGTTAAGTTGTAGTAGAGTGTTTATAGACAAAAAAGATGAGTAAGCCTATGGGAGATACCGAAATGTTCAAACTACACCCTGCATTTCTATTCCTTCTCACAAAAGAAGCAGTCCGAGAACGCATACAAAAAGTCGCAAAGATACAGTGGAGGTAACGATGAAAGACAAGTGGAAAACAGGAACGCCAGGAACCTTTGATGGCTCACCGGCGAATTATGTCTTACGAGAAGAGATTAAGGCTCGCTTCCGTGGTGGATGGCCTCTGAAGTGGTTCCTCATAAAGTGGCGCATACAACAAACTGGAAAAGCTTTTGCAATACTAAAAAGGCATTCATGTAATGCAAAGCAGCGGCGAAACGTCGCTGCTTTTTTCTACGTAGATACCTACGTAGGTATCTACGTAGAAACTTATGAACAGGTTGAAGATCAAGCTAGTGTGATAGGAAGTAACTATTTTATTTTAGCGTGCAATACGCGGAGACAAACAAAAAAGTCGCGAGATGTACTAATTGTGCATCGAGCGACTTTTTTGTGCAGTCGACAAAGTAGTGTGCCTAAAAAGGATTATTTCCGCCGCGAACCTCAAAGTGCACGTGATTCCCCGTACTCCTTCCGGTCGATCCAACATATCCTATAGTCTGACCTTGCGTTACATAGTCACCGGCAGAAACAGTATTTGAACTATTGTGTGAGTAGAGCGTTTGTGTTCCGTTGCTATGCCGTATAACAATATAGGTACCATATCCACCATTCCATCCACTCGGTTTTGAAACGATAACCTCACCACTTGCTGCGGCACGTATCGGAGTGCCGTATGGGGCAGCGAGATCAACGCCATTATAACCATGTATACCCTGCGTACGAACTGACCCTGGCAACGGATGTACAAGTGCCCCTTTGCTTGCAACACCTGAAGATTTTGTAGGTGCAGGACGTGCAGCAACCTTCTGTGGTGTATTAATTTCACCGCCTGGAATCATAAGTTCATCGCCTACAGAAAGTGTATGTTCTGAAGTAAGGTTGTTATATGCAAGGACTTCATCGTAATCAGCGTCATATTTTTCCAAAATTGTGCTCAACGTATCACCATCTTTTACAACGTGACGTACACCTACAATCGGGAGAATAACAAGTGTGTCACCTGGCTGAATTGCAGACGCTTTAGAAATATCGTTTGCCCAAAGGATTGTGTTAGTAGTCACCCCATACATTTCTGCAATCTGTGAAAGTGCGTCACCTTCACGCACCGTATAGACACTAATCTCACCACCGCTATTTTCCGATGCAGCAATTTCGTCTGCACCAACAGGTCCTGTTGAAACAAGAGCACCGTCAACAGTAGTAACGTCACCACCACCAATTGCCTTCTGCGGATCCGCAGCAAGCGCTGCTGCTAAGAGAGGGGTATACCGTGCTGAGTTATCAACCTGCACGGCTAATTCTTCCTCCTGTGTCTCTTGTACGAGCAGCCCCATAAACGAAGAAAAAAAACCAGCATGTACTGAAAGTGGGAGCACGAGCACCAGAAGCAGTGGTACAGCTTCTGTGAAGAAGACCGCCATCTTCAATGATGCGTTCGTACCTATATATGTATCCTGATCATCACGCGCCACTTGGCGCTGACTACTTGAGGGATCGGGATCTTGTGTGATCTGTTTTATACTTCTCGATTTATGGTCTCGCCGCCTTGTTGCATCCACTACGGAAATATCTCTGTCGCGATAAAGGGGCAGTCTTGCCCCTTTTACATAACTATGTCGCGTGTACCAAAATTGGGTATGCGCATAATGATACTAAACACACACCTTGGGTCAATTGACGTACTACACTTTTCCACTGTGCTACAAAGTTGACAAACACACGGCTCAGTAAAGCCATTTTTATAATATTGACATCAAAATTCAAACATTGTGTAGTTTACACAATGTTTTAATTTAGTTATGTTTTAACATCTACAATTTCGCATGTTATACCCCACCCTTATTTTAGGTCAGTTTACACCTTACAGACTTCACAATATGTAAAAATCTCTTTTATTTTGATAGAAAAACATACATCTCAACACACCATAGCCCAAAGGCTGTAGACCTAAAGTAAGGGTCGGGGTATAGTTACCTCCAACCATGTCAGAACAAGCACACCTTGAGGGCTTAAACGATCCCCAAATAGAAGCTGTTACCACCACAGCAGGACCACTGCTCGTACTTGCCGGAGCAGGCTCAGGAAAAACACGAGTTATTACGCATCGTATTGTACATCTGATCTTAGATGGCGTTGCACCACAAAACATCCTTGCGGTAACCTTTACCAACAAGGCAGCAACGGAAATGCGTGAGCGTGTAAAAGCATTAATCATGCAGCATGCCAGCAGTGCCCGCGCGGGACTTGATGCACTACCGGTAGTGACTACTTTTCACGCTTTTGGCGTGCGTACATTGCGAGAACATCATGCAACACTTAACCTCCCGCGACACTTCACCATTTATGACCGCAGTGACAGCAACAAAGCGGTCAAGAAGGCGATTGAAGCAGCTGGATATAACGCCAAACAGTTTGAACCACGCAAAATGCTTTCGATGATCTCTCGCGCAAAAGGAGATGCTCTTTCACGCACTGACTATCTTGAAAATGCCTCGTCGTATCCTGAAAAGGTGTGCGCAGAAGTATGGGAACACTACGAACGGACTCTTACCGCAGAACACGCACTGGATTTTGATGATCTTCTTTTAAAAACACTGCGCCTCCTTGAAGCATATCCAACGGTGCGAGAAACACTCCAACAGCGATACCAATACATCCATATAGATGAGTACCAAGACACGAACAAAGTACAGTTCGCCATTGCAAAGCTGCTTGCCGATGCACACAACAACATATGTGTTGTAGGAGATGTGGATCAGAATATCTATTCCTGGCGTGGAGCAGACATAAAAAATGTTCTGCAGTTTGAACAAAATTTCCCTGGCGCAAAAAGTGTTTTTCTTGAAGAAAACTACCGCTCAAGCGGCACCATCATTGCCGCGTCAAATGCCGTCATTGAGAAGAATAGCAACCGTATTCCCAAAACGGTCTTCACCTCAAACCAAAACGGCGAGAAGATTACACTTCATGCTGCACACACTGGTGCAGACGAAGCGGAGTATGTAGTGATGACCATCAAGGAGCTCATCGCCGATGGAGCTTCGCCATCATCAATCGCAATACTGTACCGCACCAACTTCCAGTCGCGTGCACTTGAAGAAGCGTTTTTAAACTTCGGAGTGCCATACCAACTCTTAGGTACCAAGTTCTTTGAACGAAAAGAAATCAAGGATGTACTCTCGTACCTTCGTCTTGCATTAAACCCCGGGAACACTGCAGATACGACGCGCATCATCAACAGCCCAACGCGTGGCATTGGCAAGGTAACCATGCTTAAGGTTATCGAAGGAAAGCGTGACGAGCTAAAAGGTGCCGCACTACAGAAGGTAGAGCAATTTGACGTCATGATGCAAGACATTGCAGACCATGCGCGCACTGAAAAGATTTCAGACACATTGAAGTTTATTATCAAACGAAGTGGTATTGAAACCGATCTAAAAAAACACGGCGCCGAGGAAGACCTTGAGCGGCTAGAGAACCTTCAGGAGCTGGTGACCCTCGCTACACGCTACGATGAGCTCGGAGCAGAGGAGGGGGTTGAGGCACTGATTGAAAACGCGGCGCTGCAGAGTGACCAAGACGAACTGCAAAGCAAAGAAGAAAAGGATGCGGTACGCCTTATGACCGTACATGCTGCAAAAGGCTTAGAGTTCCCGTATGTGTTTATCACTGGTCTGGAAGAGGGACTCTTCCCGCACGAACGACTAGATGACTCAGGTATCGACCACGAAGAAGAGCGTCGTCTCTTTTACGTAGCACTCACGCGCGCAGAGAAAAAAGTATATCTCACCTATGCGCACATGCGTACTATCTTCGGACAACAGCGCGTAAACGTGCCGTCGTCTTTCATAAATGACATCAGTACCGAACACGTGGAGAGCACTAGCACCTTTGGCAGCGGAGGGTTGCTAGGTGACAAACCAAGCTCTGGCTACGAAGCAACTGTATACCTCGACTAAGTTGGAATGCTTAGGAGACCAAGACTACCGCGGTTAACCGCGGTAGTCTTTACTTGGTCGTGCACCCATACCCGGCACATGTTTCCATCGTTCAGACCCTGCTCGCGATGGTAAACCACCATTTAGAAGTACTTCTACTACTTTCCAAAACTTTTGTGCGTCAAACGTTGCTTTTCCAGCAGCGCGTAACAGTGCTTTATATGCGTCTTCTTCATGTGCTGTTCGTATACTGCGCACTGTAGACTCACTCACTTTTAATGTTTTAGAAATGCGATATGTAGTAAACCCCTCATGCACCATAAGTATGACCGCAAGACGTTTCATAAACATAATCTTTTCAGCCGCGGTGAATAGATCAGAAAACATATACTCCACCTGTACACCACGAGCATTGGCAAACAACTGAGAAAACTGTTTAAACAGCTTGCTTTGTTCAGATTCTTTTAAAACTTGTT
>CAJXAG010000021.1 GCA_913050645.1 uncultured bacterium | reverse complement strand
GCAGAAGACTGCATACGAGATCATTGCGTTTGCTATGGAAGCAAATGGACGATCAGATGATGAAATTGCAGAGAATGTTCCACAAGCATTGGCGCTTGTAGATCTCGAGGATAAGATCTGGAACTTCCCAGGAGAGCTTTCGGGAGGAGAGAAACAGCGCGTTGCAATTGCACGAGCAATCGTGAACCAGCCAGACATTATTATTGCTGACGAGCCGACAGGAAACTTGGACCCGATTGCTACCTATGAGGTGGTACAGATTCTCAGAAAAATTAATGATTTAGGTACGACGGTGATTATGACCACACACAACAAGGGAGTAATTGATGAACTTGGCCGACGGGTGATTACTATGGATGAGGGTCGTGTAGTGCGCGACGATAAAGAAGGTAAGTACGTATTATAATAAGTATGATGACAGCGATTAAACGAATTGTCCGAGCAGGGTTTGTTGGATTTTGGAGAAATGCCTTTGTTTCTGCAGCAGCAATTTTTGTGATGACCGTTGCATTGTTTGTGATTGGTTCAACAATGATGATCGATAAGCTTCTTGGGGTGTCACTCGAGAACATTCAAGACAAGGTAGATATAAATGTATATTTTGTTACGACTGCACAGCAGATGGAGATTGATGCACTGCAGCGCTCGCTTGAGTCACTACCGGACGTTGAGGAGGTAGTGTTTACCTCACGCGAGCAAGCGCTTGAGGAGTTTTCATTGCGACACCAAAACGATGAAATTATTATGCAAGGACTTGAGGAGCTTGGTGACAATCCACTTGGTGCATCCATTTCAATCCGCGCAAAGGAAACATCACAGTATGAAGGTATTGCGGAATTCCTTGAGGAGCAACGGAAGATTGAAAATCCACAAACCCCACTTATAGATGAGGTGAACTTTGTAAAAAATAAAGAGGCAATTGAAAAGCTGACTGCTATTATCAACGCGGTGGAACGTTCAACGTTTATTGCGATGATCGTATTGCTGGCAGCATCAATTTTGATTACATTCAACACGATCCGTCTTGCAATCTATACAACACGCGAAGAAATTTCAGTTATGCGTTTGGTTGGTGCGAGCAACATGTTTATTCGTGGGCCATTTATGCTGCAAGGTATTATGTATGGACTGGCTGCGGGTGTGCTTGCGTTACTTATTTTGTATCCGATTGTACTTTGGATTGGCCCTGAGACAGAACAGTTCTTCCAATTTAACCTCTTCACTTATTTTGTAAGTGACTTCGGGTACATTTTTGCAGTGCTGGTTGGATCGGGTATTGTGCTGGGTGTTATTTCCAGTGCCTTGGCAGTCGCCCGGTATTTACGAGTATAGATTTACATAAAGAAAGATGGCAAAGACAACAAAGACGAAGAAAAAGAATGTACACACAAAATACATCTTCGTCGTCGGCGGTGTTATGAGTGGAGTAGGGAAGGGTGTTGCGTCGTCTTCTATGGCGCTTATTCTCCAGGCGCGCGGCATAAACGTGACTGCAATTAAGATTGATCAGTATTTCAATGTTGATGCTGGCACGATGAACCCTACTGAGCATGGTGAGGTTTTTGTTTTACAAAATGGTCTTGAAACCGACCAAGACATGGGGAACTATGAACGGTTTTTAAATACCGACATACCGGACACAAATTACATGACCAGTGGAGGTGTGTATCTTGAGGTAATCAAGCGAGAGCGTAACTTGGGATACAAAGGTAAAAATGTAGAAGCGGTACCTGATATCCCAAATGAAATCATTCGTCGGATCAAGCTGGCTGCTGATACAGCAAATGCTGAGGTAGCAATCATTGAGATTGGAGGGACAGTAGGTGAGTATCAAAATGTACTGTACCTAGAAGCGATTCGCATGATGAAGAATGAAGCTCCTGACGATGTGATTACAACAATGGTGAGTTATCTGCCTGTACCAGGAAGTATCGGCGAGATGAAAACAAAGCCGACACAAACAGCAGTGATGGCACTTAACAGAGTTGGAGTTTTTGCAGATCTTATCATTGCTCGTAGTCCAATCGGCATTGACCAAAAACGAAAAGAAAAACTTTCCAAGTTCTGTAACGTACACACGGAAGATGTGATCTCTGCACCAGACGTGGAGAGTATCTATGATATTCCTCTAAATCTTGAAAAAGACGGCCTGTCGTTGCGTATTTGTGATCTACTTAAATTGAAGTGTGGCACGAAGTCTGATTTGGGTGCATGGAAAGGCTTTGTGCGTAAGACAAAGAATACTAAAGACACGGTAAAAATTGCCGTGGTCGGGAAATACTTCTCTTCGGGCGACTTTGTACTTTCTGACGTATATATCTCTGTGCTTGAAGCAATTAAGTATTCATCATACAAGCTTGGTTTGAAGCCAGAAATTACCTATCTTGGATCCCAAGAGTTTGAAGATAAGAAGAAACTGCAGAACCTTAAGAAGTACGACGGCATCCTGATTCCTGGAGGCTTTGGTACTACTGGAGTAGAAGGAAAACTTAATGTGATTGAGTATGCTCGAAAGCACCGAATTCCATACTTTGGCATTTGTTACGGTATGCAGCTTGCTGTTTTGGAATACGCACGTAATGTCTTAAAAAAGAAAGGAGCAAGTACTGAGGAGATAGACAACAAGGCTCAGGACTTAGTGGTGGCGGTTATGGATGAGCAGAAAGAAAAAATTGCCAAAGGTGATATGGGCGGTAGTATGCGCCTTGGTGAGTATCCAGCAACGCTTAAGAAGGGATCGCAGGCGTATAAAGCATATAGGTCAGCAGATATCAGTGAGCGACATCGACATCGTTATGAGGTGAACAATCAGTATGTTGCTGAACTGGAAGAAGCAGGGCTGGTCTTTTCAGGGAAATCACCAGACGGAAAGCTTATGGAGATTGCTGAGCTCCCAAGAGACATTCATCCATTTTTTGTAGGGGTACAGTTTCATCCAGAGTTTCAGGCACGACCGTTGAATCCGCATCCTCTTTTCACTTCATTTATTAAGGCGAGTTACGAAAGTAAATAAGAAAATGACCCGATTAATTGGGTCATTTTTCTATGATGGTATACTAATTATTATTTTATTTTGATTTGATTTTATGTTTCAAGGAAATTGGAAGTGTAGTAAGTGTGGGGGAGCGATAACAGAGTTGCCATTCCAGCCACGCAGTGAAGAAGGGCTTACTTGTCGCGCTTGTTTCATGGCTTCAAAGGGGGGAGGGGCTCCTGCGGCCGCACCAGCCTCAGAAGAGAATCCGGCTGCTGACTCAATGAACACACCCGCTCCTGACCTTGGAAGCGCACCAGATATGCCTGAAGCTCCTGACTTTGATCCATTTGCAGGAGGAGGCAGTGACACGCCAGATAGCGCACCGACGCCTGAGCTTGATGAGCAGCTTCCAGAAGAATCGCGTCCACAGAAGCCTAAGTTTGAGGGGAATTGGAAGTGTAGCGTGTGTGACGCTGCCATTATCTCACTCCCATTTGAACCACGCAGTACCGACGGTTTGAAGTGCATTGACTGCTTCAAAGCAGGAAAATAAAACAAAAAACTGATGCAAAAAGTACAGGTCTCCCTGTACTTTTTGTTTAGTTGTCCCCATATTGACAAGTTGCTTGCACAGGAGTATTCTCTTCCGGTCCTGTTTAACATTTTGGCAGTAAAGGAGCAGAAAATGGGTACAAATCTTCAGTCAAGACCGGGCTATTCCGGTCATCAGGTGAGCCGTGACCCGGCAACAGTGATGATGGAGGTGTTGGCTCCTGTCACAGAACCGATTGCTATTGGTATCAGCAAACTTAGCTTGACACCACTGGTAAACGTCGGGCGTTCTGTTGTGAATATTGTGGGGTCGACCGCCGTCTTTTTGGTCAGCATTTTTAAGCAAGCAGAGCTTGACTTGAGTCAGATGGACCGTGGTCAAAAGGCTGAAGAGCTTGCAAAGCTAATGGGCTACACAAGCTACAGCCAGTGCTGGCATCGTGTCGACGACATCCTTGCTGTTGAAGGCTAGAACAAAAACAAGACTGAGGAGTTCTCCTCAGTCTTTTTCTGTAGTATCTAAAAAGGTAGGTAATACATTTAAAATAATGATATACTAGGTTCGATGATAGCAAAGCGCAAAGAAAAAGAACAAGCAATTACACTGCGAAAGCAAGGGAGAACCTATGATGAAATCCTTGAGATTGTACATGTTTCAAGATCGACTCTATCGCTCTGGTTGCGTGATGTTGGCTTATCTAAGCCACAGAAGCAAAATATCACAAAACGTAGAAAAGAAGCACAATTGCGTGGTGCTCAAGCAAGGTATAGGATGCGTATTGAACAGACAAAAGAAATCTTTTCTGAGTGTGAGAAAGAGGTTGGAAATGTCTCTGACAGGGATTTATTCATGATTGGTGTTGCCTTGTATTGGGCAGAGGGAGCAAAAGAAAAAGAATATCGTCCAAGTGAACGTGCTTGCTTTGCAAATTCTGATGCAGATATGGTGAGGATATATATGAAATGGATCCGTACATTTACGGATGTAAGTGATGACGATATTGAATTAATTATTCATATTCACGATAACCACAAGCATCGTCTGGATGAATTGCGGACATACTGGTTAGGTGTTACGAACTTAAGTCCAGAAAATTTAGCAACGCCTGTATATAAAAAACATAAACCAAAAACGAACAGAAAGAAGGTTGGGGAAACATATAAGGGGCTAGTTGCAATTAGAGTAAAGCGTAGTACTATATTGAATCGTCGCATACAAGGATGGGTACGTGGTATCATACATTCGCAAAATTAAATAAATTACCCGATCGTCTAATGGTAGGACTATTGTTTTTGGTACAATCAATCCAGGTTCGAGTCCTGGTCGGGTAGCCCTTAGCATAAAACACTCCTTCAGGAGTGTTTTTGCTTTAGGGCTACGCGAAGAAAGGTGTGGGACACCTTTCGCCAGGGGCTCGAAGACCTTGCCAGATATTTTCTTTGGAAAATATCGACAAGGTGTACTGCTCGTGTAACGAGAGAGGTTCCCTGTCCGCCAGCTTGAGAAATAACCGACTTTGTGCGCTTTTTCTCGTGCCACTGGACAAGAAAGGTGCCTGCGCACCTTTCGGGGGACTCGAACCGCCGGAGTCAGTACACAAGATGACCGAAGGGAAGGCTTGTCGACGAGCCGTGTCCCACGGCTCTTAGTAAAAACGAGACGGATGTCGAAGTTTGAGCTTAGAGGTCGTCAAGACGAGTCCTAGTCCACAATATGTTCATTCTGTATACTGAAATATATGAAAAATTTGATTTGTGAACCTAAGAGGGTGAAAGAAGTATACAAGGACATTCCCTCACAAGATGGTTTTAATTCTGTGCTTGAAGATGATGAGATTGTCGTTGTGACCGACACACAATGGAAATCTTCAGACTTTATTGAGAAAGTTGAAGATGGTGTAATATTTAATTCAAGTAAAGGAAAGATTCTTTTTACTAATGAAATGCTTGAAAAAGTCGAGGCTCTGTAAAATATAATAATCATTGTATTGGAGTACACATATCAACTTTCTCAGCAGCAACAAAATCTAGTTTAGTTTTAGCTCCATCTAATACTTTGTCATCAAGTGAGTATTTCTGTATCGGTACAATCCCACGACCAGAGTATTCAAGTGTTTTGTATAGATATCCAAGAAATGAACCAGTGTATCGATAGCAACGAATACAGGCTTTGATTTTGTCTTCTACATCATCAGAATAACCTTTCCATTTTTGCAAATAGTAGTAGCGGTCAATCCAGTCGTTCACTACAAACCCCAATAGACTCACTAATTGTTTCTGCGCCAGCACGTTACCTCGTTGCGAAAGTCGCACAAACGCAATGATAATTTTGTCTTGGTGGACACGATCCTTATCGTCGGCGGTAGTAATAAGTGTGTACAATTTGTATCTATGTCTTGTAAGTAGCACATCTACCTCAGCTTGATTCTCGTACGGCTTGGCTGATTTGTGTCGATAGCGAGTCCAGCGCTTTTGGTATGGTCTATCGATATGTTTAGTGACAGTATCCCAGTCAATACCACCAGTTTCAGCTCTAATATGTTTGTATATATACCGATAGGTACGAGGAGAGTTATAGAAAATCCAAGAGCTACTAATAGCAGTTGGATTGTGCACTTGTATCACTTCATTTAATTCAGTGAAGATTTCATCTAGTGTATACATGTAGTTATTGTACCGAGTGAGTTGAGTTTTTATAAGGAAAGTGTAAGAGTAAAGAAGATCAGTCGTTATATGAATCAGAGCACCCTAGAAAAAGTGTTTGTCGAATCGTTCTCTTCCTACGGAGATGCTATTTTTCGTTTCTGCATGGTGAAGGTATCGAATGTAGAACTGGCAGAGGATATGACTCAAGAGGTGTTCACTAGATACTGGCAGTACCTGCGTGACGGTAAGGAAATGACCAATACTCGTTCATTCTTGTATACCATCGCCAACAATATGGCTAAGGACTGGTATAAAAAGAAAAAAGCTGATTCATTGGATGAAAAGATGGAGTCAGGCGATGTGCCAAAGGACTCCATCTCCAGTCCTGAAGAAGTAGCTTCGTATCAAGAAGTGCTCAACACAATCGAAGATATGGAACAAAAAGACAAGGAGGTGTTGCTTTTAAAGCATGTTGAAGGTCTTGACCCTAAAGACATTGCTGAAGTATTGGAAGAGACTGCTAATGTCGTCTCAGTTCGCCTTAATCGAGCTACCAAGAGGTTGCAACAAAAACTACATATATGAACAAAAATACCAAAACAACTGAATATGTAGAAAAGTTAAAGGATATTAAACTATCAGATTCTTCTCGTACTCGAATTGAAAATAACCTTTTAGAATACGCTCGTTTCCATAGTGTAAGAGATGGAGAGGATAGTCGTTCTATAGAACAAGTGCCACAGCGTACTTCATTACTTAATTTATTTAAATCAAAATCTATGACTGCTGCAATAATCGCGATCATGTTGGTCGCTGGAGGAGGAACATCATACGCTGCTGAAGGAGCTGTGCCTGGTGACTTCTTATATACAATCAAAACAGAAGTAAACGAAAACGTTAAAAGTGCTTTTGCAATTTCAAATGAAGCAGAAGCTCGTCTGCAGGCCCGACTTGCTGAAGAACGTTTAGAAGAAGCGGAAGAGTTAGCTGCTCGTGGTGAACTCACTGCTGAAGTATCTGCTGACATTAGTTCACGTGTTAAGGAGCATGTTGACGAAGCTGAAGAGCGTAGCACCAAGGTTGAAGATGACGGCGACTATGAATCATCTGCAACTATACGAGCTAATCTTGAAGGAAGTTTCCGGGCGTATGCTGATATTCTCGCTGAACTGAATGGTTCTGTATCAGGAAACAATGGATCGTCATTGGTAACTGATGTTCGTGCGTATGCTGAAGCAACCGCTGACGCACAGGTAAATGCTACTGCTACGATTGATGCATCAGTTGATGTGAAAGTGACTGCAGAAGCTACAATTAAGCGTGCTGACAATGTACTTGCAGAAGTAGAAGCTAAAATGAAGCGTGCAGAAGCTGCTGTTTCTGCTGAAGCATATGCTCGTATTGAAGCTCGCTATGATCAAGCTGTGCAAGCGTCGGTTGATGCAAAAGCCCATGTACGAGCAGAGCTGTATCGTGAAGCATACACATCAGCACAGACTGCAGTTCGTATCGCTAGTGAAGTTGAAGCTATGATCTCAAGTGCGCTACGTATTCAGATTGATGCGTCTGTAGACACAAGAATTGAAACTGGTGTCCTTGATGTAAATGTTAACTCAGAATCAAACACTCGTACTGAAACAGACGCTAATACAGAAACTGAATCTAACACTAGAACTGAGACTGATTCACGTACTGAAACTACTGATGAATCTGATACAGATACATCTGCTGGTGTAGAGGTGGACGCTTCTGCAAATACTGGAATTGATACCGATGTGATTGAGGTGGAGACAGATACATCAGCTTCAGTTGATCTTGAAGTCGGTACAACAAACGCCACTGATTATAATTCATCACGTAGCAACAAAAGTTTCTAGTCTACAATAATGAAATTTTTAAAAAATAACCACCATTTTGGTGGCTATTTTTTAAATGAGACAGTGACCGAGGTGGGTGATATGTGTCTCATTTGTCTCACTTACAAAAACACCCTAGTGACCGAGGTGGCTCGTATAAGGAGTAGAAGGTAGTCGAACATGTCCTTAGTTCGCTTGACCCTATAGGTTCATGACCGTGCTGGGCAGCTTGAGAAAATACACACCCCTTGGGGTGTGTATTTTCATATCGAGCTGGCGGGCAGGGCGCAGCTTTTTCTCAAGAAAAAGCGTTGCGCGACTCGAAAAGCGGTTTGAGGTATTTTATGAACGAAGTGAAATAAAATATCCAAACGCTGCACCGTTCATGTAATGAAAGAGTCCCTGTCCGCCAGCACGAGAGTTAAAAGCGCCTTTGTGCGCTTTTTCTCGTGCCACTGGACAAGAAAGGTGCCTGCGCACCTTTCGGGGGACTCGAACCGCCGGAGTCAGTACACAAGATGACCGAAGGGAAGGCTTGTCGACGAGCCGTGTCCCACGGCTCTTAGTAAAAACGAGACGGATGTCGAAGTTTGAGCTTAGAGGTCGTCAAGACGATTCCTAGTCCACAATATGTTCATTCTGTATACTGAAATATATGAAAACTATCATTCTTGATCATGATCTTGGTACCAACCCAGACGACTTTTTCTCACTCTTAATGCTTCTTAATTCAGACATGGTTGATCTGCGACTTGTCGTCTCGGGAAATAATTTTCCTATTGAGCGTGCTGTGATGGCACAGAAAATTATTCAACAAAATGGAAAGGAGGGTGTCGCAGTGTATGCGGGCGAGCAGGCCGGGCATATAGATTTTAATGCATATCATTTGATTGAGGGTGTGAACAGAGAGATTGGGACTGACTATAAGACGGCGATTAAAAATGTACTAGATGAAAGTGACGCTGTTGTTTATTTATGTATTCAAGGAACCGCAAACATCTCAGCCTTTTTGAAAGCGTATCCCGAGTATGTAGACACGTTTGAAATAATTCATATGGGAATGAAAATGCCTGGAAATGAATTTATGAGTGGTGGTACCAACATGGAGGCTGATCCGCTTGGGGCAAAATATCTTTATGAATTTGGTCTGAAACACTTTAAGGTGGTCGGTGCACATACAACAATCAATGACGCAATTAGAGTGACACCAGAAACTGATTTGTATAAGAAGCTTTCTGTAAGTGAAGACGAGAATCATAAAATGCTATTGCAGCATCTCCATGACTACAATGTGCGTAGAGGTATTTGGCCGGCACTGCATGATCCACTTACTTCGACAGTGGCGCTCGGTCATGATTTTGTTGCTTTTGAAGAGGTGGCGGTTGAGTTTAATGATGAAGGTGAGTACCGTATGGGAGGTGACACAAGTATGCTGCTATCAAAAGGAGAGGTGCAAAATCCCAAATTATTTATGAAACTTTGTACTCGGTTGGTATAGTAATTCTACTATGAAAGGAACTCATTTTTCCCAAGCTTCAAAACTTACAGATATCCCAGACATCACGCTAACAAAAAACACCCATTTAAATTGCAATTTAAATGGGTGTTTTTTCTGTAGTAATATTCTGCATGCTACAGTGTAGCAATATGGCACGAAGGAAGATAGAAGATCGAAATACGCGAAAAATTAGTAAACGGGGTGCGAGCTATAGCGTCACACTTCCTATTGAGGCAGTTCATAATCTATCATGGCATACCGGACAAAAAGTCGTGGTGGAACAAAAAGGAAAACATTTAATTATCAAAGACTGGAAGCAGTAAGTGTGTTGTAAAAAGATGTCACATGTCTGGTGTGTGACTGCTGTTTCTGTGGCATACTAAAGTTATGCACTTAATTACACTACTTATAGTCTTCGTGCTTGGTGCTATCGTCAGTTTTAGTGTTATGAACACAAAACCGGCTGATACTCAGGAAACGGTAAAGCCTGAGTCGCAGGTAGAGATAGAAACAGAAACCGCAGTAACCCCAGTGCGCCGTATTGCTGATGCACAGCGTGTTGTTGACATGACATCAACACAAAACTTGAGTGGGCAGGGACTTACAAAGGTTTCAGGTGATGTATTTTTGCGTACCAATACAACGGTACTGAACCTGTCAAACAACAAGCTTTCTGGCGCACTTCCCGCAGAAGTACGAAATTTACAGCAGTTACGTGTGCTTGATTTATCTAATAATGATTTCACTGGGGTACCTGCAGAAATGGGGCAGCTTGCAAAACTAGAAGAACTTAACCTTTCACATAACCCAATTACCGGACTACCGCTTGAGCTAGGGAACCTGCAGAATCTTAAAGTTCTTGATTTGCGTGGGACACAGTATTCTGAATATGACCTTGGTCTCATAAAAGAATCATTGCCTGCAGGTGTTGAGATTCGGCTGTAATATACAAATACATGAAAGAGTATTTTGCTGCGCAACCCACAAAGCAAGAAGTTGATCCTGTGACTCCAGAACAGTCTGCTAATTTTGAGGGGAATGATTCAATTTTGTTGTTTGAGCGTTTAGACGATCCGGTTATTTTTGATCAGATTGTGAAGATGTGGATGTTTGGGTATGAAGCCAGGGCTGCTTCAGGTGAGCCTGAAACAAAAGTTCGTTACGATGAAAATGGTGATATGGCTATCAAGCCTGATGGGTCGCTTGATACGTATGAAGAGCCGTATGTAGCACCCTCTGAAGCTGAGGTTCGCCAGATGGTTATAGATCAAATTGAGCAAGTGAAAACATCAACTCCAATTTCTTTCGATGACGGCACACCAAACTCGGGCAATATTCCAATTTTTTGGTGTATGCCAGGGGGAGCTACTCCAACATTAAAGCAAAAGAGTATTATGCTCGCACATGAAAAAGGTCATGAGGTGCGACGCTTTCCTGGTGGTCTAGAAGGGGACTTGTCCTATAAGCGTGTTTTTGATACGGCTATCGACTCTAGCAGAATCACGTATTCACAAGAACAGTATAAAGATGATGCAATGAGGTTGCAAAAAGCTGCGCAGCAGGAGGGGGTATTTGAATCAGAGGAGGAGTATACATATGAATCTACAAAAGAGATTCTTGTAGGGTATCTTTCTGATCCGCAAGAAATTGTTGAGCGTATGGGACAATTAAAGAACTACTTTGGGTTTTTCAGGACACGAAACCTTTACACAGGCACATCTTGATTACGCCCGAGAGCACTATTTGGCAGATACGGGTATGGATAATCATATGGGGCATTTTTTTGAGTCGATAGTTGATGACGATGCATTTATTAAGATAATGAATACCGCCGGTGTTTAGCGTGCTTTAAACTGAGGAGTTTTGTAAAATAAAATGGTCGTCGCATTATCTGCGACGACCTTTCTTTTTGTTGGGTTTCACAATATCGGCAAACATCTGGACGATGCCACCGATCGTGCGACGTACAAGGTTGATCAGCCAGAGGTTGAGCACCTTTACGTTCCTGATCGGATCCCCAAAAACGGCTCCGGTGATAACCGCAAGACCATTAATCATGATCCAGATTACCAAGGCTTGTGCCAAAAGAACTTCCATCGATGACTCCTTTGTTGGTTTTATATATTATAACATTTTTATATAAAATGTCAATTTTATAGCGTATTTTGTATGATGATACAATTTCACATATGCCACACGAACAAATTCAATACATAGAGTTTCAATCAAAGGATCTGGAGACTATTAAAAAGTTTTATAGCGGAGCATTTGGTTGGGTGTTTACCGACTATGGTCCTGAGTACTCGGCATTTGAGGGAGAACATGTTTCTGGAGGATTCTACCCTGGGGAACCTACGAAGGGGAGTGTGTTAGTGATTCTGTACTCGGAACGCCTAGAAGAAACGTTGGAGAAGATAAGGGTTTCCGGTGGGAAGGTAGTAAGAGAGGTATTTAGTTTCCCCGGAGGACGAAGATTTCATTTTGAAGACCCCGACGGGAATGAGCTTGCAGTATGGAGTAGTGTCACACAAACAGGTGAACCTATTGCATAAAAGTGGAAATATGCTTTAATTGCTCTCAAGCAAAGCGCGCTTTCATTGCAGAGATGTTCTGTCAAAGGAAAGTCCTAACGGTGAAGTGTAGGTTTGTAGTTAGAAGATAATCCTCATTTTAGATGACAGGAAAAATTGCACGTGTGACTGACCGTGGTTTCGGATTTATTACTCCGGACGAAGGTGAGAAAGACGTATTCTTCCATGCAGAAAATGTAGTTGATGTAGAATTCAACGAACTGCAGGAAGGTGATGCTGTTACATTTGACGTTGAAGAAGGTCCTAAGGGACCTGCAGCGACAAACGTATCTCGCGCATAACACTATAGAAAAAACCGACAGCTTGCTGTCGGTTTTTTTGCGTGTGCGGCACAGTAAGGTATACTGAGTGTAGAGTTACAAACCATAAGGAACACACTATGGCATACGAAAAAATTGTCTGTTTAGATATTGATGGGACACTTTCGCAGCAAAATAGCTGGGAACGGCTGAATGTTGCACTCGGTATGAAACCCGAGCAAGACTATGCATTATTTCAGGCATATGTGGATGGTGAGCTTGCCTATGATGCATGGATGGAGCAATTAGTCATGTCGTATACACGAGGTGAAGAGTCTCATCAAGAAATTGTGACACGTCTCTCTGCTGATACACATCTGGTGGCAGGTGCACGCGAAATCGTGGACGCAGTGAAGGCTGCTGGATATGGGGTGCTCCTCCTTTCAGGTACATTTGATAGTTTTGTTGATCGGGTAGCAGAAGAGCTGGGGGTGGCAGACTATCAGGCGTGTACACGTATCGTGTTTGACGCACAAGGGTACATACAACAGTTTGATCATTCAGGTGATGAGCATCAAGCAAAGCTACGTCTGCTTACCGAGTATCTAGCAGAGCGTGGATTGCAGCTTGATCAATGCATTTGTGTTGGGGACGGACCGAATGATCTCGATATGTTTCAAGCTACAGGCAAGGGGATAACCTTTTCTGATTCAAAGATTGTGGCGCAAGCATGGAAGGTCATTGATACTCTTTCAGATCTGCCGAAAGTGTTGTAGTTAAAAAGCCGGCGCTGCAGCGCCGGCTTTTCTTATACGTAGGGATCCTTCTGTGCATATACAGAGATAGTACGTCGCTTAAATGCTTTACCTTTGGACTTGTGTTTATGTGAAGCGTAGGTTTTATGAATGATGAATTTTTCACTTAAAAACTCAACGAGTTCTTCTTCACTGTATACGTATTCCGGTACACCGATCACGGGGTGGATATACATACCTTCTTCTGGCCCGGGACTTTCTTGCAACAGTCGTTTTGTGTGTAGATCACCGTCCTTCAGGAAGGTTTTCATAAAGAAATAACCACCAGGTTTAAGGATGCGATACGCTTCGTCACGTAACACTTCTCGTTCGTCTTTCTTTAGAAAATGTGAACTCATCATGTCTAACGCAAGCATCTGTGAGTTATCGGGAATGTCTGGATGCAGCCCTGCCATGGAACGTACTTCATAGGTGAGGTTGGCTCCTTCTTGTTCAGCAAGGCGCTTTGCTTCTTTTATTGCAGCACTTGATGAATCACAGCCGTAGCCATGCATACCGTATGAGCCGGCAAGGTACAGGAGGTTGCGACCGTTACCACAGCCAAAGTCCACTACTGAAGAAGTAGGGTTGAGAATAGCGCGTTTGGTCTCACGCTCGAGCCAACGAGTAAACTTCTCCAAGTCGCCACTTACCGCAACTGACAGTGCGAGGTGTCCGCCTTTGGTATATTCCTGATCCCAGAAAGAAGTCCCGTGCCGCTTACTTTTTTGATTTTTGACGTGTCGTGCCATATATAATGAGTTGCATTAGACCATAATTGTTATTTCGTTGCAAGATTCTTATTTTGCTGTATATTTCAGGACATTATGGATGATCGATACTTATATATATATGGACGACATGCAGTGATTGAGGCGCTACAGTTTCGTCCTGATGTAATCACCTCAATTTCACTGCGCGACGATGTACGTGGGGAAGTTTCGCGTGAGCTTCTTGCTCAGGTGAAGATTGTAAAAACATTTCGTGGTGATGATATTCCGCGAGAGATTGACAAAAAAGCAGTGCATCAAGGTTTTATCGCAAAGATTGATCGTCAGAAGCTTGTCCTGAGCTATGATCAGTTCAAAGAGACATTAGAAGTTACCAATGATAGCTGTTTAGCTATTCTTGGAGAAGTGCAGGATCCACACAATGTGGGTGCAGTGATTCGTTCGGCTGCGGCCTTTGGGGTGCAGGCAGTACTGATCCCAAAGCATCGACAGGCGGGTGTGACCGGGACGGTGGTCAAGGTGTCTGCTGGTATGGCATTTAAGTTACCACTGGTGGAGGTCGGGAATGTAAATCGTGTACTTGAGGATATGAAGAAAGAGGGTTTCTTTGTCTATGGACTTGATGGAGGAGGAGATACACAGCTCACCACTGAGCAGTTTACCAAACCGACGTTGTTTGTACTCGGAAATGAAGGTGATGGTTTGCGTGCAAAAACAAAAGAGCATTGCGATATGATTTTAAGTATTCCGATGCACGCACAGTGTGAGTCACTGAATGCATCTGCGTCTGCTGCCACCGTCTTCTATCAGTGGAGTGCACAACACCCGGATGCGTTACAATAGACTTCTATGGAAATAACGTTTGTAACAGGTAATGAAAAGAAGGTAAGCGAACTCAATCGTATTCTTGGTACGGATTTTAATCATGTGAAATTAGACCTTCCTGAGCTGCAATCACTTGACCTGCAGGAGGTGGTAACAGCAAAAGCTCAGGCTGCATATGCTGAGCTTGGGAAGCCGGTGATTGTAGAAGATACATCGCTGACGTTTCATGCACTCGGAAAGTTGCCGGGGACGTTTATAAAGTTTTTTGCAGAGGAGCTTAACTACGATGGACTGTGTGATCTGTTGCATAACAAAGAAGATCGTTCTGCAACTGTTCGTGCATGTATCGCATTGGCTGATCAAACAGGAGTGCAGACATTTCTGGGGGAGTGCAACGGTACTATTGCATACACGCCACACAAGGGCGAAGGGTTTGGGTTTGATTGTATCTTTATACCTGAAGGTCATGGACAAACGTGGTCTGAGATGGACAGTAGTGTGAAAGATAGCATGTCACATCGCGCAAAGGCAGTCCGTGCATTTGCTGCGTATCTTGAGGAGCAAAATATCTAATGTTTGATACAGTACGTATATGGAATTGATTCGCGCACGTGTTATTACAGAGCATAAAGCGAGTTATATCCTCTCGCATGAGGGGAATGTTCTTGATGCAACGTTACGAGGTAGTTTTCATGATGACGAAGATACAACCTTTCCAAAGGTGGGTGATTATGTACTGTGTACGCTGTTGGAAGATGGTAAAGCGGTTATTGAGTCGGTAGAAGAACGGAAGAGTGTCGTGGTGCGTAAGTCGGCACACGATGAGACGGTACAGGTGATGGTAGCAAACGTCGACTATGTGTTTATTGTGATGGGGCTTGATGATGATTTTAATGTACGGAGACTTGAGCGTTATTTGGTACTTTCCGAACAGGCGCACATTACACCGGTGATTATTCTCAACAAGGCTGATGTTGCCGAAAATGTGACACAAAAGCAGGAAGCGGTGCAGGAAGTGGCGCGGGACGCAGCGGTCTGCGTGGTGAGTGCAAAAACAGGTGCAGGTATGGGTGTGTTTGCAAAGTATCTCACAAACGAGGTAACAGGAGTACTGCTTGGCTCCTCTGGAGCGGGAAAATCAACTATTACCAACTACTTACTTCAAGAACGGGTACAAGAGACGCAAGGGGTGCGCCAAGGAGATGGTCGTGGGCGACATACAACCACAACACGAGAGTTATTCCAGGTGGATGCGGGAGGGTACCTAATTGACACTCCAGGTATGCGCGAGCTCGGCTTTGTGTCAGAAGAAGATATTGCACAAGGGACGTTTCGCGACATTGAGCTCTTGACGTACGACTGCAAGTTTTCTAATTGTGATCATGTGAAAAGTGATGGGTGCGCTGTGCAGACAGCAATTACAGCCGGGGAAATTGACGAGGCCCATTTTCAAAATTATTTGAAGGTCCAAGCCAAAGAAGCAGAGACGCGCAGTGGTCGCAGGAGAGACTAGGGTGTAT
>CAJXAG010000020.1 GCA_913050645.1 uncultured bacterium | reverse complement strand
TAATAAACATGCCAATCACACCCCACAGAATATGCTGTTTACCCTGCTCCCGTCCCTGGTCGCTCGAAGATTTCCGTACGTACTCAAAACATCCATAGAGAAAAACAAGAAATGCAAGTGCCATCAAAAGTGTAATTAAAGGAAACAAGATCACTTGGTTTATCTTGTTTACTAAACATTGTGCAGCGAACTCTCCTTCGGTTGCTGCTGCGTGAGCGATACGAATCATATATACATTATTCCATACCGGTGCACTATAAAAAACACGCTAGTACACACTACACCGGCAAGCTAAATGTGCTTGCAGCCAGTTGCAGAATCGAATACGCTGAAAGCATCACAAGCATCCCAATAACACCATAGAGAATATGTCTTCTGCCTTGCTCCCGTCCCTGGTCACTAGCTGCATTGCGTACATACTCAAAACAACCATACAAAAACACTAAAAAGGCCATTGCCATCAAAAGCGTTATCAACGGAAAGAGTACTGCATTATTAAATGCGTCGACAAAACCCTGCGCAGCTTCCGTTGCCGTTGCTGCTTGTGCAATACGTATCATTCCAAGCATTATCGCACATCAAATGACAGAATAAGACAATAATTCCCATAAAATATGCTAAATGGCTTAAAATACGGCTAGATCTAGTACATTTCTAATCAAAATACATTGACTTTTACCTATTTTTGTGCTATTATCCTGCGCAGAGCTGCATTCTGCGTCTCCGCTTTCCCTACTTCGAAAGTTACGTCGCAGCAATGCTGCAAACACATGAACCGACGGCTCGCTAACGCTGTGCCGTCATTGAACTTTGAAAGGAGCATAACATGGCTCAGACCATTTATGAACAAACTGATCAGGATCTGAATGGTACTGATGCTGCAAGATCGCGGTGGACGCGCAACGCGACACTTCCACTGCTTTCAGTAACCACAGTGGGCGTGTCTGCTCTTCTGTTTGGAGGTGTCGCAAACGGCATCTACGAGAACGAGCTGGTGCTGTCACTTGGTCGCATTGTCGGCGGTGGACTTGGTGCCCTTGGTACCTACTTCCTGGTAAAGCGGTCTATGATCAACAACGAAATTAATACCTCGTTTACGACCTATAACTCCTGGAACACGTTGTTTGGACTCGGCGACCCATATGTTACATATGGTCCCGGGTCGCACGTTTGCTTCCCTTGGGAGCAACGGAGTGCGCAGAACACGATCAGTCTGGCAGAGAACACGGTAAGCTTCACCTTCCAGGTGATGTGTACCGATGGTCTTCTGACCGGCACTGGCTCACTGCGCTTGCGTGCCAATATCGGCAAAGCGATTATATACCTCGGTGGCTATCGCGCCATTGCAGACGACATCAGCGAGCTAATCGAAGCGAAGGCGGTTGAACTGTTTGCAGGCAAAACCGTCTCCGCAGCACTGAAGAAGCTGAACGAACTCAATGAAAAACTTGAGCAAATGTTTGGTACCGATGACCCCAACAAAAAGCAAGGGTTGGCGGATCCAAATAATCTCAGCAACTTCGAAAAGCGGTTCGGTGTTCACATCGCAGACGTCACCACCAGCAAACTGCTTCCATCGGACGAACTCCAACGCACGTTCAGTGCTGTTGCTGAAGCTGGACTCATCAAGAAAGGTGTTGCAGCAATGCTCGGCCTTTCGATGAAGGAAGTTCAGACACGTCTGAAAGCTGGTACCATGACGTACGACACCTACAATGACGCGCGTGATCGCCTCTTGTCAGTCTCGGGCAATCTCGAAAACATGGACATCAGTCGCACAGAGTTCAAACTCATGGGACTTGGTGAACTTGATCCAGATACTGCACAAGCAGTCATCTCAGCAGGACCTATGCTGGCTCGCCTGTTTGCAGGCACAGGTGGCAAAAAAGGAGGGAAGAAATAAATGGCTGAATCTACTATTGTCAACGAAACGGCTAACGCCCAAGCTGCAGCAACAGCCTCGCGGTCTTCTGTAAAAGTCGCTGGTCTTACAAAGTCACAATGGTTTACCGGTGTGATGATTGTGGTGCTAGTCTTGAGTGCAATAGCAATTTCAGGTTACTTTACCTGGACGTTTGCACTGAGGCTTGCCTGGGCAGGCGGGCTCTGGATTGCTGCTGGGCAACTGGCAAAATTCAAAGTCGAATCCATCGGGGGCTGGAACAACGTTCCACAAACCTTCAAGTCGGCATCAGTTGCTCTGGTCTTCTTCGCTGTCCTCCTTTCAGGGGTTGGACAGTGGACAGGTTGGATTCTGAACGAAACGGACGACTGCTTTACTTCATTCACCACCGGTGACTACACCGACTGTGGTGGTGAACCGCCCATACCGGGCACCCAGGAAGTAACAGCGTCTCGCTTCATTCAAAATGCCAACGGTGGTGAATATGAACTTCGGGATGATTCCTGGCTGACATTTCACTGGCCGGATAGCAGATACTGCGTCCAGACCAGTGGTGTCGATGTGGGGTACATCATTCGCAGTCGTGATAACGACGACCAATGGTCAATCCTGTCACGTGGTGGCACCGACACCATCAAAGCAAAAATACTCGCCCCAGGTGAAACCTGGAGCGTGCCGCAAGGAGACGGCACAATTCGTGAATATACCTGCTAAAAAAACCCCCGCCCGGGATACGGGCGGGGTTTCTTCTTTTGTACGTACACTACCGGTTGTTTGTTGGTACGTTTGGAATGTTTTGAATGTTTTCATCATCTGAGAATCCAAGACCGCCTGCAACAAGATTCACAATTCCGAAGATTGAAACCATCGCTACAAACCCAACAATCGCCCAAAGCATCAAGCGACGTCCTGTCTCTCGATTATCTTCATCAGAACCTCCCAGGATGAAATACTGAAACATTCCGTAGATGAACACAAGCAGTGCAATCGCAAACACGAGCGGGATGAGTGTTCCGTTGATAAATGCAGAAACATCATCAAGGAAGTCGTTTACCTCACCGAACTGGGCGAATGCAAGCGCTGGTGTGAGGACCACCGCAAACGCAAGTGCGTAGATACCGAATTTTTTCATACTATATAAATATTTAATATAACGTTATATAACCTTATTATACCCAAAAATACCAGAAAACGGTGAGGAATATTGGTTTCTGTGTATATCTTCCCGTACTACCCCCAGCCAAATGCTCCCTGAAGAATCCGCAACACACCCCAGATGCCAAACATAAACGTCAACGCCACAACACCAATCAAAGCAATCTTCTTCCCCTCTTCAACCGCCTGTTCATCCCCTCCGTTTATTATCCATGCGTTGATAATACCCCACGCAATATACAAAAACGTCAACGCAAACACAATCGGAACCAACAACGAGATATAATTCGTAACTACACCGACGAGTTCTGCAAAATTTGATGGACCAGTCATACTAATTTCTTATGTCGGCTATCGTGTTGGTAATAACCGTTAACAACAACTCAGCGCCGAGTATCAAGAGACCTCCTATAATAGCGTACAATAACGCTTTATGGGCTTGTGAAATCTTCTCTGGGTTGCCGCGCGCTGTGACATATAAGAAACCTGCCCAAATGATGAAGAACACCACAAACGGTATTGCAAACACCAAGAGGATCTGGATAATCGCTCTAAAAAACGCCGGGATGCTATTGATCTCTCCCTTCAGTGGATTCAGTAGCACCACTTCGTTTGCAAAAGGTTGTCCATCGTACCCTTGACTCGGCCCAGAGCCTGGGTCTTCAGTTACACTAGCACCAGACCCTGGATCATCAAAACCAGCAAAAACAAAACCTGTATTTGCTATGAGCAAAAACATAACAAAGAGGATGATTGTAGATACTTTCATACTAATACTCTAACAATAAACGATTAATTGCGTCACCCACTGCTCCACCTGCTCGAGAGCGGTTTGAAACCACATCCTCAACCATACGCAGAAATATATCTGAAGAAGCCTCTGGGTCAGGGTCGAGCCAGGTGCGTGCAATCAAGGCACTTTGCAGCATGTTATTGCGGTACGGACTACTATCCCCCACTGCAACCACGTCACGTCGCGGCGAAGCCATATTGAGAGCTCGTGTGAGCTCATCGTTAACCTGTGCACTGGTAAGCTTCTGGGCAACGTTAAACGCTCCATTTATATTCCCCGACGCTCGTGGGATTGCAAAGCCATAGAAAGTGCCATACGTACGTAGTGCTGTTGCCGTACCTCCTTGTGGCACCTGCGCAACGTCAAAGTTCAAGTTTGGGTTCTTGTTATTGATATTTTCTGCTTCAGACCCGTAGCCAAAGTACAAAGCAAGGTCACCTGAAACAAAAGCGTTTTTGTCTGTCGGCATTGCACGGTTCCATGAGTATGTTGGGCTATTTGCATTGCTAAAATCAGTATAAAACTGCAGTGATGCCTCAAGCGGTGCGCGACCTCCTGCAGAGGACTGATTGATTCCTAAAAAATACCCCCGCTCACCATCGGTGACCATATCGCTCCCTGACTGCAGCGCAAGCATCATGAGGACTTCTTTTGCCTGCAAGACGTTACGGTATTCACCAAAGGCGATACTACTCCGCAAGATGTTACGACTATTGTCGCGCTGGGTAATCCGTGGCACCACGTTTGCCACAATCTCTTCCCAAGTACGTGGTGCTTGTGCAAGACCATTGGATGCAAAGATGTCACGATTCCAAAAAAGTAAAATGGGGTCTACAGCAAATGGGAGCGCATAGATACCGTCACGCAAAACATAGATCTCAGAGCCATCAACAAAATTGTTTCGGTACGATGTGTATGGGTATGAGTCGTCAGGAATGGCCAGTAGTTTTGCTCGGTGTTTTACCAAACTTTCTGCTGGCAACACGATCATATCGGGCGAACGGCCTTCCGCAATAGCGTTTATAAACTCATCGTCAAAGTTTCGTTCGTCAATCTGATAGTACTCCACTACCCCAAAAGCCTTATCCTCTTGTGTAATATTCCGAAATACGATGTCGAACATGTCATCATCAAGAGATCCCCAGATAACCACACGTTCACCGTACGCAAGTTCTTCTGTGTTTGTAGTACCTTTCGTATTTGAAAGCACAATCAGTGACAAAAACGCCAAAAAGGTAAAAGTGCCCAAAAGAACGATCTGGAATGGTCGCAGGTTCATCATAGTTATATAAAGTATACCAACTATTTATGGAGGTTCACTACACAGAACGGGACAAGTCGTATGCCACAATGCTGGATTGCTTCGTATGCACTGGCAATGACGAAAGTCTCACTACCGTCACCTTCAAATGAACAACGTACGGCATTGCCAGGAGCCTGCGACGAAGCAATCCAGCATAATCCCCCCCCAAGAAAAGCTATACCTTCCGAAACGCAAGACCATAATGATGATCCCCCGCATCAAACGATCGTTCAAATACAAAGCCTTCCTGTTCACAATAATCCTTCGCCATCTGTTCTGTTACCACCGCATCCGCGTGCGGCCCTAAACCTGCAAACGACTCTGACCAATCAACTAAGAAAAACTTTCCACCAGGGCGCGTCGTACGCAGAACCTCTTGCAGCGCTGTTTGTTTATCTTCAATCTGAAAAAAAGTGTTCACGAGCATCGCTACATCAAGCACTCCTTCTGGTACCTTGGTACCTCCCAACTCTTCAAGGTCACCCCACAGTGGGTTTACCTGTGCCAGGCCCTTGCTACGCGCAATGTTGCCCATCTTCTCAACCAGATCCTTCTGTATCTCGCAGGCGTACACCACTCCCTCTTGCCCCACCAGACACGCCAGTGTTTCAAGGAAGTACCCACTTCCTGCACCAAAGTCCGCAACGGTGTCACCCTCGCGTATGTGAAAATGCGTCACCACCACCCCTGGCACCACAAACCGCCCCTGCAGCTGCACTCCTCCTACCTCTTGTGTAGTTTCTTCCATATGTTCATTAGTATAGCGCATTCAAAAATCATTTGGCTTTTCCACTGAGGAAAGATCTGCACAGTCAGTAAAACCCCTAAACCCGCCAAATCAGGTTGATTTGGCGGGTTTAGCACAAACAAACCGGCCATTTTAGGCTGAAATGGCGGGTTTCGGAATGTTTCTTCTGGATTGCTTCGCTCTGACTCGCAATGACAAGCTTCCATCTCCACCTGCGCATCTACTTGTACTCAAAGTTGGGATGCTAACGAATGTCATTCACTCTCTATTTCTAACGAAATCTCTGCAAGTACGCGGCGCACAAAAGAAAAAGCGCGAAACGTACGTAACGTACGGCGAGCGCTTTTTCTTGTAGTGCAACAAAGTAATTGCTAGATTTCGTTAGAAATAGACTATTGTGGCGATAGAGTCGCCCGCCTTCATCTTCATCACCTTCACTCCCTGAGTATCGCGTCCGAGTGTTGGAACATCCTTCAGCGCAAGCTTAATTACCTGCCCCTTCTTGCTCATTACCACAAGCTCACCCTCAGCCCGGTCTTCTGGAGTAAGTGCTGCTGCACCAACCACCTTACCGGTCTTTGCAGTCACCTTTGCGGTTTTGATACCGCTTCCTCCACGGTTCTGTACTTTATATTCCTTTGCTGAAGTAGTCTTTCCAAATCCGTTTTCCATCACTACTAGAATCTCTCTGTCTCCCTCCCCTTTCTTTAGCACATCTGCAGCAACGATGTAGTCATCTCCCTTAAGCTTCATAGCGCCAACACCTGCTGCAGTACGTCCCATCTGACGCACATCTGCTTCTTTAAAGCGGATCGCTTGTCCATTGTGTGTAACCAGTGACACCTCGTCACCCGCAGCTACAAACAGAGCCCCTTTGAGCTTATCTTCAGCTTTCAGGTTAATTGCAATAAGTCCGCTGCGGCGCACATCTTTAAATGCAGATGCATCTGATTTCTTGATAACACCATTACGGGTAATCATCATAAGGCTCCAATCACCTTCGTCCCATGCACCTTTACGTACTGGAAGGACTGACGTTACTCGTTCATCACTACTCATAGAGAGGAAGTTCATGATGGACTTACCTTTAGTTGCACGACGTCCTTCAGGAATCTCAAACATCTTGCACTGGTAGACCTTTCCAGCATCAGTGAAGAATAAGAGGTCGCTGTGTGTTGAGGTGGTAAGCATGGTAGTGACCACATCCTCCTCCTTTGTGTTGAGATCAACCACACCAACGCCACCACGCTTCTGTGTTTTGTACTCGGATGGGTTCGTTCGCTTCACGTAGCCGCCTTTAGTGAGTACCAACACCGACTCTTCCTCAGCAACCAAGTCTTCAGCAGACAGGTTCTTCACTCCACCCTTTACAATCTTCGTACGACGATCGTCACCAAACTTTTCCGCAGCTTCTGCGAGTTCTTTTTTAACAATCCCCATCATTTTCTTCTTGCTCTTGAGAATTGCTTCAAGCTCTTTGATCAATGCCTGCACCTCTTTGAGTTCATCTTCAATCTTCTTACGTTCAAGTCCAGCAAGTTTCTGTAGGCGCATATCAAGAATCGCCTGTGCTTGCACTTGAGAAAACTTAAACGTTTTCATTAACTGTGCATGTGCAGTGGGAACATCTTTTGCTGCACGAATAAGCTTGATGATCTTATCAATATGATCAAGTGCCTTCTTTAGACCAAGGAGGATATGCTCGCGATCCTGTGCCTTGTTCAGATCATACTGTGTACGACGCTTGATGACCTCAGCGCGATGCTTAATGTATTCCTCAAGTATCACCTTCAGTGAGAGTGTTTGTGGCACGCCGTCAACCAACGCCACCATGTTGAAGTGGAACGTGTCCTCAAGCTGCGTCAGCTTATAGAGTTTATTTAAAACAGTCTGTGGATTGGCACCTGACTTGAGGTCAATCACCACACGGATATCGTCTGTTGACTCATCACGCATTTCTTTAATACCCTCAATCTTCTTATCGCGCACGTGATTTGCAATCTTCTCTTGCATGTCAGCCTTGTTCACACGGAACGGAATCGAGGTAATCACAATCGAGAAGTTTCCTTTCTTGTCTTCAACAATCTCAGTTTCCCCACGCACAACTACACCACCCTTACCGTTTGCATAGGCCTGCTTGATCGCTTTTTGATCAAAAGCAATACCGCCCATCGGGAAGTCGGGACCTTTCACATGTTTCAAAAGATCATCATTTGATGCATCCGGATCATCAATAAGATGTGCAATCGCATCAGCAACTTCACGAAGGTTGTGTGGCGGGATGTTTGTCGCCATACCTACGGCAATACCTAAAGTACCCATCAAAAGCAGGTTTGGCATCCCTGCAGGGAGTACTTCGGGTTCCTTCTTCGTGCCATCAAAGTTTGGCCGCCAGTTCACGGTATCTTTCTCAAGATCACGCAACATTTCCTCAGAAACCTTCGACATCTTTGCTTCAGTGTATCGATACGCCGCCGCCGAGTCACCGTCGATCGAACCGAAGTTACCCTGTCCGATAACCAATGGGTATCGTGTCGAGAAATTCTGGGCAAGCTTCACCATCGACTCATATACCGCCGCGTCGCCATGTGGGTGAAAACTACCAAGCACGTCTCCAACAACCGTCGCTGACTTCTTGAACTTTGCACTTGCAGTCAAACCATTCAGGCGCATAGAATAGAGAATACGTCGATGCACTGGCTTGAGGCCATCACGCACATCAGGAAGCGCACGTGAAGTGATCACCGACATCGCATAGTCAAGATACGCAGTACGCATCTCTTCAGTAATGCTCTGTGACACAATACCTCGTGTATTTTCTGGAGCTGGATTTTCATCCTTCATGGTCTTTTTCGGCATAGATCTCTATTGCAGCTAAATGAATAAACTCAAAATGTGCGGCTATTGTAGCATAATTAGCGTGTACTTGAGGCATTTACAGGCGCTGAGGAGGTAGCGATTAGAATTGGTCGCCCCACTGGCGCAGTAGCTTCCTTTTGATTATTTGAAGCTTGACTACTTGAAGCCAAAAATTCATCAATGGTAACTTGTTTCACCTCTTCTGGTGCAGGCTCAGGTACTACTTCTGGAGCACCATCCAAAACCGACGCTTTCATACTCTGCCACATTCGCGTAAAACCACCTGCAGTTTTTTCCTGTGGCGCGACTCCGGTAAACACCTGCATGCGTGCAGGCAGGCTTGTCAGCCAAAATACGGTCACAACAGTTGTAAACAAAAGAGCAACCCAAAATGCATATCGATTACGAACCTCTTTTGGCTCTTTTCTGAGTTTTTCTATTTTTCGTAACATATGTTTACCGGCAATGTGGCGCGATGGGCGCAAAACCTTCGGTTTTGCACCGCCTATCTAGCTTATGCTTTCAGAACAGCCACCGCACCAGCCATTTCCGCTACATCCTTCTTCTTTAATGTCAGCTTGTCTTGGGGCTTTCCAGAACCATTGGTCGCACCTTCTTCTTTCAAAAAGGCTTCAAGCGCTTTCTTATCGTAATGCATTGGGATCACACATTTTGCCTCAAGCTTTACTGCGAGCTTCGAAGCCTGCGGTACCTCAAGGACATCCCCGCCCCCAACGGGAACAAAGAGGATATCAATGTCACCTAACTCACCAAGAATCTTTGGATCAATCTCTGGGTCACCCAGCGCTCCGAGGAATACAATATTCATCCCCTCAAGCTGCACTTGATAGATAGTGTTATATCGTTCTTTTTTGTCGTACATTGTTTGCACTCCATACCCCCGCGCCGTCACATCCCCAATCTCATACTCACCTGGGCCATTGACCACAAATGGCTGCTTATTCCCGTGTGCAACTTGTTCTGCACCATCAAAGTCAGGGTGATGCATTGAAATAAATGCAACATCAGATCCAAACTTTACCGGTGATAGTTTTGATTTCTTTGAAATAGGGTCAAACGCAAGTGTCGTATCACCAAATGACACCTTAAAACACTGCCCGCCGTGATGTGTAATTACCATAGTTCGCACATTATACGTGTGACAAGCCGTTTCGCAAAGCGAAACGGCCGTCCGACAGTTATTGCCTTTTTACTTATATTTGTTATAGTTGCTCCACTCTTTTGGAGTTTACTACCAAGTGAGCGAGCGTTGTATCAATGTTTACATTTATATAACCGAGCGAACGAAGGTAGAAACGGAGTTATTAGTTCTAGCGGCACACGTTAAAACCCGTACTGATGCTTACGGCTTGCCCTCCCAAGTTTTGACGCCAGTCAAAAGTTAGGCGGGCCACCCAGGTTCACTTAATTATGTGATTAGTGGGTGATGAGACATGGCAGTACGGACGCGTGTCGTCGGATAAAAAGAAAAATATGTCAGAAACAGCAGTTGCATCTACGGTGATGCAAAACTATGTTGCTGAAAGTCCCGTTCCACCACAGGTGGGTGAGATCATTGAGGGTACTGTTTCAGCTATTGGACGCGCACGCGTCTTTATTGACCTACACCCATTCGGTTCAGGTCTTATCTTCGGACGTGAGTACATGAACGCTCGCGATATTCTCCGAAAAGTATCAGTTGGTGACACCATCGCTGCAAAAGTGGTAGATGCGAGTAACGAAGACGGATACATCGAACTTTCCCTTAAAGAAGCTCGACAGGCACTTATCTGGGCTGATGCAGAAGCAGCAGCGAAGAACAGCGCCATTCTTTCGTTGGAAGTGAAGGAAGCAAACAAGGGTGGACTTATCATCGACTGGCAAGGCATCCAAGGATTCCTTCCTGCGTCACAGCTTTCAGCTGAAAACTACCCACGGGTAGCTGATGGTGATAAGGACAAGATCCTTACAGCACTAAACGAACTCATTGGTAAACACCTTTCAGTAGTGATTATCACTGCAGACCAGAAAGAAGGTAAGCTCATCTTCTCTGAAAAGGGACCACAAGAGAAAGAAGCGAAGGAAGAAAAAGTGAACAAGTATGAAGTTGGTGACGTGCTTAATGGCGAGGTTACCGGCGCAGTTGACTTTGGTGTCTTCGTGAAGATCGAAGATGGCCTTGAAGGTCTTGTGCATATCTCTGAGCTTGACTGGGGTCTTGTAGAAGACACCCGCGCAATGTTCAAGGTTGGCGACAAGGTACAAGTGAAGGTTATTGAAGTGAAGGACGACAAGATCTCACTTTCCATCAAACAGCTCCGTGAAAACCCTTGGGAAGCGGCAGCAAAGAAGTACTCAAAGGACGACACTGTTGATGGTGTGGTTATCAAGTACAACAAGCACGGTGCGCTTGCTTCAATCGAAGAAGGTGTTGCCGGCTTGGTACACATCTCTGAGTTTGAAAACGAGGACGATTTGAAGACACAGCTCCCACTCGGAGGTGTGCAGAAGTTCAAGATTTCACTGTTTGAACCAAAAGAACAGCGAATGACCCTTGTATTCAAGGAAACAGAAGCTAAGTAGTTAGCACACTTTATAAAAGAACGGCAATCGCATACGATTGCCGTTCTTTTATATGACACCTATGCTCATTAATGTTCAAGATCGCTTCGACTGTGGCCTCGCGAAGACGGAAAAATCTTCGATTTTTCTGCAGACGACAACAAAGTTGCCGTCACTGCGAGCTTTCGCGCGAGCTTTCGCGAAGCAGTCCAGAGTGTTTGTGGTTTGAGTATAGCTCTATTGTTGAGTTTAATTGTACTGGTCCAGAAATTTTCCTTAAGGATAGAAAAATTGGGAACAAAATTCACAATACTCACTACGTTCGTTTGTTCATTTCATTCATCGCTTTTTGCACTCCATCAGAAATAACAGCCTGTATGGCTTCAGAAGCTTTCGGAAGCACTCCCTGAAGCTCCTTTTGTTCCCTTCTTTTAAAATCTCCAAGTACATGCCTTGGCAACCGATCACCTGTTGGTCGTTTTGTGTGACCAAACAAGCTCTTTCCAGCAATACCAACCCGCACACGAACAAAGTTCTTACTCCCGAGCGCTGAAACAATAGAACTAATACCATTATGGCCACCACTTCCCTTTCCTTGGGATATTTTTATCTCTCCCACTGGTAGATCAACGTCGTCATACACTACAATAAGTTTCTCTTCCTCACCTTTTGATACCAATTTCTTTACTGCAGAACCAGACTTATTCATAAAAGTATTTGGGTACAAGAGCGTCACCTCCTCTCCACCAAGCGCTCCTTCGCAAACACGTCCTGCGTACTTGCTTGAGCTATACGCTTCTGGCAACCCGAGTGTGTCTACCATGTAGTCCAAAACCATCCACCCGACGTTATGTCGTGTGTCTTTGTATCGCTCCCCTGGGTTTCCTAATCCCACTATATAAAACATTGAAAAAAGTATAACAAATAAGCGCAAAATCTACGATTTTGCGCTTATTTGTTTCTGAACGTGATTTCGCATATAATAGTGATTAACAACTTTTCTAAAAGCCTATGAGTACACCCAATGAGCATCATGACGAACATAAAATAAGCACTGACGAGGTACACGTTGAACAAACCAAAAAGAAAGAACCTCATCCACTGACGGAAATCGTTCAGTTTGCACTGATTGCACTTATTATCGTGATCCCCATCCGTTGGTTTATTGCACAGCCGTTTATTGTGTCTGGTTCCTCTATGGAAAATACCTTCCAGTCAGGTGAATACCTCATCGTCGACCAGATATCCTACCGCTTTGAGGAACCTGCGGCAGGCGACGTCATCATCTTCCGCTACCCACGCAACCCGTCAACCTTCTTTATTAAGCGAGTCATCGGTGTGCCAGGCGACACCATCAGCATAGACGGCAATGTCGTTACTATCACAAATGACGAAAATCCAAATGGGTACGTACTGGATGAACAATACATAAAGGAGATGGCGCCAAACACCTTCCTTACCGAAGAACTTGGTGAACGTGAATATTTTGTCATGGGAGATAACCGTGACTACAGCTCAGATTCACGTGCTTGGGGTATTCTCCAACGCGAAAACATCGTCGGAAGAGCATTTTTGCGACTCTTCCCTTTCACCGAAATTGAAGTCATGCCTGGAAAGAACATACTTACCGGTACGGCAATAGCGGACATTAGTAGTTAGTAGACTAAAAAAATGCCTATGGAAATCACTGCAACAGACTTCTTAAAACAAGCAATCAACACCGCCGAATATTTTGGCTTCAAGAGCGTTGATGAACTCCAGAAACACCCTGGATGCAAAGACTGTAGCAAGAAACTTGACCACACGGCTTCTGCACAGGCACGACGCCACGATGCACTGCATGGCATGCTCACCTATGGTGTGAATACCCTGTGTGAGAACAAACTCCACGAAATTGACGAGCCGCTTTTGTTCTACACCATCGAGCAAGTACCGCGCTCTGGCGAAGCTGCACTTTCATTGCAGATTTTCAATGTTGAAAAAAGTATCGCTGAAGCAATCCTTATCCAAACTTCAACGGCGCTGGCAAACGACCTTGGTTACACTAACCACACGATTCGCATAAACTCACTAGGTGATCGTGATTCATCGGTACGATACATCCGTGAACTCACCAACTACTTAAAAAAGCGTATTGACGATATGCCTGAAGCAGCACGTGAACTTATGAAAGAGCACGCGCTGACCGCTCTGTCGCACCTTATTGAAAAGGAGCACGACTTGGCATACAAGTCTCCGAATCCACTGGAGTACCTTACTGACTCAAGTCGAAAGCACTTCCGAGAGATTATTGAGTACCTCGACATGGCTGACGCTCAGTACGAAATCGATCCAAAACTAATCGGGCATCACGAATGCTACTCTGACGCACTCTTCTCCGTTGACCTTCTTGATGAAGATGGAGGACGACTTGATGAAGAACCACTGCTTATCCGTGGTGGACGATACAATGAGTTTGTCTATCGAAATACCAAGAAACAAATTCCCGCAGCTGGTGCTGTAGTGGTACTGCGCAACAAAAAAGCTCCTGCACGTCAACCAAGGATAAAACTTGGTGTACCGACCGTGTATGTCGTACAGCTTGGATTTGGACCAAAAATCAAAAGCCTCATTCTTGTTGATGAACTCCGCAAAGCAGGCATTAACGTACATCAAAATCTCGCGAGTGATTCACTTTCAGCACAGCTACGCGACGCGGAGAAACAAGAGGTGGAATACACCATTATTATCGGACAAAAAGAGTTTGTAGAAGACGGCGTCATTCTCCGCAACATGAACGCACGCACACAAGAACAAATCTCCACAAGTGATCTTTTAACAAAACTCAGACGATCACCAAAAGTAGCGAGTGCATAAGCACACAGACACAAGAAAGGCCGCGACTATCGTCGCGGCCTTTGTGTTCATCCCCCGTGTCGTGAGCGATATACACCATCTGTGTTCATACGATACGTATGCTCTTCTGCACGAATCTCACGCATAGTAGCGTCAAACCATCGCATTTCAGCTGGTCGCGGACAGCGCATAATCAAATAGTACTCACTGCGTGCGATAGTAACCACATGCACAAAGTACCCTTTATCACCGTCCCACTTACGCGAAGAGACCATAACTTTCATGTCGGGCTCAAGAACCACAACTGTCGTTTTATCGTCTTCCCAGGCTTCACCAAGCGCGAAGGTGCCGTCACGTACTCGATTGTGGGGATGAAAAACCACCGGTCCTTGCGTCATCAAAAGCGGGCTATGGTAGCCCACACCAAACGGAAGCTCCACAAGGGATGGGACATACAGTATCACTTGCTCTCTATCAGCAGGATTGCGCGGCACCAGTGCAGGCTGCCCATCAAAATTTACAAAACATGCATTATATACACGTCGACCCTTAGAGCTCGCACGTTGTTCAGCAACCTCTCGACAGGTCAATCCTTTATACAGATTAGATACTCCCTGCCTAAGATCAACGGCAGGTCGAATAGGAAGTGAACGATTCTCAGGCCCGCAATGTTGATCGATCAAAATACCCTTTTCCAAGAAGCCCTTTTCGGTAAGGGCAACACAGTTTTGCAGACAAGTACCGACACGTTTATGTGGTTTCATGGCGCGTCCTTTCTCTAGAAAAACAAACTATTGCTATCTAAACAAAATACAGCAGAAATAGCAATAAAAGCCCCCTTGCACTGTGCACCACAACATGCTATTCTTGCGCGCACATATGGCAACAAACGTCCAAGTAGAAAAGAATAACAATGAAAGTAGCGCAAACGTCATCCGTCGCTTTACAAAGCGAGTTCAGGGTTCAGGAATCATTCCTCGAATGCGAAAGAACCGTTACTTTGCGCGAACAAAGAGCGAGAACGTACGAAAATTCGGCCGTCTTAAAAAGCTCAACAAAAAAGCTAACTACGAGATGCAGCTCAAGCTCGGAAAGATCCAGGAACGAACTGGTCGCCGACGCTAATAAATCCTCAAAAACTGCCTAGAAGGCAGTTTTTTGTTGTTCTGAGTGCTATAATAGCTCGCGATATGGAAACATTTTGTATTACCGCAACCGCACGGAGCTATCCAAAACTCCCGTACGAAGACATAAAAAATGACATTCTTGGAAAAAAATACCACCTCTCCTTAGCTTTTGTCGGTGGCACACGTGCACAGTGGCTCAATGAAGTGTATCGCGGCAAAACATACACTCCAAACGTCCTCTCCTTCCCGCTTGAAGAAGCTGCTGGAGAAATATTTATCACCCCTACCATCGCCAAAAAAGAAGCGGGGGATTTCAATATGACCCCGAACGGTTATATTGGCTTTCTTTTTATACACGGCTGCTTACACTTACATGGTTACGACCACGGTGAACACATGGAAAAGCTTGAGCAGAAGTTCTGCAAGAAATACGGCCTTAAGTAGGTATAATCCACAATGATTACCCGACACAGGGTGATATACTAGATCTATGACGCGATGCGCACAGGCGCTGTTTTTGTGGCACACGTAGAAATATATGTCAGATAGGATTATCACAGGAATCGATGTCGGAACCTACCAAGTAAAGGTGGTGATTGTTCGTGTACCCAAAAACAAAGGTGAACGTGCCCTACCGCAAATCATCGGTACTGGATACGCTGAAAGCCGCGGCTTGCGTAACGGTTACATCATCAACGAAACTGACGTCGTACGCAGTGTGCGCAGTGCCGTTGCGCAGGCAGAAAAAGCGGCAGGTGTTGAGGTAAAACGCGCGTACGTTGCTATGGGAGGAATTGGTATTGATGAGATCACCTCACGTGGTGAAGTAATCACCACTCGCGCTGACTCAGAAATAACTGGTATCGACATTGAGAAAGCAATGCAGGACAGTGAAGAACGCATTCTTGAACATATTCCAAACCGTAAAGTACTGCATGCCATTCCACTCTCCTATCATGTTGATGGTGACGTCGTACTTGGAAAACCGCAAGGTATGCACGGTACAAAGCTTGAGGTTGACTCACTGTTCGTCACCACCTTTGAACAGCACCTCAACGACTTGGTAAACGCGATTGAAAGCACCGGTATCGCCGTTGAAGACATCAT
>CAJXAG010000019.1 GCA_913050645.1 uncultured bacterium | reverse complement strand
GAGAAAAATAATCAAGCCGGTAATGATACTGGACCATACATTAGCGGGTGCTTTGGTAATCCGCACCAGCGTGTAGTGTGTTACCAGCACAACTGAGGTTATTACCAAAAGCGACAACATAAGTGCCGCTACGGAATAGAACAGTACCCCAAAGATACTCAATCCAATGGCTCCCAGAACGTACGAGGAAAGAACCGTGGTCAAAACCTGGTACATCGTAAAACGATCAAGGAGAGACTCTACGTACTTCATATACAGTAACTAGATTGCCAGCTGTTCAGGTGATTTATTCTTGTTCCTACGGATAAAATCAGTAATGCGCTCTTCATCAACCGAATCGAGTTTCATAAGCCGACCCCATGAGGCAACAGCTACGTTTGCGTCGTTTGCTTCACGTGGGCTCACAACAACGCTAAAGCTGTTACGTCGTGCAATGTTTTCGAGTATCGCAACTGATTCATCATCAAGGTTCTTATAGGTGATCCAAACTCCGCCATGTTCGAGGTTGTGAATGACGTTTTCATCAAGAATCTCCTCAGAATTAAAGCCCCACGGGATAGAACCAGCGTGTGGGCCAGAGGTTGGTGGATTTGAGTTATATGGTTCATGTTCTTGCTCAGGGGCAATGTGTTGCGCACCCATAATAGACACAGCTTCCCCTGGTCGGGACTCTTCAGCTTTCTGGGCGACAGTGACAGCCCAATACATCAAACCTACAATAATTCCAGCAAAAGCAATCCAAGGCAGCCAACTCTTTATTTTTTTTATTCTAATCTCCTGTTCTCGCTTCTGCTGTTTCTCTGCACGCTTCAGTTCATTGCGTTCTTTTTTTGATACCTGGTCAATGTTTTCGTTTTCCATACTTATTTTTTAATTTATATTTACCTGTAAGACTTATTTTGTGTTGCAACAAAGTGCTACCTTTCTAATAGTATATATTCCGGAAAGAAATAACGATAGGAAATCCACGGAGCAAACACCACCACGATGCGTGTCAGCATCCAGACGTTTGAATGCGTGATCATTTGATCCAAAAAGTATTACTGTATTCTGCTAATATCCGTCAAACGACTCGGTTAAGATTCTGTCTGCTTCGATGCCACCTAGGTGGAGGCCGTTAACCGTCGTTGCCACCATCCCTGGTGGACCGACCACCCACCATACTGCGTCTTGGTACGTACTTGCTAACGTTACAAACAGCTCAGGGGTCGGACGTTCGTAGATTTCGTTAAGCGCAAACTGCCGATGTTGACTGCTCATTAATTTTAATTCTTTCAGGTATGCCGCACTCTCAGGGTTTTGATTGCCATAGAGTAACGCAATGGGGTAATCCCATTCATCTTCTATCTTTTGATATAAGTAACTCATGAATGGCGCAATGCCAACTCCCCCGGCTACAAATACGTGCGGTCGGGTGAGCGTTTGCGGCAACAGAAAACGTCCTGCAGCTTGTTCAATCTGCACTGAAGAACCAACCGGCATATGTATGAGGGTATCCTTAAAGCCACTGCCAGAAGACCTAAAAACAACCTTGATCTTATGCAGGTCATATGGCGATGATGCAACTGAAAACAATCGTGACGCACCTTTAGGATCAGCTACGGTAAGTTCCGCTAACGCTATTTGCAGATACTGCCCCGCCTGAAATACGAAGTCAGACGGTCGCTTCAGTGTGAGCTCATGCGTACCTTTTGCGATCTCGTTATGCGCAATGATTTGCGTTTCAAATACCATATGCTTTACCATTCCGTCTTCTTCTGCTTATGCACCGTTTGTATAAAGGCGAGAATTTGTACGAGAAGGACACTTAGGAGCATAAACAAGTAGTAGTACTTCAGTGGATTATCTGGGTAATTGCTCGGTAGGCCTTGCATAGCTCTAGTCAGCGAAGGTGTGTAGTGGATAAAGGCAAAATATACCACATGCATTGCACCAAGGTAAAACACTACGTAGGCAAACATATGTAGCCATTTCCATGACTGGATACCAAGCCAGTTCACTGCCTTGTCAAAAGACGTAGCCGCCAACGTCAATGAAAAAGTAAGTGCCACCAAACCAATCAAGTTAGCCAGACCAAAGCCCGACTCAACCCTCAGATAAGAATCGACTTCAGCAAAGTACTGATACCCTAAGAATCCCCATACACTCCACCGTGCCCATCCATCAAGAATGAGATACCCATGAACGAGTGCAATAAGGAAAAACCATACTCCCGCCTCCCGTCGGTACGTGAGTACCACATTCAGCGCAGGTAAGAGCTTTGCCGCCGGGCCGATAAAAACTGCAAACCACAGCAGAAAGAAAGAAGCCCCACCAAATGATTTCCAGAGCCGCATATCAGGACTCCACGTGCTATTAAGCGACCATACGAGATACACGAGTGATCCTCCAATAAATGCCATGACTAAATGGCGAATAATAGCCTGCTTTGTACTTTTAATTCCTAACAACATACATCGTATCTTTCAAACATTACTAATTTTTAACAATTACTTCACGTCCACTATCACGGTATGCATTCATACCGCCTGATAGATCATAGACATTTTCATATCCAGCTGACACTACGGCTTGCGCTGCTACCGCACTCATTCCACCACTGCGGCAATACAGGGCAACGGGTGCAGATTTGTCTTCTGGTAATGCCGCCAAAAGCGCTTCTGTGTCATTATATGGCACAAAAGCATCAGTACCAGCTATCTCACCACCATACGGTATGTGCACGTTCACTACTGTGGTGTCGGGATCGTCCACAAGAGTACTAAAAACATCGCTTGGCGTTTCAATATAACCCTGTTCGTTTTTTGGAAGCTGGATTTCTGTACTCACCTCATTCGCGCGCTCAGTGACCGTAACTGCACCAACGGCAGTAGGATTAATATGGTCATGATAATTCCAGACACCCGCCTCTTCAAAGGTGTACACGAACACATCACCCGGCTTAAACTGATCAAACGTTGGCAGATCTGTATGAGCTGGATGTACATCAGATGCTACCCACATTGGCATTCCACTTTCATTGACGAAACGCACCGCGGTCCCTGCTGCGACCTCTAAGGTAGCTGGTGTAAAACCGTCGCCCGTGTACGTGACGGTCTGCACGTCTACATCAGTTGTCACTGTAGACATATCAGCTTCAATAACTGTGTTTGCCACCACGTTACCCGTAGCTACAAACCGCGCGACGAAATCATCATTCTCATCAACAAACGGCTGGTCTAAATCATTAAGCACCTGGTCGTTTTGCGCATCTGTGTATATCAATACTATCAACTCATTTTCTCCGGTATAGAATGGCCCTATCGGTATTTTGATATCCGCATACGTGCCAGCATCAAAATATGGACTTATTTCTACAATTTGCCCGGCAGTGCCTGCAATAATTTCTCGTACAACTATAAATCCGGGTTTTGTGAGTGTTGCCTCTGTTATAGTGACCGTTTCGGTGTCAGTCTGGGCTGGAACAGTGAGTTGTGCTTGAGCATCGACTGATTCCAACACCGCTGTGGCACTGTCTATATCACGTACCTGACTGGTCGGCGTTCCTAAAAGCCAAAACCCCAATATTCCCACCAACAACAAACCACTGAGTATTACTGTCCATTTCATATCTTATGTTTCTATAATTGTTACTCTTAATTCCTTATTACACTTCTACGCAGATTTTATTTCACATACCAGAGGATCGTCAATCTTCTTCATGAGTATGTAGATTGCATAGACCAGTAAGCCGATACCAATAAAGCCAAATTCCTCTCCACCGAAAGGTAGCATGGCTAAAAGGCCAGTTGCCCCAAACAGGGTTAAAACGGATGTGAGAATGAATGTGCCACAAGCAGCACAACCGATACCGAAGATGCCACTGACAAGACCGCCAATTCCAGCTGCACCAGAACTTCCAAGGCCCCGCGCTCCTCTTTGTGCACGCTTAATGTAGTACGTTAGTAGTGCAACGTTCATCCCAAAGAGAATGGCAATAATAATCGTGTAGCTTGCTGATACCAGTGTAAAGTTAGTACCGATCGAGCCATATAAACTAAAGAGAAAGCTGGCTTTCTCAACAACTGATCCAGCTGCGTCAGGATGCAAGACTTTTCGCAACAATGCAAAATTCGGTAACCAGACAGCAAAACTGAAAACCGATACAGACACCAGCGCAGCAATCAGCAGGTATGTAAGCTTGCCAAATACGCTACTTAGTACCGATACATGCATAATGCTTATTTTTCATTTCGAGCAATCTCGATGAGTTGCTCAACTGCCGAAAGCGGTTGAGCTCCACTGAGAGGAAACGTTTTACCGTTTGGTGCTATAACAATGCTCCAAGGTGTACCGCGGGCACCAGTTTCTATCGCATTGGCGATTTCTGACTGTATGTGCTCGTCATACCTTCCACTCTCCAAACACGCACCAAACGCTTGCGCGTCAAGTCCAATTTCACGTACAATTTGTGGAATAACAGTTTCGATTTTTGTCTGATTGTTTGACGGAGTGAGCTCCATAAACCGATCGGCAAATTGCCAGAAGGCCTCATTGCCACCAAGCTCCGCCGCGCACTCTGATGCTACAGCCTCAGCCATTGCTTTCACCGGATGAATCTGCTCAATCGGATACTGTCGGTACACCCACGCCACTTCACCACTCTCGCCGTACATATCCATAATCTTATTCATAGTCCCATGAAACCGCTTACAGAATGGACATTCAAAATCTGAATACTCCACAATCAGAACCTCCGCATTGGGATTGCCCTTAATATGATCTTCCGCAGTAACGGGTAGCACATCATCAGTCGAACCGATTACTTGTGGCGCAGCTGCGGCTGGTTGATCTGTTCCCGTGTTAGCCACCTGAGCAGTACTACCACTACTTCCACTCATGAATACCGCTACGGCGACAAGTCCCCCAGCAACGAGTATAGCGGCCGGTACAAGATATTGGTTACTTTGTTGTTTTGCTTCTTCCATAGCCTTCTTTAGTTATTTGAAATACTTCTGTTGCACCAGCCTGTAATATAATATTATCAATCATACCAAATGTGTTTCGTTTTAAGAAACACGGAAGCATTCAGCATATTTTAAGTACTGCAACAAAAGTTTGACTCGTATGCTCTGGTACGCCCGTCCCATGACGTTTATTACAAAACAACGTCGTGACTTCCCTTTTCCTGTACCTATAGCGCGGCAGTCTTTCCATCTTTCAAAACAAGAAATCAGTTTCTGCGGACTATCTCAGATACGTTTTATTAAATTTTTGAAAACGACGCAATTAACTTGCTCACTTTCTCACCTCTGTTAGTGAGTGAATAGTAGTGTCGTCGCGTGTCTGACTCACATGTTCTTTTCTCAATCATGTTTTCTGCTACAAGTTCGTTCAGCCTATTTGAGAGTGTGGCGGTATTAATATCAAGTATGTCCTGGAGTTCATTAAAACCTACTGGCCCAGAGGTCATATTGAAAATAATAAACAACATATGGCGCTTCCCCAAAAACGTCAGCATATGTGCTGCGGGACAGGCTCCATGATCTCCTTTGTTTGTCATACACGTATAGTACCACTGCATAACTAACTTTACAATTTAAAGCTATCTGCTACACTCTTATTACTTTATTATTTAAAGTTGAACACATAACAAAATACTATGAGTACAAAAATTGTCGGTATCGTCGGAAGTCTCCGAGCTAAATCATACAACCTCGGACTTATGGAGGCATTTAAGAGTGCCTTACCTGAAAATGCAGAATTAGAAATTATGAAAATAGACACGCTACCCCACTTTAACCAAGATCTAGAGTCTGATTTTCCTGCAACTGCACAATCATTGAAAGATGCGGTTGAAGGTGCTGATGCGCTTATCATCGCCACACCAGAGTACAATCGTGCAGTCCCTGGTGTATTAAAAAATGCTGTTGACTGGTTGTCTCGACCGTACGGCAAAAATTCATTTACCGGCAAACCAGTACTGGTTGTTGGTGCTTCCCCGGGAGGCACAGGCGCTTCACTAGCGCAGTACCAACTCAAGCAGTCACTACTGCACCTCAATGCAAACGTGCTCGGGCAACCTGAATTCTTTGTTGGCGGAACTGGAGATAAGTTTACCGAAGATGGCGAACTGACAGACGACACCACAAAGGAGTATATTTCCTCAGCGCTTGAAACACTCATCTCAGCAACCAGACGTTAACCACTTCGTAAAATGATAAAGACGGACACGCATACGTGTCCGTTTTTATAGGCTCAAACGATAGTGCCTCGTGCCAGCTTTAAACAGCGAGCAGTGTAAGACGATGTTAGAACTTTTTATTTAAATAGCTGTGCGTGATTGCCAACGCTCACTAACGTCAAAACAAGAATCCCGTCATCTATTTGATACACCAGGAGTATGTCTGGAGCCAGGTGACATTCCCTAAATGCTTTCAGGTTTCCGGTTAGTTGATGATCTTTTCTTTCTTTCTTCAGTCTCTGGCCTTCTGCAAGTGACCGCACCACTTCTTCAAAGACATCCTGCTTAAAACCTTGTAACTGTCTAACTCTCTTAAATGCAGTTTTGAAGCGACGAGTTTTTACAATCTCGTATTTCATACACTAGCGCACCAAATCTTCCATGAGAGCGTCTACCGTAACAAAACGCTTTGAGTTCTTTTTTGCTTCTTCTGTCTCCGCAATAAGTGCCTGTTCTTGAGCTAGTGTAAATCCGTTTTCAGTCTTAAGATCCAGAGGGATCCCTTTTTGATTGATTACATTTGTAAGGAACAGCTTCACTGCACTGGACATATCAATACCAACACCTTCAAGTGTTTTTCTAGCTGCTTTCTTTGTTTTAGAATCAATTCTAATTTGTATAGTATCTTGTGAACTCATACACACATTCTATATAGTTGTAATGACACTGTCAATACATTATATTTGCGGGCAGCATGGGACGATGTTAGAACTGTTCTACATTCTTCTTCGTAGTGTGTTATCTAAAATCTTCTCATGGTCGTTGAATATCCTTTTAGAAAGAGAACCACATTTACGCGATGCATTATATAGTAACCTGCAACTTATTTTTGTCCTTACAAAATACACTCCTTGGGTATCCTCTTTCACGTCTGTTGTTACAAAAAAATTTTTATCCAATGTTTCCCAATTTGCATGTGCCACTTTATTTCTGAATTCACTAAGCTTAACCAAATCTGCGTAGCTACTATCAACGATTGAAAGCAATCTCAGCTTCTTACTATCGGAAGAAAGATATCTGATCAAAGATTTGTAGTTGTCTCTTAGTAAGATAATTTTTTGTTTAAACTTAAACAGCTTTATTGTTTGAAAACCGAATTCATGTGACCGGTCATTAATCCTTTCAATAAGCAGTGAATCTATAGTGTCTTCTAGAGAAGAAAAGTCCATCAAAAAACTTCCTATCCTATAACTATATTCATGATATTGGTCATAAATATTATCTTCGCTTTCACTATATTCTTCATCTAGATAAAGTTTTTTACTTTCAATTTTCATGAACTTTATAGATACGGCTTTATGTTTTGTGCAAGTGCACGAATTACTGGTACAGCTACAGCATTTCCAAACTGCTTATAAGCCTGAACATCACTTACTACAATTTTAAAATCTTCAGGATACCCTTGCAGGCGTGCTGCCTCACGTGGTGTTAACTTCCTAGGGTTCTTCTTCTTTTGCTCAATAAGAATTTCTGACCCGTCTTTATAATAACGTGCAGAAATAGTACTGGTGTAAGGAGATTTTTTATCAAAAAGCGAATAGCCAAAACCGTTCCCTTTTTTCTTATGCATCTCTTTTCGGCGCTGATGCCCAGCCCACAGCTTATCTGAAATAGTGTACTTATCGTCCACTTTCTTATTCTCAAGGATATCTCCCACTTTGGTTTCAACGCCTATCGGTTTTGGAAACTTAAAATCTACACCATTTGGGAATTGCTCATTATCAAAAGCAATCATATAGAAACGTTCTCTGTTTTGAGGAACACCAAAATCTTTTGCATTCAAAACCTGTGCAAACAAAGTGTAGTTTAAATCTTCTTCAATAGTTTTCTTAACAACTTCAAAAGTATTTCCTTTATTATGACTCTTGAAAGCTTTCACGTTTTCTAAGAACAGTACTTTCGGTCGATGTTTTTCAATAATCTTTGCAATTAAGAAAAATTGGGTTCCCCTTGTATCTGAAAACCCTTTTTTCAGTCCTGCGTTGGAAAATGGTTGGCATGGAAAGCCTGCCAACAACAAGTCATGTTCAGGAATATCTTCCGGTGCAATTTCACCAATGTCTCCTTCAGGTGTATGACCAAAGTTTTCAGCATAAGTTATCTGAGCAAACTTGTCCCATTCAGAAGCAAATACACCCTCACCTCCTATTTGATCAAAAGGGATTCTGATTCCACCTGTTCCAGCATACAGATCTATGAACTTAAATTTTTTCTTTTTCATCTTCGACTATTCCAATAGCTAATAATATGCGGCATCTCCTGATTGTAGAAGGTTTGAAAGTCCATCACATTTTCTTTATTTGCAAATTTGCCTTCCTTTTCTGTTGAATATACAACAAGAGTAATGTTGTACCGACTCATAGTATCGATTGTTGGCACACTAACACCTGTATCTGCCGTTAGTAGATAGATATGCGGAACGTTTGTACGTTGCAACTCCTCTGCTACCTCTTGCCACCTTTCTCTTAAGGTTGTTTTAACTGTAACCACTGCAGATTTCGATCGGTTGCGTGAATATTCTTCCATCCCAGGCACAATTAAATCTACCTTCTTTCCAAGACCACTTTCGGAAAAAGAGTCTGTCCCAACAGAAGACTGATTATCGTAAGAATATCCAAAAACATCCATGAAAGACTCAACTATTGCTTCAAAGGTTTGACCTGATCTTGAGCGACGTGACTGCGTCGTGCTCAAACTAAGGGCATAAATATATGGCATTACTTTGCCTGTGTATTCACCAATCACCCCTGCGATTCTTAAAGTAAATTCCTCTTTTCCGATGTCTTTATAATCTTCAGTTAAAACTTTTTCATCGATGATTGCATTTAGTATATTTTTAGGTAAATCTCTTTCCCTCACCAAATACGCCAAAACTTCTTGATGAAAAACTGCTTCATCCAATAAATAAAGCTGCCAAGTTTCCTCTCTTAACTCTTCAATCATCTGGTCTGTGTTCTCTTGCAGCTGTTCAAGAGTTACTCCTTTTTGTCTTAAAGTTGTATCAGAGTAATGTTTAGGCTCTCTGATAAATTCAGATCTGAATTGTTTGATAGTTTCATCCCACCACTGCTTTTCGACATCACTTAATTCCGTGATTATGTTACTTGGCTCCATAATGATTATTATTATAACCATTTAAGCTAAAAAATCGAATTGATGTTGTAATTCCATTAAACTGATGATATGTAATGCCTCCTGTAGATATCTCACATTTACAGATATCCGCTGGGATAAAATAGAAGAAGCCCTAAAGGGCTTCTTCATAAGAATTTGAACAATAGAGATTGAGTCATAGTTCGCGCTATCGGCTCTTTTTCTTTGCTCGTCGGTTCGGTGCCTGTGTAAGTGCACTGGCCGCTACTGACTTCTGTGACTTCGTTGACTTCTTGCTACGCAGCTGCTTGGATGCCAGCTTTGCAACACGCTTGGAAGTACGTTCGTTCTTTGCCATACGTTGTATTGACCTTATTTGATAATCTGCTCATCTAAAGCATTGCCACTATTATATCAATCGTAGACATGTCGCTGCTGTGGATGCATTTTCGGACAACATGCACAGGTTTTGTAAAGGACACGAGAGCAGCATGTCGCGTCCGCCCGGAGCTTCGCGCTGCGACGCAAGGAGCAGTGTGAAGTGGCGGTGCTGCTCGTGTCCTTATGGTCACAACACATAATCGTAGCTTGTCACGTAACTTTTTCGCTCAAAAACGAGTTAGCAATGCTTGCAAGAAGCAATATAAAAGCTTTAAAAGCATAAGTACATAAAATTACTTAGTTATCGCTCTTGCCACAATCTGCATTGCTTAAAAAGTTTGAGAGCCGCATTGGGCTCTTTTTTCATTGCCGCCCGCTTTGGGCGGTTTTTTTTGATGCTTGCAAGCGTTGCGGAAGTTTCACCATGAACTTTAGCAAAGAACTCATCAAAGAATACCAACAAGAAATGCGTGATTCTTACGGTGTCTTTGTTAGTGATCAAGAAGTGCAACAGCATCTCCATTCACTGGTTTGTGGTTTATTCCCGATCGTCCGTGGGAGTGTCACGGAGCCGGACGCTTTAGCGCCGGGACGTGGCACCTCGGAAGTCGGGGCTAGTATTACCCCGACTTCGGGACATTAAGACAAATTAACCATGAAAGATAATAAAGAATACAAAACAAATAGATATTGCTTTACCATTCACAACTACACGAAGAAAGACCTCAAGCGTTTTCATAAGCTCGCCGAGACACTCGAAAACCACAGGTATATCTGTTACGGTCTAGAGGTAGCGCCCGACACAGGAACAGAACATATTCAAGGATATATAGAACTCAATGCTTCACAGCGGTTCACGTACCTCCACAACTATTTTGACTTCACGAAAAATGGAAAGCGGGTGAAGTTCCATATAGAGCCAGCAAATGGAAGTGCCGAACAAAACAAAAAGTATGTCTCCAAGGAAGGTGACGTACATGAGTTTGGTGAACCTGTCACACAAGGAGCACGAACTGACCTTCGTGAGATCAAAAGAGCAGTAGAAGAAAATCCCAAGCGACTCAAGGAGATCATTCGTGAATACGGCAACAACCTCCAGCAGGTGAAATATGCGCAATCACTACAACCCTACTACTTTGAACACCGTACTCCCAATACCCCACCGAATGTGTTCTGGCTCTTTGGTTCCACTGGTGTCGGTAAGACCTCACTCGTGTTTACCACTTTTGAGGACACATGTTCTGTTTCTTCATACGACTGGCTGGGTACAGGATACCTTCAAAACGAGTGTCTTCTCTTTGATGACTTCAGAGCAAACAACCTTGCTTTTGAAACACTCCTCAAGATCACCGACCGATACCCTTTCACTCTATTCTACAAAGGTGGACAGATAGAACTTAACTCTCCATATATCATCTTCACTTCTCCACACTCTATCAGACATACATTCTCTCGAACCGATGAAGACCTTAAACAACTCCTTCGACGCTGTATACAAATAAACCTAGACAACATTCCTGACCTCAGTGAAGTTGATTTACGGAACCTTGATGGTAGATTTATCTACAAAGATGATGATAACTATAGTCATCATGATTTCTAAGCATGAAATACGTCCTATACATTCGTAAGTCCTCTGAGAGTGAAGAGCGGCAGGTAATGTCACTTGATGCACAAGAGTCTGAAATGCTCCGCATAGCAGAAAGAGACAACCTCAATGTAGTAGACATCATTCGTGAATCACACTCTGCAAAGCGCACAGGGCAACGACCTGCATTCAATAAGATGATCACTGATATTGAAGCTGGCACGTACGACGCAATCCTTACATGGGCACCTGACCGGCTCTCCCGCAATGCTGGTGATCTTGGAGCACTTATCGACCTCATGGACATAGGCAAGCTTCAGTGTGTCTACACATACTCCCAGCTCTTTGAGAACAACCCCAATAGCAAGTTCATGCTCATGATGCTTGGCTCTCAAGCAAAACTAGAGAATGACCAACGCAGTCTCAATGTAAAACGGGGGAACCGTGAAAAGCTTAAACGTGGCGAATGGATAAACTTCGCGCCTTTTGGGTACGTAAACGACAAATCAACTCGCACCGTCGCTGTTGACCCCATACAGTCCCCCTATCTCATAAAGATGTTTGAACTCTATGCCACTGGTCTCTATAGCTATAAGCAGATTGCTAACCTTCTCTATGAACAGGGTCTACGCACCAAGAAAGGCAACAGGCTACACGGCGGCAGTATTCAGAGAATCCTCAAGAACACTTTTTACTATGGCCTGATGCACTCAAACGGAAAGTACTATCAAGGGAAACATGAACCCCTCATTTCAAAACAACTATTTGACCAGTGTCAGAATATCTCAGGATTGAAAACTAGACCCCGTGCAAAGACCAAGGGCTTTACTCTCTCAGGCTTCTTAACCTGTGATAATTGTGGGTGTGCCATTACTGCTGAAATAAAGAAAGAACGATACATCTACTACCATTGCACCAACGGTAAGGGTATCTGTGATCAACGCTCTTTTAATGCAAACGAAGACAAACTGCACGAGCAGATTTTTAATGATATGCAAAAACTCTCTATCAGTCAGAAAATGATAGACATAGTTTATAAAGCAGCCCTCGAAGAACTTGAACAGTCTGGTGAGTATCACAACCACGCACTAGAGACAGCTCAGAAAGCTCTAGAATCGCTCACAGCACGTAAATCACGCTTGGTGGACACATTCACTAATGGAGACATTGACGAAGCTCTCTACCGTCAAAAACTCACTGAGATAGACAATGAATCCATGAACCTTCGAACACAGATCACCGCTCTAGAGAAAGATGACCAAAACCCGAGAACAACTATCGAACTCATCTATAATCAATTTAAACGAGGAAATACAATGGCAAATCGCTACAAGGAAGCCTCACCAGCAGAAAAGCGTACTATCCTCTCAGAAGCACTATCGAACTCTACCCTCCTTAATAGAAATATCGTTAGTTTGCAATACAAAAGCCCGTACGATGTGTTCGCACGGACCCCTGTAAACGCGAGTTTTTCGCAACTGCGGAGAGTAAGGGATTCGAACCCTTGGAACCGGTAAAGGTTCGGCAGTTTAGTAAACTGCTGCTTTCGACCACTCAGCCAACTCTCCATTTTATTCTTTTGTAAGAACGCTTTTTCTTTTACAAGCGTTCGGCCAGGTTTCCTCCTTTGGTCTGTTCGCTAAGCTCACAACGACCAATCTGCTCACTTCGTTCGCAGACCAGATGAAAAGTGAAACTGTTCACTTTTCATCCACTCAGCCAACTCTCCATTTTATTCTCCTGAGCAAACAAACTATACCGCTTCTGACACCCTGATTCAACCAATATCCGCTGCTAAACAGATACTTTAAAATGTGGTATTCTATCAACCATTCGGAGACGTGGCTGAGTGGTTTAAAGCGCATCTTTGCTAAAGATGTAAGGGTTTATAGCCCTTCGGAGGTTCGAATCCTCTCGTCTCCGCTTGTAGAAAATACCGCCTTAGAGCGGTTATTTTCTTAAGCGAGGACGAAGTGAGTGACTCAATGTCACTCACGAGAGGATGCGAAAAGCGGTTTGAGGTATTATGCGAGCGAAACTAGACAGAATACCCAAACGCTACACTGATTCTGTAAGAATCGAATCCTCTCGTCTCCGCAACCATTATGGAATCAGGCCTTGTGCCTGGCTTTTGTAATGGGAGGACAGGATTCGAAGAGGTTGCCTGCGATTTTGACGCAGGAAAAATCGTGACAACCTGAACAGATTCTGTAAGAATCGAATCCTCTCGTCTCCGCTGATAGCAAAACCCAAAGCGAAAGCTTTGGGTTTTGTGCATTATAATGCGCACAAAAGAACTTGACGTTACATGGAATACACGTAGCATAACGGTCAGAAGCAGCACAGAAGGAACAGTCATGAACACTATCATACTCATGCCACGAGACGGACATGATTTGCCGCCCATGCAGGTAAGTACCGACAGAGAACACTGGCCGAAGATCGAAGGCAAGGGTGAAACACTCAATCGCTTTCAAGGTATCGGCACGCTTCGTCAAACTGGATACGACGTCTCCCCCATCAAGGGTCATGGCACCGTCTACGAAGTGAACTGATCAAAAACCGCAGCCAGCTTGGCTGCGGTTTTTCTTATGTAAAACTACTTCGCTTTCTCTTGCGGCAACGTTTGAATATGGCATAGTAGCAGTGACCACCAATAACACACAGGAGGACGGTCATGTTCACCACTAATGCCCTTACCGGGCACACATACATCATTGCAGGGATTGCCAACAACAAATCCCTTGCGTATCCCATTGCACAAATGCTCCATGCAGCAGGAGCGAAGATTGTCATGATTTCGCATCCGATGAATGAAAAACGAGCTTCAAAAATCGCACAAGAGCTCGATGCTGCAGCGTACTACTGCGACGTTGCATCTGATGAAGAACTGGAGCGGTGCATTGCAGAAGTTTCACAGCATGCTCCTTTTGCTGGCATGCTGCATGCAATTGCGTTCTCTGACAAGGACGAGCTGCGTGGTGAGTTCATTGATACATCACGGCAAAACTTTTTGCGCTCTTTGGACATCTCATGCTTTTCGTTTGTCGACCTTGCGCGGCGTTTGCGGCCATACTTCAGCGAAGGTGCGAGTCTGCTTACACTGTCGTTTGATGCATCACGTGGTCCGTACCCACACTATAACGTCATGGGTATTGCCAAGGCAGCACTAGAAGCTGCAACGATGTACCTTGCCAACGATCTTGGTGCTGACGGTGTTCGCGTCAATGCGATCAACGCCAGCCCAGAAGATACACTTTCTGCGCGTGGTATCGGCAACTTTCGCCTCATTGGTGACTTTGCTGAAAGCATGTCACCGCTGGGACGCCGGGCAACAAAAGAAGAGATTGCCACCATGGCAATGGTTCTCCTAAGCCCACTTGGCTCAGGCGTGACTGGACAAGTTATATTCGTTGACGCAGGGTCTTCGGTACCGAACATGCCGCCAGCGCGTAATGCTGGCAAAATGGCAACAGCCATGAGCAAGATTGCACAGACAGCAAACCAGGAGAATACCGATGGATAGAACATGTACCTGCCAGAGACCTCACTGCAACAAAAAGATCCCTGCCCCAACGGGGGACGGTTCAAGTATTCGTCGCAGTGATGGACTGCAACCACACTTTTTCTGCAGTGACACCTGTGCAAATGCCTGGGAGGCAAATACACGAGAATGTATTATCTCTGGCTGCACCAATCGTGTTGTTGAAGGCGAAGGATGCAGCTGTCCGCTTCATACAGAAGAAGCTGCCGAGGCTATCTTAGGTTTTGAGGCAGGCATACCCGCAGATGTAGAGTGAAACAAAAAACAAAAGCGACGCCAGGGGCGTCGCTTTTTCTATTTCTTCTTTTCTTTCTTCACTGCGCTTGCAATGGTCTTCACTAAGTCTTTTTCCATGACTCCCGGAATGATCTTCTCTGCTGTTGGCTTCTTCACCATCCCTGCAAGCTTCTTTGCAGCTCTCAACTTCATGTCGTCGGTGATATGCGGCACACCTTTATCAAGCGCTCCACGGAAGATACCTGGAAACACCAGTGAGTTATTTACCTGGTTTGGGTAGTCAGACCGACCGGTTGCTACCACGGCAGCTCCGGCTGCCTTTGCGTCTTCTGGCTTGATCTCTGGGATCGGGTTTGCAAGGGCAAAGACAATCGGCTTTTCTGCCATTGCTTCAACATGTGCTTTTGCGATTGTCCCTGGGCCAGATACGCCAATAAGCACATCTGCATCCTTCACTGCGGTCATTACATCACCCTTCAGGTTGTCACAGTTGGTGATCTTTGCGAGCTCTTTCTTGTATGGCGCAAGCCCTTGGCGGCCTTCGTAGATAATACCGCTACTGTCGGTCATAATCGTACAGCTGATGCCTGCTTCGGCGAGTAGTAGAGCAACTGCGCGCCCTGCAGCACCCGCACCTATGATTGTCACCTTTAGTGTTTCAAACTTCTTGCCGACTACCTTTGCAGCGTTCATCAATCCCGCAAGTACCACAATCGCGGTTCCATGTTGGTCATCATGGAAGACAGGGATGTCGAGCTCTGCTTTGAGGCGTTCTTCAATTTCAAAACACTTTGGTGCACCAATGTCTTCAAGGTTAATACCGCCAAACCCAGGCGCAATTGCTTTGACCGTCTTGATAATCTCTTCAATGTCCTGTGTATCGAGCACAATGGGAAATGCATCCACGTCAGCCATTTCTTTGAAGATTGCTGCCTTCCCTTCCATCACCGGCAGCGCACCAAGAGGACCGATGTTTCCTAAACCAAGCACCGCAGAACCGTCAGACACAACTGCGACGGTATTGCGCTTAATGGTGTACATACGGGCATCAGCTGGTTTCTTAGCGAGATGCGCAGAAACTGCACCAACCCCTGGTGTATACATCATACTCCAGTCATCTTTGGTCTTGAGTTTCCCCTTGCTCTTCACTTCAAGCTTCCCTACCATCTTCTTATGAAGCTGGAGAGCTAATTTGTCGTAGTTTACCCTCTTAACTTTCTTCCCACCTGCACGTTGTGCGTGGGCAGGTGAAAGTTTGGATGGGTTTTTCTTTTTAGGTATTGGCATAGTATTAAAAATTAAACGAGAAAGTATTATACATCAGACAAAGGAAAAAGGGCGGAACAAACGTTCCGCCCTTTTGTGAGCCTTAGCTCGCTTTTTTCTGATGCATGCTCTGCGAGATCTTCGGGTCATTGGTAGCAACGCCGTGCCCTTTGGGCTTCGGCGGCTCGATGACCTTGCCGGCCGCTTCACGTGCGCCATTGGGACCGTTCAGAGCACCAAACTCCTGCGGCTCTTCGCCATCCTGCTCGAGGATATAGAGCAGATTGGCGTGATCTTTCTTGATCACCCAACCCTCGCCACGGTCAACCACTTTCAGAAGCGGTGCCACCTTGGCGCTCGATTTCGCCGCAACCGTAGCCGACGACGCTGTTGC
>CAJXAG010000018.1 GCA_913050645.1 uncultured bacterium | reverse complement strand
CGGTGTGCTTTTTCTGCTCCTTTAGTAATTGGCATATATATACGTTTTACGTGGCCGAAACTATACCCTAAGCAGCCAAAAAAAGCAATAACTTCTCAGCATAGTCAGTACGTTATACTGTACAAACTATGATTCGCCACATAAAAGGAAAAATTGCTGATATTACTGAAGGAGCAGTTATTGTTGATGTGTCCGGTGTTGGATATCATATATATGTAAACAAAACACCAGAACACTTCGTACTCGAACAAGACATCACTTTCCACACACACCACGCCATTTCTGAGCGGACACAAGATCTCTACGGCTTCACCTCACGCGACGAACTTGAACTCTTCACACTCTTACTCACCATCAACAAAGTTGGACCAAAGTCCGCTATGCAGATTCTTACCCAAAGCGATGTGGAAACAATCAAAAAAGCAGTCTTGTCTGACGATCCAAGCTATCTGACTAAAATGTCTGGCGTTGGTAAGAAAACTGCTGAAAAGGTAGTGAACGAACTCAAAGACAAGTTTGAGCACTTTGCTGGCGCGTACACTGATACAGCCGACACCGATCTTGAGATACATCCATTTGCAGCAGATGCAGTGGATGCACTGATTGCACTAGGGTACCCACAAAGCGATGCACGTAAAGCAGTACACAACCTTCCTCCAGAGATTCAAAGTGCTAATGAAGCAGTGCGCGAAGCATTAAAAACACTCGGTTCAGCATAGCTTTCTACATCCGACAAGTCCCACATTTCTCGCTTCCGTCGTATACTAAAGATATGAATCCCGTTAGAGACCAAAACGTTACGTCTCACATAATTGGATCAAACACTGTATCAGTCTTATGACAGCGATGTACTTAAACAAACATCGGAAATGTGTAAACTGATTCGATAACTTAATTTTAAAATGGTCGTAGTATTACAAAAAACTAACTTTCAGGAGTGTTGTAACATTTGTGTACACACTTCCTGTCTCTAACGGGATGAACACTGTTTTATATTGGATTAAGCGCTTTATGCCGCGCTTTGTGTTGGAAAAAATTCGTCCACCCTACCATTATCTTTTGGCATACTTAGGCAACTTGATCTATAGAAGCCCCTCGAAAGAAATCACCGTCATTGCAGTAACTGGCACAAAAGGAAAGTCGACGGTCACCGAGCTGATCACCACTATACTTGAAGCGGACGGCAACAAGGTTGCCTCTCTTTCGACGATTCAATTTAAGATTGGTGAAAAGGTAGAGCGCAACCTCTTTAAGATGACGATGCCGGGACGCTTTTTCGTACATAAGTTTTTACGGGATGCCGTTGAGGAAGGATGCACCCACGCTGTTATTGAGATGACTTCAGAAGGGGCAAAACAATTCCGCCATAAGTTTGTACAAATGGATGCATTGGTATTCACCAACCTTACCCCCGAACACATCGAGTCACATGGTTCATTTGAAAAATACAAACAGGCGAAACTTGAGATTGCGCGACAGCTTGCAGACTCAGCAAAGCAGCCACGATACATTGTTGCAAACACTGACGACGAACATGGTCAGGATTTCCTCAATATCAAGGTAGAAGAAAAACTGCCATACAACCTTAAATCATTAAAGCTACACACGCTGCACAAAGACGGTATCGGCCTTATTTTCCAAGATGCAGATGAGGAAGTAACCATTCGTGTGCCATTAGTTGGATTATTCAATGTATATAACACCCTTGCTGCCATCACCCTGACGCGCGCACTCGGTGTTGGATTGCGCACCATAGAAGGTGCGCTACGATCACTCCCGCCAGTAAAAGGACGCGTTGAGCACTTCACTGCACCAAAAGATGGAAAGAAGCAGGTAACCGTAGTAGTTGACTATGCACATACCCCTGACTCACTTGAAAAACTGTACCAAGCCTTTAAGGATCAGACGGTGGTTGGGGTGCTTGGCAACACCGGTGGCGGACGCGACACTTGGAAACGACCCGAGATGGCGCATATTGCTGAACAATATTGCGACGAGGTGATTCTCACCAATGAGGATCCATACGATGAAGATCCGCGAAAGATTGTAGAGGAAATGGCCAAAGGTATCGAAGATCAGTCAAAACTCGATATCATCATGGATCGACGACTTGCAATCCGTACGGCAATTGAAAAAGCGGCCGAGGGTGGTTATGTGCTCGTCACAGGAAAAGGTACCGATCCGTACATCATGGGGCCACACAACACACGACAACCCTGGAGTGACGCAGAAGTTGTACAAAAAGAACTTGCACTCTTGCAATAACAAAAGCCCGATGGCTCCGCCATCGGGCTTTTGTTATTTATGGAACAGCACTATACCCGCTGTCACCGACACATTTAATGACTCCTTCATCCCCTGCATCGGCAACTCAAGCGTTACATCTGCAGCATCAATAAGTTCTTGCTGCACCCCCTCAACTTCAGCACCCAATATATACGCCACCTTTTCTAGTGCCTGAAAATCATACAGATCAGTCGATCCTTCCCCTTGCTCCACTGCAACCACCGTATACCCTTCTATTTTTAATACTGCGATTAATCGCAGTATTTCTTCCGTAGCCCGGTTTTCAATAGTGCCCACATGCTCCCACGGAACACTTTCACTGGCACCAAGCGAGGTCTTTTTAATTTCGGGCTGTGGACGACCAAAACGATCAATCGGGTCAGGAGTCGGTCCGCATAAATAAATCTTCTGCACGCCAGCAGCGTCACTGGTACGAAAAATAGACCCTACGTTATGGGCACTACGTATTGAATCTAAAATAACGATCTTCTGTGGCATATTCGGATGCATGATACACTACTTTTAATGTTGAATATATTCCCTATTCAATTTCTTGCACTACTTGCTTACTTTCTGTTACGGCTGTTTGTGGGTGGAGTCATGCTTTATCTGAGTACGGTACACATAAAACACTACCATCGCCTCAAGCAAGATCTCACGCTTCCGTGGTTTCCTTTTTCCACTTGGAATACGCTACTCCTAATTGGCACTGAACTAAGTATCGGCCTTTCAATTCTCTTGGGTGTATACACACAACTTGGTGCAATTCTGCTGGTGATTTTGAGTATCAAAATGCTTTTCTTCAAAAAACATTGGCAACACCACTCCTTTCCGAGCCGCATGACCTATGTACTGTTAATCGGCTGCGGACTTTCACTTTTTATTACAGGGGCGGGCGCATTTGCATTTGATTTACCGATATAACATGCTATAGTTCTCCGCACAGAACCGCCTATAGCTCAGCTGGTAGAGCAGTGGCCTTTTAAGCCATGTGTCCTTGGTTCGAGTCCAAGTGGGCGGACAAGCGCAAAGAAAAACACCTATGCGTACGCATAGGTGTTTTTCTTTAGCACCTGCCTTGAGACAGGTGCGGCGCTTGTCCGAGGCGGAGCGCTGTGAGGAAGAATGACGAACCGCGAGCCGGGCTCGCGAGCACTTACTAGAATTGGAACGCAGTGAACAATTATAGTTAGTGACTTGTGAGGACTCAGATCCTTCACTACTACTTTAAATAAGTACACCTTTTGATACAGTGTATCTATGTCAAAACTTAAAAATCTTGAGTCATTCATGCAGCTACTCCACGCTGTTCAAAATATTGAGCGGGTAGCCAGAATTCCTAACGAAACAAAACGAAGAAATACCGCAGAACACACCTTCGAACTTGCCATGGTCTGCTGGTATATTGTTGAAGAAAACAACCTAGATCTTAATAAAGAAAAAATATTTAAATACGCGCTTGCACACGATGTTATTGAAGCATACGCAGGAGATACACCAGCGCATGATGTTGAAGCCCAGAAACATAAAAAGGGAAAGGAGGCACAGGCATTATTGAAAATTGAGGAGAAATTTTCGCACTTTGTGGAATTAATTGAAACTATTCATGCATATGAAGCTCGAAATGATATGGAGAGCATTTTTGTGTATGCAACTGACAAACTTATTGACCCACTAAACGCTAGCATGGAGACAAAACAGTCAATATGGAAGGAAATGGACATGAGTTATGAATATCTTCGGTTATATAAAGATGAAAAAATAGCACTTTCTTCTGATGTCCAACCCTACTGGGAACAACTCTGTAAAAAACTTGAAGCAAATAAAGACTTCTTCTTCCATGAGTAACCCTCTCTCTCAAACCTCCACCACCACCCACGGCAACATGTCCCTCCGTTTCGACAAAACCGACGCAGTCATACAAAACCGCAAAAACTTCCTGCAAGAAAACAACACCGCTTGGGAAGACCATATCTGCATGCGATGCGACCATAGTGACACAATTACCGCGGTTAACCGCGGTACAAAAACAGACACCTACCGAATGATTGATGCGGAAGTTCTCATCACACAAGAAAAGGGGCTCGCACTCATGCTTCTAACTGCAGACTGCTTGCCTACCACTCTCTTTGACCCTGTTACACAAACGCTTGCACTTGCGCATTTTAGTCGGCAAACAATTGCAGACGGATTACCTGCAAAATTAATTACCTATTTAAATACGCATTTAAATGTACACACGGAACATTTGGAGGTGTATGTAGGACCATATATACATAAAGACTCCTATTGCTTCCCGCTGCCGCAGCCAGAACTCCCCACTCCAATTGCAGCTTTTGCAGGGAAAACGGACAAGAAGATCTACATCGACCTACCCGCTGCACACAACGCGCAACTTATAGCGACGGGGGTACAAGAAAAAAATATCAGCTACTCCTTAATCGATACCGTCGCATCGCGCGATCACTTTTCTCATTACCAAAGTAAAAACGAAAACGCCCCACAGGGACGCATTGCAACCATTGCAAAACTTTCTACTTAGATAAGAGCACTGCACGGAAAATATTTCCGATCACTCCGATAAGCACACCAAGCAGCAAGTACCCTACAAACCGGGCAAATACATATAACCCAGCACCAAAAGCAGTTAACGGTGTATCAACCGGAATACCGCCCATAAACACCTTAAACGACCACCACATACCGGCAGGGATGCTCATGATCGTCCCCACCTGCTCTTCAGCAAGATACATGAGCGTCCCCATCGCTAACAGCGTTACCAACAAAAGTGTAATGTAAATAGTGACGTTAAGTGCAAAGACACCGAGCGTCTCTTCGGGATCTTTTCGGTGTGAGTGTGCGAGTTTTGCGAGACGAATCATGCGCAAGAGCCGAATCAGCCGAACCGCACGAGCAGACTTTAAGAAGGTAAAGTTACCAATGCCGACAAACGACGGCAGGATGGAAAGCAGGTCAATCAAACCGAAGAAACTAAATACATACTTTCGTTTTGGTTTAATTACATACAAACGTGCAGCATACTCAAGGGTAAATACGAGCACGGCAGTGTACTCAATGATTGTAAAGTAGCGCTCATACCCAGAAACAGACGGAACGGTCTCAAGCACAATCGCAACGATTGAAACAATGGTTGCAAGCGCAAGAAAATCACTTGTTAAAAAATACAAACTATTGTTTGGCCTGAGGAGTGCTTTTTCTAAAAGCTTTTTCATTCTCTTTATTATAGCGTAAGCATGAAGCGCTCGAGTGCTATATCGATATCTCGTACTCCAAGGTGTCCATCGTGATATACCCGCAACAGTTTATGTGAAATATCCTCAAGCTCTCCTTCCTTGAAGGTTGTGAGAGATCGTTTGGCCTTGTTATATGGAAAATCCTTCATACCAGCCTCTGCTGCAGAACTCGTGATCTTTGCCAGACGAAGTGTTTTTAGCTGCCACCAAAGTGTCCCAATAATTTCCTCTGCAGAAAGTCCAGCTTGCTTTGCGTCCTGCAGCTGCATCCAGAGCATTTTTTTATTTTTAGAAGAAAGTGAGTCGGCCATACCAAACACATTAAACCGCTCATCCGCTTTCTTCTTGTGCTCCTGTAAAAACTCTGTGTACTTTTGAAACTTTTTCTTCTGCGGTGCGAGGAGTGCCTCTTCAATAACCACAAACGTATTATCTGACTGTGCAAACTGTTCAAGGTGTTCAATAACATCGTCGTAGATTTCCTTCTTTTGTGACGGTGTATCTATGATGTAGAGTGTCTGCTCTCCAAAGAGCGAGGTCGCACCCACCACATCAGCAAACACACCTTCTGCGTAGTTTTCCGCGTCAATCCGTTCGATCTTTACACCGTCTTTTTCTAGTACAGCAGCAAAGTCATGTGCTTTTTGCCGTACCACAATAGTGTCGTTTCCGTAGTAGAGATGTAGCATTGTTACTATTTTACATGAGATTCTTAAAAATACCGAGGAACGACCTCTCCCGCTCCTTACGTCGCTCTTTGAGGTCCCACCTCGGTATTTCATTGATTCCACCCTTACTTTACTCCCGTCTTAGTTTGCTGTTTATTATTCTATTGCAGCACACTCTTTAGACCCCACACCCCCAATCTGTTGTATCGCTCAAAGCACGACATTAAAGCAGGAGTAAAGTAAGGGTGTGATTGACTTTCTGTTGTTATTTTGGCTATATATACTAGAAATAGAACATTGAGGAAAGAAAATGAAAATTTTGATTGTAGAAGACGACACACGTTTTGCTAAAAAAATTCAAAAATATCTGGAAAGCAGGGGACACACAGTGAAGCATGTTCTCAACGGACGACTTGCAATCAACTTGCTTGAAGAAGACATGCATGATGGTGTGATTTCAGATATTCAGATGCCCGGGGGTAACGGCATTGAGTTGCTGCAGAGTGCTTGGCGAGCTTTTGAGAATCCTCCCTCGTTCTATGTACATAGTTCAGAAGATGTTCTGTACTGGGAACAGACCAGATGGGATCTTCCTGAGGTTATCGGAAATGCTTTCAAGGATTTTGCCATCTTCAGAAGCAAGAGTATCCCCAACATGCCGCAGGAGATGCAACAATGGCTTGATTCCATTGGAGAAACATAAAACAAAAAAGCGTGCCCAACGGGCGCGCTTTTTCTTTATATAAATTTGTAGAGAAACTTTCAAAATTAGTTAAGATGCGAGGCGCGCAAAGAAAATATTTTGAGGTGTACTGGGTGGTACAGTGAGAAATATTTTCTGTAGTGCAACAAAGCAGCTTACTAATTCTGGAATGTTTCTAAGTCTCCCCAGCTTTTTCCTATTTCCACATCCACCAAAATTGGTACCCCGTGTGTCTGCTCTTGCGTAAGCACCCCTTCCATAATTTCCTTAAGCTTCTTCACTTCTTTCTCGAGTACTTTTTCATCAATTTCAAACACAAGCTCATCATGCACCTGCATGAGCATTTTTACCTCATTCTCGAGCTTTCGTTTTTTAATATGCGCGTAGACATTGTTCATTGCAATGCGCATTGCGTCTGCGGCTGTCCCCTGCACAGGTGCATTGATTGCCATACGCTCAGCCTGTGCACGGATAAACGGTGCACTTGAAGTAATTCCTGGGAAATGGCGTCGTCGCCCAAACATTGTTTTGGTAAAACCATGGAGGCGTGCATAACCTTTGGTTTCTTCTAAGTACTCAGCAAGTCGCGTAAAGGTGTTGAAGTATGCGTTTAAAAACTCCTGTGCCTCCTCGCGTGAGGTATCCTCGCCAAGGTTTGCCCGTAGGGCATTAACTCCCATGCCGTAGAGAATACCGAAGTTGATCACTTTTGCTTTTCGGCGCATATCACTAGTCACTTCTTCTGGCTTCACACCAAACACACGTGACGCAACCCCTGCGTGCACATCTTCACCGTTTTTGAAAATCTCAACAAGCTTCTCGTCGCCCGAAAGTATTGCTGCAATACGTAGCTCAATCTGTGAGTAATCGATCGCGACAATCTTATTACCCTTCCCTGCAACAAACGCCTTCCGAATCGCCTTACTCTCTTGTGTTCGTACCGGAATATTCTGCAAGTTTGGATCCTTGCTTGCCATACGCCCGGTAACTGTTCCGGTCTGCAGCAATGTTGAGCGCAAACGTCCGTCTTTGCTGACCATCTCAGGTAGGTTATCAATGTATGTTGAAACCAGTTTCTGCAACTCACGGTAGCGAAGAATCTCTCCAATGATTGGATGGTCATCACGCATTTTCTCAAGTTCACTTTCACGTGTTGAACGTTGCCCTCCCGCAGTCTTCTTTTGATTCTTTGGCTTGAGTTCCATCGTGTCGTAGAGCACTTCTCCCACTTGCTTCGGCGAGTTTACATTAAACTCAACTCCTGCATGCTTTTGAATACTTTTCTGCAAACCATCAAGCTCTTTGTGCATCTTCTTTGAAAGTGTTCCAAGGTACTTTGTATCAAGCTCAACCCCCACACTGTTCATGTACGTAACCACTTCCATCAGCGGAGTTTCAATTTCTTCAAACACGAAGGTGAGTTCCTGGTCTTTTATTTTTGCTGCAAGTTTTTTCTCAATCTCTTTGAAGTCGATTGTTTCAAAATATGAACGACCGTAGTCAATGATGTCATCGTACGTTGCATTGGTGCGATCACTCTCAAGGAGCCACAACATAATCGCCACCCGTGCAACATCCTCGTCTTTTACACCGCTACCTACCTGATCAGGGGAAACGTCTTCCGCAAGTTCAAACATGTGCTTCACACGTGCTGCAAGTGTTCGGAATCCTAGTTCACTAAACAGTGACAGGATTGCATCGGTGTCCGCTGCCTCTTTCCAGTGCCCTTCAGGCAATACATACTCTACCGGTACATCGATGCGAATAGTTGCAAGCATTTTTGAAAACTGTGCATCCTCTTCATGCTCTTTTAGGAGATTAATAATGCGTGGTTTGATGCCTGCATCGAGAAACTGCTGCTCGTCTTTATGAAGTTTTTTATATATCTGATCAATAGAACCAAACTCTGTGACAAGTGTCGTTGCGGTCTTCTCGCCCACACCGGGGATACCTGGAATATTGTCCGACGGGTCACCACGTAGTCCCTTATAGTCCGGAACCAACTTTGGTCCAAACCCAAAACGATCTTTTACCGTGGCCTCGTCATACATGATCGTATCTTTAATACCTTTGCGGAGCGTATACACCTGTACACGTTTTTTATCTACACACTGCAGTGTATCCATATCACCCGATGCAATGATGACATGCACCCCATTTTCATGCGTCAACTGGTACGCAATCGTTCCTAGAAGATCATCAGCCTCAAATCCCTCCATTTCATAAATGGGAATATTAAAAACATTGAAAATATCACGAGAGCGAACGATTTGTTTTACCAGTTCATCATCAGTTTTCTTTCGTCCTGACTTATAGTCCTTATATGCATCATGTCGATACGTTGGCTTTGGCAAGTCGTAACACGCAGCGATGTAATCAGGCTTCAGTTCCTCAACAATCTTCAAGAGCATTGCAATCACTCCATAAAGTGCGCCTGTTGGCTCGCCGCTTGGTGAAGAAAAGTCAGGTAACGCATGGTACGCTCGGTGCAAAATAGCGTGTGCATCGAGGAGTACGAGTGTTTTCTTTTTTGTATCTTTTTTAGGAGTCTTGCTCATTGTTTGGTTTCTCTATCGCAACCGACCGTCGTTCACCCTCAAGTGAAAAATGAAGATGGATTGTATCAGCTGGTAACATATCAGTGATTTTCTCAGCCCACTCAATACACATAATATCTCCTTTTTCCTGCAGCATTTTCTCAAACCCCAGAACGCGCATCTCGTCAACTTCTTCGATACGATACATATCTGCATGCACCAGTTTTTTAAATACCCGTTGGTCGAAGTAGGTAAACGAATCGACACCTGGAAGTTCATACACCTTCATCAACATAAAAGTGGGGCTGGTAACCACTTCAACCACCCCCAGCTTCTTTGCAAGTATTTGTACAAACGTTGTTTTTCCAGTTCCAAGGTCGCCATGTAACGCGAGTACCGTTGCACCGGCTGAGGTTTGTTCTACTGCTAACGCTAAAACTTCATCTGCTAAGAATTCTAACGACTCAATTTTTGAAATGTCTCGTTCTGTCATGCTCTGTATTGTATCACCGGAAAAGAATAAAGGCTCGAACGTTCCGTTCGAGCCTTTTGATTTCTTACCGCCAACCCCAATCAACAAAGACTGGTGCCGCACCAAAGCTCAACAGAGGCTGCAGCTGCATATTAAACACCTCAGCATCATTGAAGCGAACATACAGCTGGAGCTTGTCGTCCCGCGCACAACGGACCACGCGCACATCATACTGTCGACGCTGCCGGCACACCCAGTTGGAATACCCCGTCTGCGCAACAAGACGGCGGCGGACAATATCGGCACTAAAGCGACTGGTGCCGCGCAACATCTCACCGCGTGAGAGGTACTCAACGCGACCAATACGATCCTGAACCCGCTGCCACTTTTGGGTATCGTTCAGATACCCGGGGGCAGGTGGCCGTGCATCAGGGTAGGTAGTCACCTCAACAGTAGTGATGCACCCACTCAGGATCGTAAGGGCAAAAAGAGCAATAATGAGCCTCATGAGAGATCTCCTTTCTTTTTTCTATTACAGCATGATTTATAGATATGGTCAAGTCCCCGTAAGGACACCCTTGCTCATTAAAACCTAGCAAGAAAGCCGTGCTTCAGTTATAAACAACCTGGATTGCCCAGCCCTAACTTCATTAGGAGCTGGATATACTTCGCAAACGCTCGCAATGACGGCAACGAAGTTGCCGTCTACGGAAAAACCAAAGGTTTTTCCGTCTTCGCCAGACGACAGTGTAAAAGAAAGGATGGAATCAATCTGCTTCCATACGTGGACTGGGTGGTTTTTTTATATAGTTTGCTTGGTACAATAGAAAACAACATGCCCAAGTTCGATGACACATTTGACGCAGATCGTCTTGCTGAATTACGACGCCAGGAGGAAGAGACGCTCATTAAGTCACTATCGCTTCAGTACGGTATTCAGTATATTGATCTTCGTGGTATTACGCTCAACCCTGAAGCAATCAAAGTACTCCCTGAGCAAGCTGCCCAAGAGGGAAAGATGGTGGTATTTGAAAAGGTGCGCAAACGTGTGTCTATAGCCATCCGCAACCCCAACAACCCTCAAACACAAAAGACCCTTCAAAGACTCACCAACGACGGATACGAGATCACCACCTACATGACCTCTACTATCAGCCTTGAGCATGCATGGGAACGATACAAAGACCAAAAGAACACAGTTGCCGTTAAGCATGGGGCGCTAGATATCGACACCGACAATATCGCCGCACAGGTTGCTAAGTTCAAGAAACCCGAAGATGTCGCGGAACACCTTCTCAACATACGAACCCTTAACGGCGCACGACGTATCTCAGAAACACTTGAAACAATGTTTGCAGGTGCTATTGCACTTGGTGCATCTGACATCCACATTGAACCCGAAGAGCTTGGCATCCGTCTGCGCTACCGTCTTGATGGAGTATTGCACGATGTCATCGACCTCGAGCGGCATCTCTACGAGCGACTCATTTCGCGCCTTAAACTGCTTGCAGGTATGATCCTCAATGTTCGTAACGAGGCACAAGACGGCCGCTTTACCTTTACAATCATCGACAAAGACGTAGAAGTGCGTGCATCCATCATTCCTGGTGCTGCTGGTGAATCTATGGTGATGCGACTTCTGGATCCAACGGTTGCAAGCTTTAGCATGGACAAACTTGGCCTCAATGACACCCTGCTTGGTGTGCTTGAAGAGGAACTGAAGCGGCCAAATGGCTTGATTGTTACCACCGGACCAACCGGTTCCGGTAAGACCACTGCACTGTATGCTTTTTTACGACAGACTCATAAACCAGGCATAAAAATTATCACCATCGAAAACCCTGTTGAATATAAACTCGATGATATCGTTCAAACACAAACCAGTGACGACTATACCTTCGCTTCAGGACTACGTGCAGTACTCCGACAAGACCCCGATATAATTATGGTTGGTGAGATCCGCGATCGTGAAGTTGCTGAAACTGCTATCCATGCCGCACAAACAGGTCACTTAGTATTCTCAACGCTCCATACCAACAGCGCTGTGGGTGCGTTCCCACGCTTGATTGACCTCGGAGTCGATTACCGTATGATCGGATCCTCTGTGAATCTCATTCTTGGTCAACGATTGGTGCGTGTTTTGTGTGAACATTGTAAAGAACAATACCGTGCAACATCAGAAGAGACACGAACGATTGAAAAAATTATCGCCACGCACCCCGCCCCACCACCAAATAAAAAACCATATACGATCTACAAAGCAGCTGGTTGTGAAAAGTGTAACCACACCGGATTTAAAGGGCGTGCGGGTGTGTATGAAGCAATACGTGTGGATGAAGCGGTGGAGGAAGCAGTCATTCGCGACCCGCGTGAACATGTCATACTCGAAGCTGCAGTACCGCAGGGCATCCCCACCATGGCCGAAGACGGGATCGGGAAAGTTTTAACAGGCATTACCTCACTACAGGAATTACAACGTGTGGTTGATCTGACGGACGGACGACACACACTCAAAACTAAAAGTACACCTGAAGATGACGCGTTTCTCTCACACGTTGTGTAAATATCTCATATGTGCGACAGCTAAAAACAAAAAAACTACTCGGTCAAGAGTAGTTTTTTTGTGACTATGTTATAGTCGGAAACGTTACTGCAGAAAAGCAGAAATAGTTTGTTCAAATAGATAAGCCTCTAAACAGAACTTCCGGAAAGAAGAGTTTGTGACACTAAGAAAATGCCGCAGAGCTCTCACTCAGTGGTGAATTCCACACCACACTCGTCTCACAACCTTTTATTGCTTAGAGGATTATTTATTCAAACAGCAAATAAAGCCGCACGCACGTGCGTTTTTATTTTTTCTGCCCTGTCTGAAGAGATCTGTACACACCAATACGTATGTACAATGAACGTTTACAGGGAATATATTAGCACAGTCTGAAAATTTGTCAAGCTTTTTTGCTCTGAATACACAAACTATATTCTATATTATCAGATCGCTTCGTCGGCACTCGCGAAGACGACGAAAAAGGTGTTTTGTCGTGGACGGCAGCAAAGCTGCCGTCGTTGCGAGCCGTGTGCGAAGCAATCCAGAGTTTATGGATTCAGGGTTTTTGAGTGTTTTCTATGGAAAGCCTGCTACTAAAGTACAATACTGAAGCACTTAAGTTCTCCCACCTTGCCCTTGTTCGTCGTAAACTCCTCACATCGGACACCCTCACTCTCGTTCGGGACGGAGCAAATAGTCCTCAAGCTACGTGGGGGGGCGTGACCTCGCGGCCAAAGTAGCTAAGTGGAACCGCGTCCCACCTTGCCCTTGTTCGTCGTAAACTCCTCACATCGGACACCCTCACTCTCGTTCGGGACGGAGCAAATAGTCCTCAAGGACTATTTGCTCCAATCTTCAACAATAAGCCGCTTACCTTCTAAGGTAATGGTAAGCTTTTGTCCCTCTTGCCATTTTAGATAACGAACAAATTCCACCGGCAATGTAAGCGTATAACTTTTGCCTCCTACTTTAATAATTTTATGTGTTCGGGTATTTCCTACGGTTCTTTTACTCATACACACAGCATAACATAGGTATATACTATAGTATATACGGTGGTATATACCTGACTGTAGGACACCGTGTGTCACCTGCAAGTAGGCTCAGCTCCACTTTTTGTATACAATAGAGAAACTATGAGCGATACCGAAAACAGCAAGACCACTTTTACCCGCGATGGTGCAGGAAACCTTGACCAGACACTTCGCCCAAACTCATGGGAGGAATACGTGGGCCAATCAAAAACAAAAGAAAACCTCCGTATTCTTCTCACTGCCGCACGCGAACGTGGTCACGCTGCTGAACATATTCTTTTATATGGTCCACCCGGACTTGGAAAGACAACACTCGCCCACCTTATCTCCAAAACACTCGGTACCAACATGCGCACCACCTCAGGACCCGCCATCGAGCGTGTGGGAGACCTTGCAGCAATACTTACCAACCTTTCTCCAGGAGATGTGTTGTTTATTGACGAGATCCACCGCTTGAGTAAGAGTATTGAAGAAGTACTCTACCCTGCTATGGAGTCAGGAGTGTTAGACATTATCATCGGAAAAGGCCCTTCAGCGCGCACGGTGCAACTGGAACTTCCACCCTTTACGCTTGTATCTGCAACCACACGTATTTCTCTCCTGTCTGCACCACTGCGAAGCCGTTTCTCAGGAGGAACGTTTCGTCTTGAGTTTTATACTGATGAAGAAATCGCACAAATCCTTCATCGCAGCGCAGAACTACTAAGCGTACAAGCTCCAGAAAACACCATGCTCGATATTGCACGCAGATGTCGTGCCACTCCACGAACCGCAAACTACCTTCTTAAGCGCTGTCGCGATCTCGCACAACTCGAACAAAAAGAGATGGATGGTGATATTGTGGAACGCACATTCGATCTTCTTGAGATTGACACATTAGGCCTGAACGCACCTGACCGCGCGGTGCTGCAGGCAATTATAGAAAAGTTTAATGGTGGTCCGGTGGGCCTGAATACCATCGCTGCCGCCACCGGTGAGGAACAATCAACCATCGAGGACGTGATCGAACCCTACCTCATCCGCCAAGGACTCTTAGAACGAACACCACGAGGGCGTATCGCTAGTGCGACTGCGTACGGCCATATACAAAACCAATAAGAAAACACCGAGCAAACCTGCTCGGTGTTTTTGAATTTCAAATTTTCAATTATGGGCACCTTCGCTGCGGTCTGCAGCAAGTGCTAGTGCACACTGACCCTCGAACACGTGATCGGTAGGTGCCTCCCTTGAAATAAAGACTGGTGCCTTCGGGTGCCCCACCGGGAAACCGCGGATACCCCACGAGATGAGTGTCACCTCTCCGTTTCGGTGAGCATGTTTGACCTCACCTTGAGTTGAAACACCCGATCCATGCTGAATGCATGCAATATCACCTTTTTTCATTTTTTTTGCCCTCCACTAATGATCTGATTAAAGTACTATAGCATAATTTACAAAAAAATCAATATTTGCACTACTCCTCCATCTTTCATAGACTAAGGACATAATTTCAATATACATATGTCTGGACATAATAAATGGTCAAAAATCAAACACAAAAAAGCAGCAACTGATGCTGCACGAAGCAAGATTTTTTCTAAGCACTCCATGCTCATTGCTATGGAGTCGCGACAAGCTAGTGGCGACGTGAACTCACCAGGCCTGGCTGCTGCCATCGAACGTGCAAAGAAAGACTCAATGCCAAAAGACAACATTGACCGTGCAGTTGCAAAAGGCTCAGGTGCGGGCGGCGCAGCAATCGAGGAGGTGATGTTTGAAGGATACGGCCCTGGTGGTGTTGCACTGCTGATTCAAGCAGTAACCGACAACAATAACCGAACCTCTGCTGAGATACGGGCAACATTCTCAAAAAATGGTTTGGAGATGGGCACCCCTGGCAGTGCCGCATGGGCATTTACCAAAAACGCAGCAGGTGACCACGTCCCGAGCAACCCAATGGAACTCGACGACGAAACTGGCGAAAAACTCGCAGAGTTTATTGAAAAACTAGAAGACAACGACGATGTAACAAACGTCTATACCGCCGCCGACACTCCTGAATAAATAACCAACCTCTAGACACCCACCCAAATAACCACCTATTTCTACTATAGTAGAAATAGGTGGTTATTTAATTTCGTAGGTTAAAAATACTTAGCAAATCACTTTCACACTCAATGAGTCCTGCTTCAAAATAAACAAAATATTTCTCAACTCCATAATGTTTTGTTACTTGGTCAATTTCTTTTTTACAGGGGTACGGTGATATAAAAACAGAGTTCTGAATAGCAAACATACCTATATCCCGTATTTTCCAACTCACCGCGCGCCGTGCTCGGCCTTTTTTTTCAGGAATGTCAAACATCACTACACGCCACTTCTTATCCCATCGTTTTTTTGTTGGGATATACAGTTCGTCAGTAAGATAGTCTGCAATTCGCTCTCTTCCTTTTGATGCCAGCACAAGGCGCTCTTTCCCATTTTTAATTTCTCGCATCAAATATCCCTGTTGACGCAAACGCTCTACCGTTCGCTTTACGCGATATCGTTCACGCGCATCACGCGCATCAAGTTCTTTAAATAATACCGCAAGCCCTGGAAGCACCAACACCGTAGCAACTGCTCCAGCTGCCACGGCTGATAGTAATATCGTTTTTGCTAGCTCACCTTTATCAAATTGTTTCATAGTTTTTCAACCACAGTTTTGATTACAACACATCCAAAACCTATCCGTACAGCTTCCATCCATACTATCACACATTTTATACTATAGTATAAAATGTGTGATGGTTTCCAGAATGGGTTTGTTTGGTTACTATTGGAGACATTATGAAAGTACTTGCAGTAGATCCTGGCTACGGCCGCCTCGGTGTGGCAGTGGTAGAAAAACAGAACGGTGCAGAAACACTCCTTTTTTCAGACTGTATTGAGACCCTAAAAGAAAATGAACTTAACGAACGACTTTTTGAACTTGGCACAGCGTTTCAAAAACTACTTGATACCCACAAGCCGGATGTAGTTGGTATTGAAACACTCTTTTTCAACAAAAATGTAAAAACAGCCATCGGTGTGGCACAAGCACGAGGTATCATTCTCTACCTTGCGAAAAGTGCAGGGTGCACCGTGTACGAGTTTGGCCCTCAGGAGATAAAAATTGCTGTTACTGGCTATGGAAAAAGTGATAAAAACGCAGTAATTGACATGGTAAAGCGGTTAGTTCAGAATGTGCCCGAAAAAGCATTGGACGATGAATATGACGCAATTGCTGTTGGAGTCACCACACTTGCGTGTGTACAAAACACTTCAAAATAAGCATACCCAACACCAAGCTTTCTTGGGGGTTGCAAAAAAAAATATTTTTAATAAAATCTCTAGAATCAATATTTATTTATTTATAACAATCAACACATATGATCTTTTTAACTGCTGCATTAGATAATGAAAACGAAGAAATTGAAGAAGAGGTAGAAGAAATGGATGACTCTGATGCAAGTGTTGATGATTCTGTACTTGATGAGCTCTCAGACGACGAATCTGAATCAGCAGACGACACCCCTGAAGGTTTTGGTGCAATCGATGAAGATGAAGAAGTTGCCAAAGCAGAAAAGGCTGAAAATGAAGAGGAAGAGGATGAAATTGAGGAAGAGGATGATGCTGACGACACAGACTACGACAGCTTCGATGATATAGATGAAATGTAACCTGAGTAAACGCCCGAAGGGCGTATTACGAAGGTTCACAGGACAGTTCAGGTAGATTCGAGGCCCTAGCGAGAATCTACCGAACTGGTATCGGGAAAGAAGGAAAGAATCGCCACACAAGCTGGTGATTCTTTTTATTCAGGTAGATTCGAGGCCCTAGCGACGATATACCAAACTGGTATCGGGAGACCGAGGACAAAATCACCACATCAGGTGATTTTTCTTTTACAGAACTTTCACAGGACAGTTTAGGTAGATCTGAGACCATAACGACGATCTACCAAACTGGTATCGGGAGACCGAGAAAAGAGTTGTCACACAAGCTGGTGATTTTTTATTCAGGTAGATTCGAGGCCCTAGCGAGAATCTACCGAACTGGTATCGGGAAAAGAAAGAAAAAAGCACACTAAAAAACAACCACCTATTTCTACTATAGTAGAAATAGGTGGTTGTTTACGAGGATTGCTCTATCTAAATGGCCATAATAAAAATATGCTCCCTTGTACAAGGGGTGGTTTTATTTTTATGAAGATCCACAGGACAGTTTAGGTAAATCCTGGGCCCTAGCCAGGTGAGACAGTCTGAGAGACTGTCGCAAGACCTTTTGAGAAATCTCTGATTTCCAAAAGGTGTACAGTTCCTGTAAGGAAATACCAAACTGGTATCGGGAGACCGAAGAAAAGAACTATCACATAGGAAGATAGTTCTTTTATTTCACCCTCGAAATACCGAACCAGTATCGAGAAAAAGGTTAAAAACCAACGCCTTACTCAATTGGTAGTTTCATTTTTCTTGACTTTATATAAAATATATGATATAGTCCTTACCGGAATACAAATGTATCCCCACCCCCAAATACAGCCAATTAGTTACTAAATCTTAATAATTCCTC
>CAJXAG010000017.1 GCA_913050645.1 uncultured bacterium | reverse complement strand
CGGCCTAGGGCTAGCCCTAGGCCGGACCTCGGTAGAAGAGTATTGAAGTAGGGTGGCACCACGAGCAATCGTTTGATTGTAATCGTCCCTGCAAATATATTAGTAAACTAATACATTTGCAGGGACGATTTTATTTTGTCTCTGCGTACAAAATATGGATCCCATTAAAAGGGTTGTATATTTATCATAAAAACATGACAGACAAAAACAACTTTGAGTCGAGTCCTTCTAACGGGACAAGACGAACACTAATAAAAGACCTACATGAACACGTAGGAAAGGAGGTAACAATCAACGGCGTGGTCAACGTTGCTCGACAGCAAGGAAAGATGGCTTTCTTTGACTTTCGTGACCGAACAAGCATTATTCAAGGTGTTGTCTTTGGCAAGCCTGAAGTACTTGAAGTAGCTAAGGGGATTGGTGCAGAATATTCCGTGTCAGTAAGTGGTATTGTCAATCAACGACCTGAGAAGATGGTGAACGTTGACGTGCAAAATGGTGATATTGAACTTGAGATCACTGGTATCGAAGTTCTTAACGCATCGGAAGCGCTACCGTTTGACATGGAAGACGACTTCTCAATTGAAACGGTACTTGATAACCGACCGCTGACACTACGTCGGCCACACGACCGTGCAATCTTCAAGGTACAAGCAGAAATCGTGCGTGCATACGGAGAATTTCTTCGAGCAGAAGGCTTTACCGAGTTTCAAGCACCAAAGCTGGTAGGAGGAGACGCTGAAGGTGGAGCAGAAGTCTTTAAGGTAGAGTACTTCAAAGATCGAACAGCATACCTTGCGACCAGTCCACAGCTCTATAAGGAGGTGATGGTTGGTGTATACGAACGAGTGTTCTCATTTGCAACAGCATTTCGTGCAGAAAAAAGTGCTACAAGTCGACACCTCAGCGAATACACGTCGCTTGATATGGAAATGGGATTCATCAAAGATCACACCGATGTAATGCGTGTTGAAACAGCACTAATGAAGCATATCGTCCAGCACTTACAGGAACACGCTGCTGATGCACTTGCGACACTCAAGGTAGAACTACCTGCAATCCCAGAAGGAGATATCTTCCCATGTATGAAACTCAGTGAAGCACTGGAACTCATAAAAGAAAAAACAGGTGAAGACAAAACAGGTGCACCTGACCTTGAGCCAGAAGACGAGCGGTGGCTGTGTGAATACGCAAAAGAAGAACTTGATAGCGATTTCATCTTTATCACACACTATCCGGTTTCAAAGCGCCCGTTCTACACGTACGAAGACGAGAATGACCCAGGGTTCACCAAAAGCTTCGACCTGCTTTTCCGAGGTGTCGAGATCACTACCGGAGGGCAGCGTGTACATGACATCAATGTCATGAAGGAAAAGATCAAAGCAAAAGGACTCGATCCAGAAAGCTTCTCATTCTATCTCCAGGCCTTCAAGTATGGTATTCCACCACATGGAGGGTGGGGAATGGGACTTGAGCGACTTACTGCTAAGTTCTGTGGAGTGAAAAACGTGAAGGAAGCAACACTCTTCCCACGTGACATCAACCGCATCGACACACTGCTTTCAGCAGACGCCGATACCAGCGAAACTGAGTAAAGGAAAAAGCGATCACAAATTTGCGATCGCTTTTTTTTGTAAAAGATGTCAACTTTCACATGAGGATATTAGCCTCAAAAAAATATTTGCCTCCCAATAGGCCTAGAGAACTCGTGGCCAGCATGATTGTCGCCATGTTCATTAGGTAAAAGAACTATTCTGCGATGAATCATATCAGAATAATACTATTATGTCAAGCTTTTATAGACTCTGATACAATACTCTCACTATGACAAAATTTACCATTTCCAAAAAAGCACTCGCTGAACAACCAAAGAAATATACTCGTCTTATTCTGACCGAAGACAGTACTTCCTGGCATCGACTGGTTGAAACTGCCGATGGTCATCTTGAATACCGTATGGGAGCTGGGAAGCGAAAAAATGCTACACCACGTAAGTTCCACACACTTGTACGCAGTATTGTACAAGCAGCAAAGTCACATCAAATCGAACACTTAGCTATTCACCTTGGACCTATGGGTTGTCCAAAACTTGAAGAAAAAGGATCACAATGGTTCTATCGAACCCTTGGTGAAAACCTACAACTTGCAACATACGAATTTACCAAGTACAAAACACAGAAATCGAAGAAAAAAGAACTCAAAGAAATTCTTGTTTGTGGTGACCTCAAAGGTAAAGATCTTGCTGCTTTTAAGGCAGGACTGGTCGTTGGTGCTGCAGCAAATGTCACACGGGACATCGCAAACACTACTGCAGAAGACATGACGCCGGTAAAGCTTGGAAATGCTGCAAAAAAGGCTGTCTTAGGTACAAAGGTACTGGTTAAAACATTAGGTGAAAAAGAGCTACAGAAGCTCAAAATGGGCCTCCTGTTGGCTGTTGGAGGTGGTACGAAGCACGAAACCAAGCTGATTGTGATGGAGTACTGGGGAGCAGGGAAGCCAAAGAAAGACGAGAAGTCAAAAGCAAAGCAGCCGATCGTCTATGTCGGCAAGGGAGTAACATACGACACAGGGGGTCTGAATGTAAAACCATCGGGACACATGCATGACATGCACATGGATATGACTGGTGGCGCAACAGTCATTGGTGCTGTTGCAGCAATTGCAAAGCTAGGTTTTAAGAAAAATGTTATTGGTATTATTCCAGCCGCAGAAAACGCTGTTTCGGATAGTGCTATGCGTGCAGGAGATATTGTAAAAGCCATGAACGAAAAAACAGTTGAGGTGCTCCACACCGATGCCGAAGGACGCATGGTGCTCGCAGACGCACTGACGTACAGCGAACGATACAATCCAAAAGTGGTGCTCGACATCGCGACACTCACCGGTGCATCACTGGTTGCACTTGGACAACATGCCTCAGCTATTATGACCAAGGACACGAAGCTTCAAAACATACTGCAAGAACTTGGAGAAACCTCCGGAGACTACATGTGGCCGTTACCACTTTGGGACGAGTATCAAGCACCCTTGAAGTCAACTCGTGCTGACCTCTCTAACATCGCGGTAAACTTTTCACGATGGGGAGGAGTCATCGAAGGGGGTGCATTTCTACAGAACTTTGCACCAAAGAAAACACTATGGGCGCACATCGATATAGCACCACGCATGGAATCAATCCCAAGTGATAAGCTCGCTAAAGGCGCAACCGGAGAGCCAGTACGCATGCTCACCCGATTTGCTGAAGAAAACTAGCTACCTTAAGAAGAGCGGAAAACTTTCAGCCCAGGAGCACCTGTTTTTAATGTCGTTAACACTTGTTAAAAACTGGCGTACTTTTCCACTCTTTTTGCATGCTAGAATAACCTCAATATGGATGAAGAAACCTCTGCGGCAACGGTGGAGCATTTTGAGATAAAAACAGATGCGTTTGAAGGACCGCTGGACCTCCTTTTAGATTTGGTTGAGAAGCGGAAGTTGTTGATTAATGACATCTCTCTTGCGGAAGTAACTGACGAATACATGCAACATGTGTCGGTCATGCAGGAACTGTCACTGCCAAACACCGCTGCGTTTGTGCAGCTTGCATCCACGCTGTTACTTATCAAGTCAAAGTCATTATTGCCGATTCTTGAACTTACGGCCGAGGAAGAGGAGGGGATTGACGACCTTGAGCTGCGTTTGCGTCGCTACGCACTGTATCGAGACATTGCAAATGATGTAGCTGACACCTTTGGCAAAACAATGACGCACGAACGACAGTTTGTAAAAAGCGATCGGCCGCTGTTTGTGACCGACAAATTTACTACCACAGAAGCACTTGAAGCAGCAATTGGTGAGGTGCTTGTAAAACTTCCGAAAAAGGAAGTGAGACCGAAAGTGCAGGTACGGAAAATAATTTCACTTGAGGAGATGATGGGACGGCTACACAGTCGGATCGAAAGCCAAATGAAGCTTCGCTTTAGTGAACTGCTTGAAGACAGCGCTGAAAAAACACATGTGATTGTTGGATTTCTTGCGGTACTTGAGTCTGTCAAACAGGGAAATATTCTCGTGGCACAACTCAAGCGCTTTGATGAGATCGAGATAGAGCAAGAGCAGGCGCAGATGCCACGCTATAGGTAAAGAGAAAACGCGTCCAGTTGGACGCGTTTTTTTGTTAGCGACGATGAAAGGGCCAAGAAAGTAACGCCCAGACAGCCGAGAGAGCAAGTGCAATCACCAGACCAGCAAACAAAATGACTGTCAGCGGCCACAAGAATATGCAATAAAAGGTCGGGTTTTTCTGTGCAAGCAATTCATATGAAGGCTGTAGTCGCGCAAGCGGTGTCGAAATCGGATGTGGATGCAAAAACGCACCCAACGTCTGCACCGGAAACAGAACCATTCGCTGAAACTTCTGCCATAGCGTTGATTCTTGCCACATCAAGCCACCATTGACCAGAACTGTTGTAGCGCGTGCGGAATAGAGACCGATCGTCAGGTACAATATCGTTACCACAATGACTATATCCAGACCAGATAGCAGATACATAAGCTTTACTCCTTTAGAAAGACCAAATCTAAGCTATTAAACTAGAAATATATAGAAAGTCAATTCATTGAAGTAATGATGGGTACCTATGCTCATTAAAACTCAACAACGAAGTTATACTCCAACCATAAACGATCTGGATTGCCCAGCCCTAACTTCATTAGGAGTTGGGTATACTTCGCAGAAGCTCGCAATGACGCCAACTTTGTTGCCATCTACGGAAAAATCGAAGATTTTTTCGTCTTCGCGAGACTCCTGTCGAAGCGATCCAGAAAATTAATGAGTATAGGTGCATGAGACATGGTGGACTTTAGAAGATGTATTTCTTTTAAAATATTACATACAAAGTAAAGGGGCGCACCACTGTGGATGCGCCCGATGAGCAAGTCCCGTAATGACCGAATTGGTCTCGACGAACCTTGACTGATATGCAGCCTAGGCCGGGTTGGTGCGCGCAGCTTGCTGACTACGCTATTTCCTGGTGAATTTCATGTGCCGTATTCCTCCCAGAAGTGCACTCAGACGCGGGCTGTGCGTTGGGTGCGGTTGAACATTGCTGCAATTTTATACCGGTGTGCAGGTTCTTTCTCCAGTAACCTCATGATTGAGGGTGTCAGGTCGCGACGGCGGGCTATTCGCCCCGGTCCAGCCTCGCCTATAGGGCAGATTGAGACTTCGAACCGGCGGCCATGTGCCGGCGGGCGGCTGCTCCCTGAAGGAGTGCCCCCGGCCGCACTTTCGCGTGTCCGAATCGCCGCCGAAGTCGGCGCCGTTTTCGCGGCGGCATGTGCCGCGACCTGACTGTTCAAAACAATAGCATGGATTAGAATAATTGTCAACCCCGACCCTTACTTTTTTACTGTATATCTCGAATAATTAACCTTTATCAGAGAATTACAAAAGTCTCAACACATATACCAGTGTGATTAAGCAAAGTAAAACGTCGGCTTTGATGTACCCACATAGCAAGGTGCTACTTACTAAAATTAAGTAGCACTCACAAGAAGAAAACAGCTAGAAACCGACAGTAAAGAACCCCACCCCAGAGGTGATGGGGCATTTGCCCACATCACCTCTGGGGTGGAACCAGGGGTTCTTTGCTAGCTAAGGTTTCGTTTCATACAGAAACTGTTTAGGTTGACGCTATTGTAAAGAATAGCTGGCAACCTCTTGCGAAAGTGCTACAGCACTTTCTCACTGCACCAAACTCATTTTTAAGTCCCTTTCATACCCGGGGCAGAGCCCACGGGGCATTTGGGGACCATGCTAGTAAAAAAGTAAGGGTGGGGTCAACCCTCCATTCACACTACTTCACTGTGTAAAAGTAAGATTATAAATTTAATGACACAACTTTGCTCACTTGTAAATACTTTATAACTCAAAATGCAGAAATAGGTATAAATTGCTATAATTCAGCTAATAAATACAACGGTATGGCCCCGTTAGAAACCACGGGTATGCATATTTATTGAGCTTATGGAATCAGAAACAGCAGAAAATAACAAGGCACACCCCGTTTCTAACGGGATAAACCTATCTCAACAAATTGAGGGGTTGTTATTTTATAAAGCCGCACCGGTGAGTTTTTTGCAATTACAGAAGATTTTTGATGTGAAAGATGAGGTACTTGAAACAACTCTTAAGGCACTGCAAGAACGCTTGCAAGCGGGTGCTATCCGCCTTGCACTTACTGACACGCAGGCACAGTTAGTAACTGCCCCCGAACTTGATGATCTTATTGAAGGAGTACGCAAAGACGAGCTGAAGCGTGACATCGGAAAAGCGGGAGCAGAAACACTTGCCATCGTACTGTACAAAGGACCAATCAGTCGTGTTGAGATCGACCGTATCCGTGGCGTAAATTCAGCATTTATTCTCCGAAACCTGATGGTACGCGGACTTGTTGAACGCAACACAGAAGGGAAGAGTCATACTTTCGCAATTACTCACGAGCTTTTGTCTCACCTTGGGGTAACGAACAAGACAGGACTACCAAACTACGCGACAGTGCTTGATCAACTTGAGAAGTTTGAACAAGAAGCAGATCAAGAAAATACATAACATGACTGAAGAACTCCAGAACGACACAACTGAAGCTGAGGAAATGGTAATGCCACAGGCGGATCATGTTTTTATTACTGATGAAACCGAGAGTATTGACTCAGGAAAAATTCCTGTGTGGCAACAGCTAAGCCTTTTGGCTGTGTTGCTTTTCTTACTTTTGGGAGGCGTCATTACCCCGAAAGTGGTTGCCTTATTTCAAACAGACGCGGAGGCTATTCCTGCGGCTGTTCCAATACTACAAAGCGAAGCTGATCTTGGGCCACAAGCGTCAAATACACAATCAGCACGAGAACCATTTGCTGATATTACCATCCGCGCTGAAGCCGCTTTTGTTTGGGACATACAAAACCAACGTGCGCTTTATAAAAAGAATGAACAGAAACCATTACCACTTGCTTCGGTCACGAAGCTTATGACTGCGCTGGTAGCATATGAAATTCTTGAAGAACAAGACCTCGTTGCTATTGAGGATGAGGCAATACGCCAATACGGCAATAGCGGTCTCATACAAGGCGAAACTTTTGAACGTCTTGCATTAACAGACCTTATGCTCATGTCTTCTTCAAACGACGGAGCATACGCACTAGCTGCTGCTGCAGGTAACACACTCTCAACTAACGGTGCTAACTCTTTTGTATATGCCATGAACATCCGTGCACAGGAGCTTGGGTTGTATAACACTAGCTTCAAGAATCCAACGGGCCTAGATATTTCACAGACCGAAAGTGGCGCAGAAGGGTCCGCAAAAGATATGGCGTTCTTAATGGAACATATTGTCACACAAAAGCCGGACATCCTTACCTACACTACACAGAACGATGCTCGGGTATACAGTGCTGACGGGACGTACCATGACACTCAGAATACGAACTATTACATTAACCAGATTCCTGGGCTGATTGGCTCCAAGACTGGTTATACTGATTTAGCGGGTGGAAACTTAGTTGTCGCTTTTGATGCAGGACTGAATCGTCCTATCGTCGTTGCAGTCTTAGGGTCTACTCGTAATGAACGCTTTACGGACGTTATAACGCTCGTTGAAGAAGCTCAAAAACTCGTAACACAAAACTAACTATGGATCCTATTAGAAATACAAACGTTTCTCTGATAACGTATAATAACAACCTACAAAAAGGCAGGTTAACAGGGAATCATACTATGCACACGGACACACAAGATATACGGAATCACACGAAGGTCGAAACTCATTACCAAGCTACTAATCATAGTGACACTACAAACCTAGTGTCCTATCGCTAACGGGATGGAACTAACAATTATTAAAATTCTTATCCCAGCACTGCTAAGCTTTATCACGGGTATTGTGATCACTCCGATCATCACGCACTACCTGTACAAACATAAAGCCTGGAAGAAGAACGGCGGCAAGCAGGCAATGGGAGGCCGTGAGGCGGTTGAGTTTAACCGTCTGAAAGCAGACAGTGAGACAAAGACGCCTCGCATGGGTGGTGTGGTCATCTGGGGGAGTGTGCTCATTACCGTGGGACTACTTGCGCTGCTGGGATTGATTTTTGAGGATTCAATTTTTGCGGAACTTGATTTCTTTAGTCGATCACAGACCTGGATCCCCATTTCAACACTCATAATCGGTGCGGGACTTGGTTTCCTTAACGATTTTTACGATATTACCCATCGACGTGACGGAGTGAGCCTGCGCATGCGTCTGCTACTAATCACAATCCTTTCAGGACTCATTGGCTGGTGGTTCTACAGCAAACTTGGTGTTGCCAGTATTGGTGTTCCCTTTAGTGCGGATCTGTTTGTTGGTTGGTTTATCATTCCATTTTTTGTATTTATGACTATAGCCATTTATGCTAGTGGTGTTATCGATGGTATTGATGGTCTTTCAGGTGGCGTATTTGCATCAGTTTTTGTTTCGTACGCAGGTATTGCGGTCATACAAGACCAGTTCGATATTGCCGCACTGTCTGCAACAATCGCAGGTGGTATCATGGCATTTTTATGGTTCAATATACCGCCAGCGCGCTTCTGGATGACTGAAACGGGGACCATGGCACTGACACTCACCCTTGCAGTGGTTGTATTCATGACTGATTCACTCGGCGACGGGCACGGGATCGCACTTTTTCCGATAGTGGGGTCACTGCTTATTATCACCGTACTTTCTAACGTCTGGCAAATAGCATATCGAAAAGCAACTGGGAGGAAATTCTTCCGCATTGCGCCTCTGCATCACCACTTTGAAGCAATTGGTTGGCCTTCATATAAAGTAACGATGCGCTACTGGATTATCAGTATTTTTTGTGCCATCTTTGGCATCATTTTCGCTGCAATCGTATGAGTAAAGGAGTCGACCGAACATTGCTCGTTATTATTCTGACACTGGTGACAATTGGCTTTTTTATTTTCTCTTCTGCTTCTTTGGGACTTCTTGCTCGTGAAGGTGCACGCTTTTCATCGGTCGCATTCAGTCAGATTACATTCGGCATTATTGGTGGAAGTATTGGCATGTTTCTCACCAGTCAAATCTATTACCGCAACTGGCGCAGGTATGCCTTTTATATCTTTGTCGCGCTGTCACTACTCACACTTGCGGTTTTTATTCCCGGAATTGGCTTTGAGCATGGAGGTGCGCGTCGTTGGATTGCACTTGGTGGTTTTACTGTTCAACCTGCTGAGTTTCTAAAACTTGGTTTTATTGTGTATATGGCGACATTGCTTTCAGGTATCCATAAACATATCCACTCATTCAAACAAGGAACACTCCCATTCATAGGAGTACTGGCCATCACTGGTTTTCTACTGTTACTACAACCTGATACTGATACTTTTCTACTTATGGGGGTTGCGGCACTTGCTATGTTTGTGGTGGCGGGGGGTTCATGGCGCGACGTAGGTATGATGCTTTTTAGCGGCATACTACTACTTACAATCTTGGCATTTACGCGACCCTATATAATGGATCGCTTTACCACCTTTCTTGATCCAACCGATGATCCGCAAGGAAAAAGTTATCAAATACAGCAGTCGCTGATTGCTATTGGATCAGGAGGACTTGTAGGGCGCGGATTTGGACAAAGTGTGCAAAAGTTTGAATATCTCCCTGAACCAATTGGAGACTCGGTGTTTGCAGTCTTTGCAGAAGAGTTTGGCTTCATTGGAAGTATCACCCTTATTGGTCTTTTATCCTTCTTTACGTTCCGTGGATACAAAATAGCCACCCATGCGCAAGACCTGTTTGGAATGCTGTTAGTGGTAGGCATTATGACACTTATTGTGATACAAGCATTTTTAAATATTGCTGCCATGCTCTCACTCGCACCACTTATGGGTCTCACGTTGCCGTTTGTCTCGCACGGTGGTACTGCACTCTTAACTACACTCACGGCTGTAGGGATTGTCCTTAATGTGTCTAAGTACCAGAAAAAAGTACGTTAGCACATGCTAAACTGTCTATAATTACCATGCCAGAAAAACGTATTGTATTAGTAGGAGGGGGAAGTGGAGGGCATTTTTATCCCACCATTGCTGTCGCTGAGCGCCTACGTGAACATGCAACCGTAGAACAACCTCTCGCACTCTATTACTTTGGACCAGAAAAATACAACGAGACATCTCTCCAGGAAAACAACATAACCTTTGTGCGTATTCCAACAGGAAAGCGACGCAAGTATTTCTCATTTTTGAATTTTCTGGATGTCTTCAAAGTCTTCTTCGGGATTTTTTTTGCGCTCGTACAATTGTACAAGATCTATCCCGATGCTGTTTTCAGCAAGGGAGGCTATACAAGCGTACCGGTAGTGATAGCTGCGTGGCTTTTACGCATACCAATCATGATTCATGAGTCCGACACAAAAGCAGGTACTGCGAACAAATTGGGCGGAAAGTTCGCACGCTATATTGCCATTGCGTTTGATGAAGTTGCACCGCAATTTCCAAAAGAGAAGACAGCGCTTGTCGGCATGCCAATACGAAAGGCGTTACTGAGCAAGGTAGACAATCCAAAAGAAAAGCTCAATCTACCAAAAGACCGACCATTGATTTTTGTAACAGGTGGATCACTTGGTTCACAACGTATCAATCGACTTATACTCGAATCACTAGATGAACTTTTACCACACTACTCTATACTTCATCAAACCGGAGAAAAAAATGAGGAGGAGGTCCAACAAACCTCTGGGGAACTTATTACAAATACCGACTTGTTGACTAACTACTTTGTAAAAGGAATGCTCAGTGCAACAGAGGTGCATCTTGCACAAAGTGCTGCGGATATCGTCATTTCTCGCGCAGGAACAGGGACTATTTTTGAAATCGCTCAGAAGGGTGTCCCTGCGATTCTTATTCCTATTCCTGAAGACATTAGTCACGATCAGCGTAGTAACGCATACGCCTACGCGCGCGCAGGAGCAGCTTCAGTCATGGAGGAAGCGAACCTTACCGACGGTTTGCTCACTGCAGAGATAACCCGTATCATGAGCAGTCCTGAGGTGTACAAAAAAATGGCGGCTGCAGCAGTGACTTTTGGAAGTCGTGACGCTGCGGAAACCGTAGCCAATACACTTATTGAAATAGCTCAAGAACACGTTTAGAATACTCGAAGCTGACGATTTTGCCGTATGGGACATCCCATCAGCCGTGTCAGGTTTACAATAAAATTTAAGAAAGAACATATGGAAGAAAAGACAAACATAAACCTGACTTCTCACCAGATAAGCGTAGTGACACGATTTGCCCCGTCACCGACAGGGTTTATGCATATCGGCGGTGTACGCACCGCACTCTTTGCGTATCTCTACGCAAAGAAAATGGGTGGGGAATTCATTCTCCGCATCGAAGACACAGACAAAGCCCGTGAAGTAGAGGGTTCTATTGAACACATTATGAAGTCACTACGGTGGCTTGGCATAGAATGGGACTATGGGCCAGATAATCCAGGACCACATGGCTCATGTAAGCAGTCTGATCGATTGGATATCTACAAAAAATACGCCCAAAAGCTGATAGATAAAGGTCTTGCATATCCTGATCCATACACACCCGAAGAAGTGCAGGCGTTTCGCGAGCAAGCACAGGCAGAAAAACGTCCATTTCTCTTTCGAGATCATCGCCCAAAGACGTTTGAACAGTGGGACGGTAGCAAGCCGTTGCGGCTTAAAGTACCCGAAATCAAGCGATACCACTGGCACGATGAAGTACGTGGTGCCCTCGAAGCGGGCGAAGAAATGCTCGACGACATCATCATCATCAAAGCAGACGGTTTCCCGACATACAACTTTGCACACATTGTTGATGACCAGGAAATGGGAGTTACACACGTTATGCGTGGCGAAGAATTTATTTCAAGTACACCAAAGTTTCTAAGCCTCTACGATGCGCTAGGAATCCCATACCCAAAGTTTGTCACTATGCCGCCGATTATGGCAGCAGACGGAAAGAAAAAACTTGGTAAACGTGACGGTGCAAAAGATATTCTTGAGTACAAGACAGACGGGTATCTACCAGCGGCAATGATGAACTTTCTTGCACTTATTGGATGGAACCCAGGAGGGGAGCAAGAAGTGTTTTCAAAAAATGAGCTTCTTGAAAAATTCTCACTTGAAAAAATCCAACGCTCCGGCGGTGCCTTCAACGAAGAAAAGCTTAACTGGATGAACAAGGAATACCTCCAGAAACTCAGCGCTGAGGCATTTACCACATATGCAGCAGAAGCACTGCCTGAAGCCATTACTTCACTTTCAGGATACTCTACCGAAATACTTACAAAGCTATCCCCAACCATTCAAGAACGCGTGCATGTGAAGAGCGAAATTACTGAAGCTGCGGAAAGAGGGGAGTACGCGTGGGCATTTGCCACACCTGAAGTTACTACAGAAATGATTACATGGAAAAAGGACGCTAGAGCCGAAGATGCACTACCTCGACTACAAAAGGCACATCAGCTACTTATGGATGCAGACTTCAGTACGCCGGATACTATCAAAGCGGCACTGTGGGATTATGCACAAGAAGTAGGGAAGGGAGAACTCCTGTGGCCGCTGCGCGTAAGCCTTACCGGTCTTGAACGTTCGCCTGATCCATTCACTTGTGCATATATCGTAGGTAAAGACGAAGCAATGCAACGCATCAAAAACGCTATAAACAAACTGCAATAAATATACACAAAATTGAGCTCGCGAGCTCAATTTTGTGTATGGTAAAATATAGAGGACTCGTCCCGTTAGAGGTCAGAGCGTTTTTGCGGGCAGTGAATTTTATTTATTCGTACAACGCGGACGAACATACACATACCTGAACTGAGTCGAAAGTGTACTTCTATATACAGACACAATGTGGATCTTTAGCCAAACCAAACAACGTGCAGCGATTACAACTGCATCAAATACACTTTCTACCTCTAACGGGATGAATAGAGCCCTCGCTTTTCTATGCGGTTTGTTTTTGAGCCCAGTACTCTTTGCTGGTGTGCAATTTACACATGCACAGTCTGAGGTACAAAAACTACAAAACCAAATAGAGCAAAAAAACGATCGTTTAGCTAGTATTGAAAAAGAGATCAAGGAATATGAAGCTGCCCTGCGCGAAGTTGGTGCGGAAAGAAGTACCTTACAGGGTGCGATCAACAGCCTCGTGACTGAACGAAAAAAAGTTCAGGCAGATATACGCTACACAGAAAACAAAATCAACTCAACCGATCTACAAATTGATCAATTAACCCTTGAAATCAGAAATACAGAAGATGATATAGCACAAAATGAACGTGCAATTAGTGCCATCTTGCGCCAGATGAACACCGCTGATCATGAGTCATTAGTGGAAATACTCCTACGACAAGACAATATCTCCGCTTTTTGGAATGAGTATGAAGCACTTGAGCAAATCAAGCAAGGGATGTTTATTAAAATCGCAACACTCAACGAACTCAAGGAAACATACGAATCAAAACGAGCAGAAAATGAATCATTTCGTGGCGAACTGCTGGAGCTCAAAGATCAATACAGCGATCAGAATGCCGTCCTGTTGAGTAACCAGGCAGAGAAAGATAAACTCCTGTCAGTAACAAAAAATGAAGAAGCGAACTACCAAACACTCTTAAGTCAAAAGAAGGCCGCATGGGACCAATTAGTCTCAGAAGTACAAGACATAGAGTCACAGATACAATTTATCCTTGATCCAAACACTATTCCAAAACCCGGCACTCCCGTTTTCCGATGGCCTTTAGACAATCCATATATTACGCAGTACTTTGGCTACACGAAGTTTGCGCTCAGTGGTGCATACGGCGGCAATCAACATAACGGCATGGACATGGGGACAGCTGTAGGAACAAAGGTGTACGCTCCGTTAACCGGCACCGTACGAAATGTAGGGAATACAGACGAAGTGCCCGGGTGTTATTCGTGGGGGAAGTGGATACTCATCGACCATCCAAACGGGCTCTCTTCAATGTTCTCACATCTAAGTCAAATCTCAGTCACTCCCGGTCAAAAAGTAACAACGGGGGAAATTATTGGATATTCAGGTAATTCTGGTTACTCAACGGGACCCCATCTTCACTACACCGTCTATGTGTCTGACGGCGTAGAGGTAAAGCAATTCAATCAGTATAAAAAAGTAACGGGTTGTGGGGCAGCACTTTCACCTTTTGCTGCGATTGAGGCATATATGGATCCACTGGATTTCCTTCCGCCATTATAGTTATTACCGTTCTCATGCTTATTTGAGTTAATGAACATTTTTTGCTATGTTTAAAGAAGATGAGATGGAAGGAGGGAATATGCAACCTTGGGGTGACCATGGCGAGGTTTTTTATAAATCTGTGGATAACTAGTGTATAAACAGGGGAGAGAGTAGGGGATAATATAAGTGCAATGGTGACATTGTAGGAACTTACCCGGTTGTAAGCCCGCCCTCCACGGCGGGTTTGCGGGCTCAAACATCGCATACTCAGTATGTGTTTTTTTGTTATAGATACCATGTTATGTATTGCATCTATACAGTAGGGTGCCATAATGGTATCAATGAATTCAACCCGTACTTTCAACCGAGTAAGCAAGATGGAAACGCTGATACCTTGGTCAACAAGGACAGAGAGCATGTGCCCGTGTCGTTTGGCACAGTGCAGGGATGAGAATATTAAAATATATTGATATGCCAAATATTTACCAGACATATAACCACTTTGACACGCAGACTTTGTCTGCAGTGACAAAGTAAGGATCAGAATGAAACCCCTACTTTTAGGTTCAGGATTAGTAGCACTTGCTGCAGTTACTTTTTCGTCATTCTCTGGCTCAGATGGACTTGCTGCTGTAATAACTGGAGTTGAAAGTACTGAAGCTGCCTGCATAGAGGCAATAAACCAACGAGACGGAAGTCTGCTTGATGCCTCTGCATACACAGGTACCTATACCCGTGTAAATAATGACAAGAAAAAAGATATCGTATTAAGAAACACTACCGATGCATATTGTGGCTCTGCAGGATGTGTGTACGAAATTTGTCTGGTGAATGACTCAGGTGTGCAGCTCATACCGTTTAGCTACGCGGCACAGGATTTACGTGTACTCGATTCAATAACAGACACCATGCATGATATTGAACTAACAGGGAAGAGCGATGTACGGCTCGTTTGGGACTACTCACGCTATATACATGCACGTTAAGGAAGACACAGAAGACGATGTCTGTTGTTAATTGGAAAAGCTCTGGATTTTGTGCTTATGTTCACAAAGTATAAGGGTCGCACAATATTTTAACAGGGAAAGAGGTGGGGAGGGTAGGCAGCAACGTAACGAACGGATGAAAAACATGGTTTTGCACTTCGAGGTTTTTTAGGGATCCGGTACCGCGTCAGAGTTGAAGGAAATTTGTTACGTAACATGTTACGTAACAAATTCTAGATTAGTTTTAAAATACAATTCAGCAATATATTTACCTTACCAAACCAAGCATCAAGTCAACAATAAAAAGCACGACGCCCTAAAACTATTTTAGAGGATCTAGGGTACCTCTAAAAAATTTAAAAACCCTTAGAATTTATTCTAGAGGGTTGAAAATACGTTTTTTGAGTAAAACTATACATGGACTGCTACAGAAAACTTACAAAATTAAATTTCATCATAATACATCAAGTACAAAACCTAATCAGAAATATGTTGCATAAACGATGTACTGCATACATATGCAATGTAAAAAATGATATAAAGCAATCAGAACTCAATAGCTGCACTAAACATACGTGGTAACACAATCCCTAGTTCACTTATTCACATTAGTTCGTTTTACATATATTGTGCGAATGATATATAATAAAACTATGGCACTACGAAAAAGCACAACATCTATCAAAGAGTACATCCTCCCCTTTCTCGACTACTGTGAGATTGAGAAAGGACTATCGAACAATACCCAACGTAACTATCAGCAGTACCTTAACCTATTTGTTAAGTGGCTTACTGAAGTCGGACAATCAAACTTGAAGCCGCACGAACTAACCGCAGACCACATATGGGACTATCGCCTCTTCATCGCACGTACTTATAAAACTCCTCGTGGCGATCATCTAAGTAAAAAGTCACAAAATTACTATCTGATTGCACTACGTGCCCTACTCTCCTTCTTAGCCGAACGCGATATAGAAAGTTTACCTTCAAGTAAAATAAAACTTGCAAAACAAAAAGCTGAAGAAACTATTTCTTTCTTGGACGTACGGGATATTGCTGCAATGCTCGAAATTCCCGATGTTCAAACACCAAAGGGTTTACGTGATCGCACCATTATGGAACTTTTCTTTTCTTCAGGTATGCGTATTTCAGAACTTACTGCCCTTAACGTCGATCAAATGTCCATGCTTAAGGATAACGATACGAAGCGTACATACGAGCTTTCCATTGTAGGTAAAGGAAAGCATATCCGTACCATCTTTATCTCCCCTCGCGCAGCGCAGTGGCTCCGTACATATTTAAAGTCGCGACAAGATGTTGAAAAGCCACTATTCATCAACTTTCGCTCTAAAGATCCTGACAACAAGCGACTCACACCCCGCTCTATCCAGATGATGATTTCTCGTTGTGCGATGCTTGCTGGTATTTCTAAGAAAGTCACCCCACACACGCTTCGCCACACCTACGCAACAGATCTCCTTAATCACGGTGCCGATCTACGATCGGTACAAGAACTTCTAGGACACAAGAATGTTGCGACTACACAGATCTATACCCACGTCACCAACAAACGCCTCCGGGATATTCATGAGAAATTTCATGGGGGTGATGACCTGAAAAACAAGTAGTGCGTCACAAACTTTTAAGACACTCCACGCTGCATGCTACTTAGGCCAATATGCTTTCAAAGACGACATTGAACCTATTTTTTAAAATGCCTTTCTGGTAGATCATGACGCTGAAATTTTAAAATTCTCAACAAAACAAAGAATGAGCTATGCAAACTGTCCTTCTAGTAAAGTCTGGAGATATTCATCATAATCCTCCCTGTGTTCTGTAAGATGAATATTGCGCTCCATACCTCTGTCTAACTCCTCCTCTATCTCAGAATGATTCTGAAGATATTGTGTTAGTTTTTGCGGAATGATATCTGTCTGTGAAAATATTTTGATTTGATCGCCATAGATGGTGCGAAGCTTTTCTGTAAGTAGCCCATAATGCGTACAGCCAAGGATAAGACCGTCCACCCCTACCCCCTTTTGCAGGCGCTCATTTATAAGTGCCTGAGCAATCGCTACTGCACCTGACACGTTTCCAGACTCAAGCAAAGGCACCAAGTCAGGAGTCGCCACCGCCTCTATCTTGGTATCTAACTCATTGCGCTTACCAAGCTCCAAATGATATTTTCCGGAACTTACCGTACGCTGTGTTGCAAACATCAAAACCCGCTTACAGTGACTTTCTACCACCTCCTCCACTACAGGAATGATGACTCCAAGAATTTTTCGGTCAGGATAATGCCCTGGGAGAAATTCATCCTGCAAACGGCGTAGTGTCTCTGCTGAAGCAGTATTGCATGCGATGACCACCAACACACATCCTTTTTCAAAAAGGTGTATCACGCCAGCTTTGGTAAGTTCGTATATTTCCTCTTCTGTCTTTTCACCGTATGGGAGATGTTTTGTGTCACCGTAGTACTCGTAACTATACTCAGGCAATACTTTTGCAACTGCCTTTAAAATCAAAAGACCACCAAGGCCAGAATCAAACAATCCAATTTTCATCCCGTTAGATACAGGACGCGAACCAGCTTGGTGTAGTGTTGTTAAACTGTTATTGCTTGGTTCTGACATAAAAATGTATATATTATCGTGTCCGCGGTATTTAACGGGATTCATACCAGTGTATAAGCGCTACTATACCAATAAATTTGCAAAAAGAAAAAGCTGATACTAATCAGTATCAGCTTTTGAACTACAAAATCTTCATTTCAAACCTCTGCAGAAGCTGGTTTTCTTCTGTTCTAAAATCAGCCATAAGCTGTCTGTGTGGACCACGCCAAGGTATCAATTCCCGTAGCACTGTCCCTTCATCAACTGACTCAAATGCAGCAACAATAAGCTTCAGAGGCTTAGCAGGAGTACCACCGAACCAGTTTACAGCCTGTATGCTCGTAAGCATCTCTGCTCTTTCGCTAAATTCAAAGTACACAGGATGTAGCTGTAGAACTGTACCGACTACCTTTCTTGGATGTAGCCCAACCTTTCTTAGTGCCCTTTTCAGGCTCTTCTCGTAAATCCCCTCATTTATATCAAGGTATGCAACTTCAACCATAATATTCTCCACTCCTTGTCCATTTTTACTGTAGTCACTATAAACTCTATACAGAAAAAATCAAACTATGACAACAGCTTCTTCACATCCTCAACCGAAGAGAGTTGTGGATCACGTGTCACCACCCCATATGCAGGTACAGCAACAACTCTCTTTTTTTCAGATTTAATATGCTTCATTTTTTTATGTAGTTAGTACTTGCGAATCACTCCTTTCACAATCGCCGCAACACGCAATTCGTACTCCGGATAAATAGGTTTTAGCAGTTTGTTTGCTGGTTCAAGCCACACCTTGCTTCCATCAGTCTTAAAGTATTTCAACGTCCACCCCCCATCAACTTCAGCAACAACAATATCTCCGTTTTTGGCAGTTTGTGAACGCTCGGCGATGACCAGATCTCCTTCATCTATGTGTGCTTCAATCATTGAGTCCCCTTTCACTTCAAGGATAAAAGTCTTTTCTTTCTTTGGAATGAGATACTCCTCGATACTGAGCGTATCTAGTGTTTGCGAATCAGCCGTACTTGGGATACCTGCCTCCACAAGTCCCAACATAGGCACCTCACCCATAGCAACTGCAGGGATTATCTTCCCTTGTGCATCTTTTTCAAGAATACCAGCGTCGATTAATTTATGAACGAGTTTTGATACGGCGTTTTTTGATTTAAAACCAACCAGTTCCATAATCTCCGCATAGCTCGGCATGCGCTTGTGTTGATTATAAAATTGAAAAATTTTTTCTTGGTGCTCCATAGTTGTTCATTCTTTATATATCTATTGTAGCCCAGACACTCACATTGACTCAGTATCTACTGTGGTCAACTATTATTGGTTCGATACGCACGTACGTGCAGGATCAAAGTAGGTGTCCGAATACACCTACGCTCGACTAAAGAAATTAAACTGCAGTGGACTAAGGATTGAGTTTTTTCGTTCCTCTTTACGAATAGCACGCAAGAGTTCCTTGTGACGACGCGCTTCCCTTTTGTAGTCGTAGTGATGGAGAATTTTGTGGTCAATGATCCCATTTAGCTTTTGGATCTCCCTGTTAAGTGCCTTGATGTATTGTTGCTTGCTCATAGAACTATTTCCTACTTTTTAATTAAGACAGCTCAGTAACCTCAACACTACCTTCTAAACCAACCAGGTAGTTCCGGACAGTCGGTCACCAAAATCTGGCATAAAAAACTTCATCACTTCTCAACAGAGGAAACTCTGCCTCAAAGTTCTTCAGCTTTTTCTGGTCAGATTTTGAAGACCTTTATGCTCCTGTGAGCTTTCTGAACTGACTTAAGTATAGGTGAACGATCGTTCACCGTCAAGTGAAACTCCCAGTTATGCCACAATTACGAAAAAAGTACATCTCATCAAGGCACCTATGCTCATTAAAACGCAACAACAGAGCTATACTCCAGCAATAAACGATTTGGATTGCCAACCCTAACTTCATTAGGAGTTGGGATTACTTCGCAGGAGCTCGCAACGACGGCAACTTTGTTGCCGTCTACGGAAAACCCTTCGGTTTTTCCGTCTTCGCGAGACTGCAGTCAAGCGATCCAGAAAATTAATGGGCATGGGTGCCATCAACGTTTTAGGTTTGGTATTTTAAGCTTTAACTTCTGGTTATACTCCTTAAACCACTCTTTACTCTTTGGATATTCATTTAGAAGATGTCCGGTTAAGCGCTCAATGCTGGGACACATGCGAAGATACTTATTTAAAGCATCTTTCTCCTCTTTTTTCTTGAGCGTCTTTTTTATATCTGCCAAAAGAAGATCAATACCTTTGATGCGATACTCACGCAAAGCAAGCTCTAGCTGCTCGCCGTTAAAAGATTGTAGATCAAGCAGCGCAACAAGATCCAACTCCGGTTCTGTATCCAGCTCTTTCGGTGGAAGACGTTTTATATGATTCGGCTCATGTTCATCTCGTAATCTTGCTTTTCTTGACATACCTTAATCAATTAAACCAAATCGGTCTACAGTTTTTCCATCGTAGACAAGACATTCCTCAAACATCGCTCGCGGACGTATAAAAACCGGCTGCTCGCCTAAGTCATCCGTATCATACTGGGCCTGGTACACCACACACTCCAACAGTGGCTCACTTTCAGTAAAGTACCCAAGTGCAAGCACGACGTACTCTTTTTTGTTTTTATAGTGTCGATACCGCTTCCCAACCTCTGCTGTCATAAGAATTATTTATTGTGATGTGCGTGGTAAATGGCATTAACCGCAAGCGACGCCACAACACCGATAATAAAAGTCCACTCAATTGGCATAACAAGAGTTAAACCAACCATAACAACCAACGCAATCGCTCGGCCAATATGTGAAGACATCTCCCGCATCACGGTAAACTCGTCGACATACTTACCCTGCTCTCCTGACATGTCGTAGAGAATTGCACTGTATGGTGTCTTAAGGAAAATTTTAGTCACGTTGTGATACAGGCCGACAAAGAAGATCTGTGCTGCCGAAAGAACAAATATTTTAAAGATCCAACCTACTGCATAGAGCATACTCCCTCGCTTAAGTGTCTGTATTTTATTATCACCCTTTCCATCTAAATGCTTCCCCACAATAAGTTGTACGATAATAGTCACCGCAACGATCACTGTCGAAAGTGCACCAATTTCTAGAAAGTTTCCATTGAGCACCTCATACAAGAAAATAGGCCAGGCGATAAGCGAAACAATCACCTCAGCACCGTTTGCCATCTCACCAACAAATACATTACGGAAGTTTGGCGAAAGCATATGCTGTACCGTTTCTTTATATGTCCAAGTAAACTTCTCATCCACCGCGGGAACAAACAGGTACGATACTCCAGCAATAGCAAGCAATACTGTACCAATCGCGAAGAGCATATCATAGCCGCTGTTATCGATGATATACCCAGCTAACACAGGGCCAATCATTCCCATAAAGGCAATAGTTGCGAACATCAATGATACATCGCGCCCGCGCTCTCCGCCCTTGGTAAAAGCAGTAAAGTCCACGTGGTACGGAACCCAATGGAAAATACGATACAGAATCATCGAAACCAGAAGTGGAAGAAGCAAGTGCCAAATGTTTATTTCATCAGTAAAATACAGTATTGCAAACTGAGCAACT
>CAJXAG010000016.1 GCA_913050645.1 uncultured bacterium | reverse complement strand
CTTTCATCCCCGGGGCAGAGCCCACGGGGCATTCAGGGACAATGCTAGTAAAAAGTGACAAAAGTGACACATATTCACCTGTGTAACTTTGTTACACTAGACTGTCACTTTTTACTTCTTGGTAAACATCTCACTTAAAAATTTCTCAACCTGGACCTTCCCTTCATCGTAATCAACGTTATTTTCATTGAATTTTGCTGTAATAAGAGCGACGTTGTACATAGCAAAATCTGTTGGCAAGAAGTTATCATAGTCCTCTAGTTCGTGAGTGCCAAATATGTCAGTAATGATTCTACTGTACCCATCTTTATCTACATCAATGGAGACCAGCCATTACTTTCAAGAAAAAACGTCATACTAAAAACAGCTAACCTTTTATTCCCGTTAGCAAAATAGTGACTATTCAAGTTTAAGAAGAGAGTCGTTGCTTTAGAGAAAATATCTGGGTAATAGACATCGCTCTGAAGGCGCTCAACTAAAGCAAAATAATCATCGATTTTATCGGGCTGATCATCATATTTTGGTATTTCTTCGTCACTGACGTAATCAAATCCTTGTATAACGTCAATAATCTCAATCAGGTCTTCTGGAGTAATATAATGAATCTCATCCATATACTAGGTACTACCAAGACGCTTAATGGCGTTACCATAGTTTTTCTTGACACTTTTGTATACGCCACTGATTTGTCCTTTTTTACCCTTCGATGTTGTTCGTTGTCGAATGGCATAATACTTACCAGTAGATGGATTGTGGATTCTCTTTTGATCCATGACTAAACTATATAAGATTTATTACCATTCGTAAATGCAGCGTATTTAATATCACGAGTATGTGATGTTTTCTTTAGTCTGCATAGCTATGCATCAAATACTGGTCTGTCATTAATATATACATGGAAGGAGATATATCTTTATCAGAAGCACGAGTTAGGTATTGCTTATACGCTAGAAAATCGACTGAATCAGACGAACAGCAAGCTTTGTCGATAGATTCCCAGATTAAAGAAATGCAAGCAATAGCAGAGCGTCATAATCTCAATGTGGTTGAGGTAAAACGTGAATCACATTCAGCTAAAGAGTCTGGCAAGCGTCCAATCTTTAAAGAACTGCTCAGCGACATCGCAAACGAGAAATACAACGGCATACTGACCTGGGCACCAGATAGATTAAGTCGTAATGCTGGTGACCTCGGTACTGTGGTCGACCTTATGGATACTAAAAAACTTATTCATATACAAACGTATGGTCAGAACTTTTCAAACTCTCCAAACGAAAAGTTTTTGCTAATGATCTTATGTTCGCAAGCTAAGCTCGAAAATGATAACAAGAGTATTAATGTGAAGCGTGGTATGCGAGCAAGAGTCGATATGGGTTTGTGGCCCTGCAAGCCGCCGACTGGCTATACTCGGTTCAAGCGCATTGACCAGAAGTGTGAAGCTATCCTTGACCCTGAACGAGCACCGATGATAAAGCAAATGTTTGAGAAGATTGGCTATGACGGTTGGACAGGCAGAAAGCTTCATTTGTGGCTCAGAGACGAAGTTGATTTTAGGACTGAGAACGGCAAACATCTTTGTTTAGGCAACCTCTATCGCATAATCCAAAACGATTTCTACTACGGACGATTTGAGTATCCGAAAAACTCAGGTAACTGGTATGACGGTGTTCATGAACCGATTATTACTAGAGAATTGTTCAACATCGTCCAAGAACAAATCAAAAGCCAAATACTTGAACCTCGCTCCCAACAAAAAGAGTTCGCTTTCACTAGAACGATGACCTGTGGTCTTTGTGGCTCTGGCATTACTGCCGATGAGAAGTTTGAGAAACTCAAAGCTGGTGGAGTAAATCGACATGTTTATTATCGCTGTACTAAGTCTAAAGACAGGAGGTGCAAGAATAAGGCTTTAAATGAGACGGATCTGACTGAAGCGTTGGTAAAAATGTTCGATAACATAGGTCTTGATCAGGTAAAGATAACAGCAAAGCTTAAAGATGAAATTAAGAAGTTTAAAAAACGCCAAGCAATGTTTTTAGGAAAGAAAAAAACTGAGAAAATAGAATTGATAGATGTTCGAGATTACGCCAGATTTGTGTTCACCGAAGGAACTGTGTTGGAACAGAGGTCAGTGCTGGAATGTGTGAGTAGTGAACTGGTTCTGAAGAGTGGTCAGATAACAACCAAATAAAGCTTATTTTGGTATACTGAGCTTAATGAAAACCAAATTTATCTTGCATGGTGGATACACGAGTGAAAAGAATGATCTTAATCAGGGTTATTTTACTGAAATGGTTAATGATGTTTCTGATGAGGGAAATATTTTGCTGGTTTATTTTGCAAGTAAAGATGAGGGAATAGAAGAAAAATTTCAAAAAGACTCTGATCGAATGAAGTCACTAGTAGGAGACAAAGAGCTTTCTATCTTAAAGGCAACTAAAGAAAACTTTATTGAGGAGGTAAAAAGTTCTGATGTTATTTACATTCGAGGCGGTGATACACAGAAACTAAAAGCTACTTTAGACGAATATCCAGAGTTCTTAGAAAGCATCAAAGGAAAAACTATTTCTGGTTCTTCAGCTGGTGCATATGTGCTTTCAAAATATTACTTCACCAATTCGCTAAACAAAGTAATGGAAGGGTACGGTTGTGTACCAGCGCGAGTTGTTTGTCATTACGAGAGCAAAATTCATCCAGCTCCTGAAGGTGTAGATCCTATTTCTGAAATGGAGAAATATGATTCTAGTTTAGAGCTAATTCTTTTAAAAGATTACGATTGGCAGGTTAAGGAAATTGAAATATGAAATTCACTGAAATAATTATTGAAGAAAGTTTGGTTGATATATCAATTCTAGATGGTGTGGCCAGTAGTCGTTTTTATGGAACTGACACTTCTTTCTTGTCCTATAGTCACAGCCACATGACGGACCGTGGACAGTCCTTTCAGTCCCCAGACTGTTTACTCGTGGGATCACATACAGAAAAGGCCTGCCAAGCAAAGCTTGACAGGCTCTTTTCTGTATGGTGTGATCCCACGGGGAATCGAACCCCGATTTCCAGGATGAAAACCTGGCGTCCTAACCATTAGACGATGGGACCAGTTTGGTCACGAATTGTAACAGGTTCGATTCAAGAATCGGTCACATGTACTAAGTACAATTTTTCGCAAAGCTCAAATTCTACTAAGTACTCACGACCCCATCTCATCTGTCGCTTGCGCAACATGATTCGATCCTGAAATCTGCACACAAGCAAAATTGTTTGCTTGCTACAATGCTGCCGCATTATACAGATTTCAGCCCCGATTTCCAGGATGAAAACCTGGCCATCTATCGCTTCGTAAACATCAGCGATTCACTCCTTCGTCGTGACCGGATGAAAACATTCTGTTTTCATCCCATACCCATTAGACGATGGGACCGTCTGAACGTGGCCAATATAGTACCAAATTTTTTTAAAAAAGCTAGTAGTTAATGACAATAAACGACCCCGGACTTAGTCTGATGATTGTTTACTTACTCCTTCCAGTCTTCGATTATAAGTTTCGATCCACTCTTGCGTACCACAACCTTTTGCTTAGTACGCCAGCGAAGTTCACGCACAAGTTCAATAGGAAGCGTCACCGAGATACTTTTTCCACCTCCTGTTTTTGATAACTTACGAATATTTCGATCCTCTAGTTTTTTACGTGCCATATACACACAGCGTATCACACAAAAAACTCCTGAATTAATTCAGGAGTTAATTCAGGAGCCTACTCACATCCCCACAAACCAATATCGGCTGCTTCTGCGGTAGCTGCAAGCTGTCGGTAGGTCGATTGACGCTCGTACTCCTTTCCTTTAAAGGTGTACTCGTTTGCATAGCCACCTTCAATCATACGTGCACCGAAATCAGTACCGTCTGGAAGCGTCATGTACCCAAGTAAACGGTCATATTCGTCACGCTTTCCCTGTGTTGGATCCTGCACAAAAAGTACAGTCACTCCTTCAAGCATTTCACGTGCACGTGTGGTCGCCTCTTCGTTGTAGCATTCCGGACCTCCAGGTGCGTTTTCGGTCTCGGGCGTGTCAATACCAATCAAGCGTGCTGTTACTTCTTTATCCCCTTTATAGAGTACTACCGTGTCGCCATCAATTATACGTCGCACACCGTAGGCAGCCCCATCCTTTCGAAACTGCTCTGAGGGTGCGTCAGGTTCGCTTGTGAAGGCTCCTTCCAAAAGTAACACGAGTAAGAGTACAAAAACAAAGAAAAATAGGTTCGTCCAAATATTTCGCATGCCCGTTATTATACACTGTCCAAGAGACTCTGCTCACACAGTATCAAACAAGTTATGTTTTGCTATACTGAGTAGCATGAGATATTTACACACCATGGTTCGCATCGCGAACATCGATGAAGCACTTGATTTCTACTGCACCAAACTAGGACTTGTAGAGACACGCCGCTATGACTCCGAAGCAGGACAGTATACAAATATTTTCTTGGCTGCACCTAATGATCAGCAGCACGCAAGCGAAGCAAATGCCCCACTCTTAGAACTCACCTACAATTGGCCAAACGAGGATGGTACAACCGAAACATACACTGGTGGACGTAACTTTGGTCACCTCGCTTATGAAGTTACAAATATTTACGACACCTGCCAAGCCCTTATGGATAACGGGGTCATCATCAACCGACCACCGCGCGATGGGCACATGGCCTTTATCAAATCTCCTGATGGCATTTCTATTGAGCTCCTCCAGACCGGAGATGCACTTCCTCTTGAGGAACCGTGGCTTTCTATGAAAAACGACGGGACGTGGTAGCAAATATAAAAAGTGCGGCAGCCAAAGGCTGCCGCACTTTTTATATAATCACCACTCCACCACAAGACAAGCTGTCTGTTTTTATAGCTCGATCATTCTACAGTCACACTCTTTGCAAGATTCCGTGGACGGTCGACATTGAGTCCTTTTGCTATACCCACATAATACGCAAACAGATACGTCGGAATAGTCGATACAATTGGCTGGACGATTGGGTGCACCTTCGGTACATAGATTACATCATCGGTCAACTGCGCCACCTCAAGTGCACCCTCTGTGGTAATGGCGAGAATCGGTGCCTTGCGAGCCTTCACTTCTTCAATATTTGAAACCATTTTTTCATACACGTCATCTTGTGGCACCAGTGCAATCACCGGGAAATTTTCATCCAGAAGTGCAATAGAGCCATGCTTAAGCTCCCCACCAGCATATGCCTCAGCGTGTATATAGGTCACCTCCTTGAGCTTGAGCGATCCTTCATAGGCAATCGGTGCATGGAACTTTCTGCCAATATACATCGCATCCTTATACTGTGCGTATTTTTCAGCCATCAACTTAATCTCCTCATGCTGATCCAAGACCTTTTGTACTGCTTCTGGAAGCTCCTCAAGCGCCCGCACAATCTCTTCTCCTTCTTCTTGAGTCATTCCCCGCTCTCGACCTATCAAGACTGTGACAAGTATCATCACCACAATCTGGGAAATCACCGCCTTACTCGATGCGATACTGATCTCCGGCCCTGCGTGGTTGTATACACCTGCATCAGTCTCGCGTGCAATGGTCGATCCTACTGTATTTACAATCCCTAAAGTCAGCAAATCCATCTCTTTAGCTAAACGAACTGCTGCAAGTGTGTCTGCAGTCTCACCTGACTGCGTTACTGCCAACACCGCGCTTTTCGGATCAGGGATCACTGCGCGATACCGATACTCACTGGCAAGCTCTGTATCAACAGGAAGTTTTGCGTATTCTTCAATCAGGTACTTCCCTACCTGCGTTGCATACGCAGCAGAACCACACGCAACCATAACCAGACGATTCAGGCTCACAATTTCTTCGAGGTGTCCTTCAAGGCCTCCCAGCTTTACTCGCCCTTTTTCAGGAAGTAACCTTCCTCGGATAGTATTTTTAATAGCCTGAGGAATCTCCATAATCTCCTTCATGAGGTAATGGTCATATCCATCTTTTTGAATCGCTTCCGCGTCCCATGCAACCTGTTCTGGTTCTTTTTCTCGCTTCTCTCCCGCGACCGTATGCACCTCATAGGTGTCTGTAGTAATCATCGCCATCTCGCCGTCATCAAGATAGATCACATCTTTTGTATGTGCTAAAAGTGCTGATGGATCTGAAGACACAAAGTTTCCATCAGCCCCAAGGCCGAGCACGATGGGACTACCCATACGTGCAACCACAATCTCGTCGGGGGTTTTGTCAGCAATCACCGCAAGTCCGTACGTACCACGCACGCGCCGCAATGCTTCTTGTGTCGCAGCCATAAGGTCTCCTGTGTACAAGGACCCAACAAGCTTCGCAAGCACCTCAGTGTCCGTCTGCGTCTCAAAGGTAACACCTTGCATGGCAAGACCTTCCTTGATCTCGCGGTAGTTTTCAATAATGCCATTATGTACAAGCCACACCCCCTCACTCATATCATGGTGCGGGTGTGCATTATCTTCCGTCGGAGCACCATGGGTCGCCCAGCGTGTATGTGCAATGCCTGAAGTACCACCAACAGTCTGTGTAATCTTCGCTGCGAGGTTATCAATAGGCCCGACCGACTTTATCGCGCCATATCCAGGAACAAAAATACCCGCTGAGTCATACCCACGATACTCAAGCGTTCGCAAACCCTCTACTAACAACGGCTCTGCCGTCCTACTCCCTACATATCCAAATATTCCGCACATATTGAGTTATTGTATCATGTTATCTGATATAGCATCCATGCTATATAGTACTTACCGAAACTATAAGAAGTTGTGCGTGCACGGTGGCCTTCGGCCGTCGTGCTACAATACCCTTTTATGGCACACATACACGAACTCATAGACTGGACAGCAGACGTTTTTATCGTTCATGAGAATAGAGTCCTACTGCGCATGCATGAGAAATACCACACTCTCCTTGCAGTCGGTGGCCATATTGAACTTGACGAAGACCCTGTTGCAGCAGCTAAGCGTGAATGTATGGAGGAAGTTGGACTCCCTGTCCATATCCACAGCACTAGTGACGTACCTGAAAGTAGCGAGAAGGATCTGCGCTACCTTGAAGTACCTGATGGGCTCAATATCCACTATGTAAACGGTACACATCAACACATCAGCGTTGTCTACTTTGCAACCGCAGAACACACCAATATTGTTCCTGAACATCCAGAAGACACCTGGGAATGGCTCACAAAGGAAGAATTAGAAAAGCGAACCGATATACGTGACAATATAAAACACTACGCTTTACGAGCATTAGCGCTGCTAGGGACATAGAAAAAGCCCGACGTAATCACGTCGGGCTTTATTTTTGCTTTATGCAGCCTTTTCTATTTCTGCATCATCAGTCAGAAAACCTCCTGCCTGATGTTCCCACAAGCTCTGGTAGGTATTCCCACCCTTACTCAGCTGCGCGTGTGAACCGTCTTCAATAATCTGTCCTTTTTCAAGAACAAGAATACGGTCCATCTCGCGAAGTGTTGAGAGTCGGTGTGCTACCGCAATCACCGTCTTCCCTTCCATCAGCACATGCAGCGCTTTTTGGATTTCCACTTCGCTTTCTGAATCCAGTGCAGAAGTCGCTTCATCAAGAATCAGAATCGGCGCGTCTTTAAGCATCGCTCGTGCGATAGCAACACGCTGCTTCTGTCCGCCTGAGAGTTTTACCCCACGCTCACCAACGAGTGTGTCGTACCCCTCTTCTAAGTCCATAATGAATTCGTGAGCCTGTGCCTTCTTGGCCACTTCGACTATTTCTTCTTCTGTTGCGGTCGGATTGCCGTAGGCAATATTCTCACGAATAGTTCTATGGAACAAAAGCGGTTCTTGTGGCACCACTGCGATATGTTCACGCAATGAGTCCTGGGTCACTTCTGCAATGTTCTGTCGGTCGATTTCAATCGCACCGTCGTGCAAGTCATGCTGTCGGAGCATCAGTGAGACAAACGTCGTCTTCCCTGCTCCAGAGTGACCCACTAAGCCCACACGTTGTCCGGGCTCGATCATCAGGTTGAAGTTTTTAAACACGGTGTTCCCACCATACTCAAACGTTACATTCTTCCAGACGATGTCTGCCGCACGTGTTTCAAGCGATCGCGCATCGGGCACATCAGTGATCTCGTGTGCAATGAGCACTTCGGTAAGGCCTTCTTCGATGTTTCCGTACTCCCGAATAAAGCGATTCATTGCCTGACCTACCGTAATGAACATATAGCCCACACGGCCAAGCAAGCTTAAGACGAGCACGAGTGTGCCAGCAGTCATTACTCCTTGACCTAAAAGTGCATAGAGCAACACCAAGACAATTCCAGTCATTGAAATTGCAAACACTGTATTTGCAACCATTATCCACTCACCAAACATCGATTGACGCACATCTTTAACGGCGCGGTCTGCATAGATATTACTCAAGCGATGTAGTTCATTTTTGCTTTGTGAGAACTGACGCACTGCTGCAATATTGGTGATAACGTCAACACCTTCTCCTCGCGACTTAGACGATGCATTTGCATACGTAACCACTAAGGGTCGGCGCTTTTGCACAGCAACTATGTTGAACATAAGTACTGCACAAAAAACAGCAAGCAGTGTCATTCCAATTCTAAAGTCAATCAAGAAGAATAGTATCAGTGTCACAACAACCCCCACAAACTCTGAGAAAAAAGTCCAGAGTAGTTGGAACATGAGCCCTGCACTATTATCAATAGCGTTCGAAATTTTGTTCGAAAGTGATCCTGCGAATCGGTCTGCAAAGTACGCATGACTATGCTTGGTTAAGTATTCATACAGATCGGCATAACCGTCTCTGTGAAATTTAATAACCCACCGAATTGCAGTAAAGCCACTGAGTCTATAGAGCAAGCTGTTACCTAGAGAGACAAGCAAAAACAAGCCGCCCCAGAAATACAGCACATCCTTCTGCTCGGCCAAAGACTGAGCAAGAGTGAAGTTGTCAACAAGCTGTGCTGAAACATAAAAAATGAGTACATTCAACGTTTCAGCAAAAAGAACAAGTACAAACGACACCAGCCCCATGAGCTTATATTTAGTTCCCAAGTACCACAAAAATTTTAGCGGCGTATTGGGAATACGTCGTCTTTCTTCCGTCTTTGTGACGGTTTTTTTGTTTTGTTTTTCTTTCATTGTTAAAGCCCTCTTGTTATACACCTCCCCTGTTGGAGGCTTGTGGAGAAACTACAGGTGCTACTTATGACGCACCAAATCACCTTTTCTTACACAATATGCACAGGTCTTGCCTGTGCATATTGTAAATTACCTGGTTTTAGCTATGCTGCCGGCAGTTGCTGTGGCGGCGTTAAAAAACGCACATAGTGCGTCATTGCGAAACTTTAGCTGAAGCAATCCAGACTAGTCTTTGCAGATATCCAATATTTCCTTTTCAGAAATAGCCCCTTCACGCAAAATCGTTACCTCATCGTCAACAACTCGTACTACCGTCGATGCCAGGCCCTTACGTGGACCATCATCATGTATCTCTTCTATCATTTGCGCTTTTTGTCCAAACTGCTGCAGTATCTCCCCCGGCACCGAATACGTTGGTGCGCCATGTACATTAGCCGAAGTACAGGTAAGTGGCGCATCATACTCCTCCATCCATGCGTCTATAATCTTTTCGGTCATAGGGTCGTCCGAGATACGGAAACCAATGGTGTAGTCGGGTGCCACCACTTGATCAGAAAGAAAGTCTTTTACCTTCAGCACCAACGTAAGTGAGCCGGGTAAAAATCGCTGTGCGATTTTTACCGCCTTCTGTGGCACTTCAGCATACTGTTGAATGTCTTCAATGTTCCGCACAAGCCAACTGGCCACCTTTTGTGCATCTCGTCCTTTCAGTGTATAGAGTTTTTGGAGTTCATCAAAATCAAGGGCATTCACCCCAATTGCGTAGAGTGTTTCTGTTGGATACAGAATAACCATGTACTCTTACTATATACCTGCTTTAGAAAAATTCAATGCTACAATAAACACCATGTTAGAGGTACCACAACACCACCCTATCCAGTCAGCCGAACATAGTGAGTCATCGATTCAGTCGTTGGACGAAATTTCTCAAACTCCACTACACAAAATACCAGCAGACAAAAAGGGAGAAATTGTTGCTGAAACATTTCATTTCTTTAAGGACTTTCTCGAACAAAGCGGCTTCGCAGAACACACTTCACCAACTGAGACATACCAACATCTTGGCGACCAAAACCTTGTTGCACGTCGTGAGGACCCGAGAAACATCTTTCCATTACTGTCTTCAGAGGAAGGTTATGAAATTGACTTCGAAGACGCCCGATATGCAAACTGTGTTGCATGGAATCCTGCAGCCGATGGGCCAAAAGGTCTCTACAATGCATACATGGAGGGTTTTGCCAGCATGAATGGTGTTGTATCAATCGTAGCGTTCGAGCAACAAGATGGAGACGACCTCATTGCTATGGAAGACTCAATTCAAAATTTTTATGGATTAGACCGTTCGCGAGTCCGTTCATACAAAGGGTCAGTTACCAACAATAGAATCAGGTTAATCAATCTTCGCATTCCTGGACATCTTTTCCCTGAAACCGAGATGACTGAAGATGAGCTTAATGCAGTAGACGAATATCTTTTTGCTCAAGAAAATGGAAAGAAGGCAGACCCGGTGATGATACACCGATGCTACACACCGATAGAATCAGATGAAATAAGAAAGGCGGCATAGAAACCTATGCCGCCTTTTTTCGTTCCTTCTCGAAACCTTCTTGACAATCAATACACAGCAATGCGGCCGGAACCACCTGCAACCGATTATCTCCAATGTACTCTCCGCAGTCTTCACAGGCACCATAAGTGCCATCGTGAATTTTCTGCAGCGCTTTCTTGGTTCGAGGGATAGAAAAAGTCAGCTTCAGCTGACGATATCCCTCAGAACGTTCATTGATGACCCACTTATAGTATGCGAGTCGACGAAGCATTACTTGCCTTTGTTGTTGCAGGTCAAGCATCACAAGACTCCTCCTCACAAGCCACCACCTTAACGTAATACTAACATTTAAAAAGAATCTGTCAAGAGTCAAGTCGATGCACTTTGCGCAGAGCGCTCATTGACAATTCGTACTACTGAAATTACCATGTATACATGAAGTCTAAATGGTCCCATTTAAAACCTGAGGCGATCAGGTTGCGCAAGCTAGGCAAGTCTCTCCCCTACGTTCATCAAAAGTTAGGTATACCAAAATCTACATTGAGTTACTGGTTTAAAGATATAGAATTAACTCCGGAACAAAAAGAAAAGCTGCATGAAAACTGGAAAAATGCCTTAGGAAAAGCTCGTAAGGAAGCAGTAAAGTGGCACAACGCTCAAAAAACTGAACGTTTATCACAAGCTAAACAAGCTGCGAGCGAAACATTAGATAGACTAGATACAGAAAACTCAGACGTTCTTGAGCTGGCACTGGCAATCCTATATCTTGGTGAAGGATCAAAAAAGAAAGTTGAAACTGGCCTCGGAAGCTCTGATCCTAAAATACTTCTTTTTTATCTGAAAGCGCTCACCAAACTGTACGATGTAGAAATCAGTACACTACGTTGCCAACTTCACTTACGGGCTGACCAAGATGAAGAAACGATGAAAAAATATTGGTCGGATACACTAAATATACCCATCACTTGCTTCAAGTATGTCCACCACGACCAACGTACTGCGGGTAAGGCAACATACTCAGATTACAAAGGAGTATGTAGCATAACTGGCGGTAGTGTTGCGATCCAGCGTAAGTTGATGTATCTTGCCTACGATTTTGTTGATATAATTTGCAAGCAAAAATAAGTGCGTATAGCTCAGCTGGTTAGAGCGCCTCGTCGACATCGAGGAGGTCCCGAGTTCGAATCTTGGTACGCACACATGGAAACACTTAAAGACATTGTTGTTATTTACCACGCGGACTGTCGTGACGGTTTTGGTGCTGCGTATGCAGCTTGGAAGAAGTTTGGAGATGATGTTTCATACATCCCTCTAAAGGCTCATGTAAACGAACCACCAGAGGGACTCACTGACAAAGAGGTGTACATCGTCGACTTTTCTTTTACCAAAGACGTTTTACAAACACTTATAGATACCAACAAAAAAGTGCTCGTGATCGACCACCACGTCAGTATGAAAGACGAAGTACTCGCCTTCCCTGAGAATATTTTTGATAACGACCACTCTGGCGCAGTACTTGCATGGCAGTACTTCCATCCAAACACTGACGTACCGGAACTACTGAAGTATGTAGAAGACGTTGACCTCTGGCGCTTTGCACTTCCTGAGAGTCGTGAGTTTAGCACTGCATTAGGTCAATACGATATGGACTTTGGTGTATGGGATACACTCATCGCTGATCTCCAAGAAGAGAACAATCTCATCAACTTCATTGCCAAAGGATCACTTATTGCAAAGTTTGAAGACAAACTCATTGCACACATGATGAAACGAAAGGAGCGTGTTCTGTTTGAAGGTCATGAAGTATGGGCACTGAACACCTCCGAATATGTATCAGTTCTTGGAAATAACCTTGCAGAACTGAATCTTGCAGAAGAACAAGAACCGATCGGTATCGTGTACTACCACACTGACAACATGGTGAAAATTTCTCTGCGAAGTATAGGTGAATCCGACGTTGCAGCGATCGCACAGAAGTACGGTGGAGGTGGTCACAAAAACGCTGCAGGTATCGGCGTTGCGTCTTTTGACGAACTTCCCTTTTCTTTTCTGTAGTTCTGTAATAAGGTAACAACTGAGAGGTGGCGGAATAGGTAGACGCTCGAATAAGGGTTAACAGTAGAGGTATGTTAGAGTAACCCCGAAAAACTCGGTAACCAGTCCAGCTCATAGGCATATCATGTATGGTGCAAATCCATACCTTCTCATCAAAAAAGAGTGACCAAACCTGGTCGCTCTTTTTCTTTTTTGCTGTTATATTACGCGATATGAATATTTTGAGCATTGAAACCAGCTGTGACGAAACGGCCGTAAGTATCGTAAAAGCAGACGGACAGTTTCCCGATGCGTCCTACGAAGTACTTGGCGATGCGCTGCATTCACAAGTTGACCTCCACGCAGAGTACGGTGGAGTCTTCCCCATGCTTGCCAAGCGCGAACACGCAAAGAAGCTCATCCCCATGCTCACAAAAGCTCTCACTGAGGCTGATCTTTTACACGAAGAAGAGTCTGTGCTCACGCAGGCACAGGTTGAGATGCTCCATGAACTTTTAATACACGAAAGTGAGTCAGGCATGATCGAAGAACTCATCACCTTTTTCCAAACATACGAGAAACCTGATGTGGAACTCATTGCGGTTACCTCAGGCCCTGGCCTTGAGCCTGCACTGTGGGTAGGTGTAAACTTTGCAAAGGCACTCTCTGAGGTGTGGAACATACACGTCGTGCCGGTAAACCACATGGAAGGTCATGTACTGGCAACTATTTTTGATGTCGAGGAAGACAACAAGCTTGCGCAAGTATCCTTTCCCGCAGTATCACTGCTTATCTCTGGTGGCCATACCGAGCTACTACGTATGGATGACTGGAAAACCTACGATAAGATCGGCCAAACCAAAGACGATGCCATAGGTGAAGCCTTTGATAAAGTTGCTCGCATGATGGGACTACCCTACCCAGGTGGACCTGAGATCAGTCGTCTGGCAAAACTTGCGCGAGCAGCTAACCTGCCTCCTTTTGCAGAACTGCCGCGACCAATGCTGCACTCTAAAGACCTCGACTTTTCGTTTTCAGGGTTAAAGACCGCAGTACGCTACGCAATAGACGGTAAAGAGCTTGGTGAGACTGACATGGAAGCACTCGCGCGTGACTTTGAAGATGCTGCCACTGAAGTACTCATAAAAAAGACAAAAGATGCGCTCGATGAATCTGGTGCACAGACACTCATCATCGGTGGTGGCGTTAGTGCAAACCAACACATCCGTAACTGCTTCCACAGTGAACTCCTTGAGAGTCACCCTGATGTGGAGATCTACTTCCCAAACCCCGGCCTTTCTACCGACAACTCGGTGATGATTGCACTGTCAGGACACGCTCGCACCGACCGTGCAGCGAACCCAGCGGCAGCAAAGTTGATAAAGGCGGATGGAAACCGAAATATCGCAGACCAATAGCAAAATCCTACAGGAAAGACCTGTGGGGTTTTCTCTCTGGATTGCTTCACATATGTTCGCAATGACGGCCGCAAAGCGGCCGTCATCTTTCCTGCACATACGTAGTACGTCATTGCGAGCGTATGGGAAGCAATCCAGGTTGATACCGTCAAGCAGTTGAGTACCTCCTCGAATATCTCGAAGATGATGCGAACGTGCGGGAACTGGCCAGCATCGGCCCCTGCATGCTACATCTCGGATGGGATGGCAACAGTGCCGTAGAGGCTCATGACGGACCTTCTGTCATGGTCTCCAACTACCTCCCCTGGGCAATACCGAACGACGACTGGTCGGTTACCCGCAGCGAAGGTGGTCTTTGGTACCATTCCTGACTTCACACACCCCGCCGGGTTTCTGGCGGGGTGTTTCTTTTTTGTTGACCACGCTACCCTTTTCCTTTATTGTGCTCTACAGATGAAAAACATGGTGGAGGACACAACATGAAACTAGGTAGCATTTCGTTTACCTACGAAAACGGTGATTCGTTGACTCTGACTGAGGCAGGACGAGGTAACCACCTGTTCTGTCTCTTGATTCGCAGCGTTAGCCGAAAGTTGCTTACTGCAGAAGCTACGGACTTCCCAAAACACTGCACACGTTTGGGAGCAAACATTGTTGCAAAAGAATGTCATCAGACTGAGCCGTATCAGCAGACATGGGAATTACAACTCAGCCGATCTCCAAATGCTACCCAATGGGCTGCGTTCATGGAACTTTTGTTCAAAAAAATTCATACCCGAGCAGTTCAAGTAGAACCCGCCTAAACCCTACTGACCCCGTACACTGTACGGGGTCATTTTCTATCTACGATCTAAATGTCCTTATACGTCTTCTCGTCACGAAGACGAATGGAATCGATAACAATATCTTTTCCTACATAATGAAAAATGAAGCGCCAGCGACCTTTTCGAGCACGATAAAAATCAGAGCCTTTGAGTTTTTTTACATTAAAACTATTAGTCGATTGTCCCAACTGCTTACTATACTCAAGCAGCTGTTTCCGTTCTTTTGGAGTTAGCTTACGGAATAACTTAGTGAGTTCATCCATACACTAGTCGATCTTCTCTAGAATTTCTTGCAGATCTTTAAGTTTTAAACCCTTCCCTTCATTATCACGCAGCGCATCAAAAACAGTATACTCACCCGAATTATCAAATTTTGCAGGCCGTATTTCCAGAACATCATCAGTAATACAGACTGATATCGTGTCAGTTTTTATGTGCCGGCGCCAGGCAGCAGGGAGTGTGATTTGACCCTTCGAAGATATTTTTTGGATTTTAGTTTTTGCATTCATGTTGTTTTGGAAAAGTAAGAAAGTAAGTATTCTTTACTTTCTTACCTTATCACGTTACTTCTTGCAGCACAATGTTTCTTTTAAGTTGCTATGTTGTTTTTTCTTTAAAGAAGCCATATTTCATGATACTATCGGTTTCTAACTAATTAAATGAGCATGAGTGAGCAAAACCAAATTCCAGAGATATTTTTAAAACCATACGATCCATCTGAACATGAGAAAAACATCTACAAGATGTGGGAGGATTCGGGGTATTTTAGTCCTGAAAATCTTCCTGGGGAACGAACTGAAACATTCTCAATTGTAATGCCACCACCAAACGCAAATGCTTCGCTTCATGCTGGACATGCGCTGTTTGTGACGGTCGAAGACATTATGATTCGTTTCCAACGAATGAAAGGAAGAAAAACAGTCTGGTTCCCCGGGTCTGATCATGCTGGGTTTGAAACGCAAGCAGTGTATGAAAAGCATCTGCAAAAACAAAAGCGCTCTCGTTTTGATATGACCAACGAAGAACTCCGATCTGAAATCTGGGACTTCGTGCAAGAAAATAAATCTCTTATGGAAGACCAAGTGCGCTCGCTTGGTGCGTCTTGTGACTGGACTCGAGAACTGTTCACACTTGATGATCGAGTAATCAAGATCGTACATGACACCTTTAAGCAACTTGAAGAAGACGAATTATTGTACAGAGGTAAAAGAACGGTAAACTGGTGCCCAAAACATCAAACATCTTTCTCAAACTTAGAAATTGAACACGAGCAACGGACAAGCAAATTCTACTACTTCCAATATGGACCATTTGTCATTGGTACCTCACGACCTGAAACAAAGTTTGGTGACAAGTATGTAGTGATGCACCCAGACGATGAACGATATGCAGAATATGAACATGGCCAGAAAATTGACCTCGAATGGATACACGGTCCAATCACTGCAACAGTAATTAAAGATGAAGCTGGAGACCCAGAGATGGGCTCTGGTGTGATGACCATTACTCCATGGCACTCACACATCGACTTCGACATCGCAAAGAGGCATAACCTCGATTTTGAACAAATCATCGACTGGCGAGGAAAACTCATGTCACCTGCTGGAGAATTTGAAGGAATGAATATCACTGATGCACGAGAAGCAATTGTAAAGAAGTTGGATGAAAAAGGATTACTGGTGAAGGTTGACGACACGTACGAACACTCAGTTCCCTGCTGCTACAAGTGTAACAAGGAAATTGAACCACAAATACGAGAACAATGGTTTGTCAAAACAAAACCACTTGCAGAAAAAGCAGTCGCTGCGGTTGATGATGGTAACATAACCTTTGTTACCGAGCGTGATGAACGTGTCTTTAGACACTGGATGGAACATATTGAAGATTGGCCTATTGCGCGACAAATCGCGTGGGGTATTCCTATTCCTGCAAAAGTTTGTACTGAGTGTGGTCACGGTATGGTAGACCTCGATGACTCTATTACCGAATGTACTACATGTGGTGGATCGGTGGCACAAGATCCTGATACGTTTGACACCTGGTTCTCAAGTGGCCAGTGGCCACTTGCGGTGACTGACTTCCCTGACGGAAGTGACTTTACAGAGTTCTACCCTACTTCAGTTATGGAAACGGGAAAAGACATCATCTTCTTCTGGGTGGCACGCATGATCATGCTTGGTATCTATCGCACCGGTCAGGTACCTTTTGAAAAAGTATACCTACACGGAATGGTGCGTGATAAAAAAGGAGTAAAGATGAGTAAGAGTAAAGGAAATGTAATAGCACCGAGTGAAATTCAAGAACGTTTTGGTACAGACGCATTGCGTATGGGACTCATGGTAAATAATGCACCAGGAAGCGATATGAACCTCGATCCAGATAAGGTAAATGCATACAAGAAGTTTGCAAACAAAATCTGGAACATCACTCGATTTGTACTCGACTCAACAGTAAACCACGATTACACAACTGCACCTGAATACAGTGCTGTCGACCAAGTACTTAATAGTGAACTTGAAGCTGTCGTTAAAGAAATAACTGACTTAATGGAAAAAGACCGCTTCGACCTCGCTTCAGAAGTTGTGTATCATTTTGTATGGGATACGTTTGCTTCAAAAATTTTAGAAGATTCAAAAGTGTATATTAATAGCGAGGGAGGAGGCACCGCCCAACATGCTCGCCAAAGACTGCTCATTGCACACTTAGTTACATCACTCAAAATCCTGCATCCATTCATGCCGTTTGTGACTGAAACAATCTGGCAAGAGCTTCCAGAAGAAATGAAAGATCAAGAAATCTTAATGGTGGCAAGCTGGCCTTCTAAATAACATGGAAGCATTTGAGACACAACCAAATATTCCTCCATGTGAATTTGGCTATGATCCCGATACAGCACGTTGTATCGTTACACTGCCTGATAACCGGGTAGTTGAACTCATCGACACAACACTTACAGAACCCAATAACCGAGACAGCTACCTCAGAGGTTTTTGCCCCCGTGCCAAGGCCATGGATGAAGTACACCTCATCGAAGAATTTGGGAAACTTTCTGTAAAGAAAGTGACCATCGACGGCAAAGTGCTATTTGAAGCACCAACGGTACATTAACCTTCAGAATCAACAAAAGCACGATCCATCATTGAGTCGTGTTTTACCTTGAATCCGTAAACTCTGTGGAGTATTCCTGGATCGCTTCGTTATCACTCGCGAAGACGCCAAAAAGGCAATTTTCGTCCCAGACGGCAGCAAAGCTGCCGTCCTTGTGAGCTTCTGCGACGTATATCCAGTCCCGAATGAAATTATGGTTTGGGCAATCCAGAGTTTATGGATTCAGGAGTTTATTATTGATGTGATGCTTTTTTATGTTATGGTTCATCGCAGGCAGCACCAGCAGAAGGAGTAGTACATGAACATCACACTCACGGACGTCACAGGTAGTGAAAACGTACTGGAGGGTTTCGACACCGACGGTAACCCCTTCCGCATTCGCGGCACCTTAGCACTTCCCTACTTCCGAGACGGGAAGATCGACGAAGGTCCTCTCGACCTTAAGCAACAGCACTGTGGAGCAGTTATCGATGATACAGAAGCAGTGCTCACCATCACTCCGAAGCTGTTTGAGTTCACCGGTAGTGAGGTATTTGAACGCACATAAGTTATCAAAGCACACGCATTCGCGTGTGCTTTTTGCTTGGTATACTAAGGTAAATGGCTCAATCCACGCAGTTTGCAATAGCGTTTCTTGGCGGAATTATTCCTGCGTTGTTTTGGCTATGGTTTTGGCTTCGTGAGGACAAAGAACGTCCTGAACCATATCTGCTTATCATACTGGCCTTTATTGCAGGTATGATGGTGGTGCCACTGGTACTCCCCCTTCAACGTCTTGCTATTGAACAATATGACGGGGACAATCTTATTTTTGTATGGGTCATCATAGAAGAAGTAATGAAGTACGCCGCCGCTCTACTTGTTGTACTTTGGCATAAGGCAGTTGATGAACCAATCGATCTTATCATCTACATGATCACCGTCGCCCTTGGGTTTGCAGCGCTTGAAAACGCGCTGTTTATCTTCGACCCTATTGTTGCAGGTGACACGGTACGTACATTAACCACCGGAAAATTGCGCTTCTTAGGTTCTACACTTCTCCATGTACTTGCCTCGGGTACCGTTGGAGTCTTTTTAGCACTTGCATTTTACCGCAGTAATACACTAAAGCTCGTCTTCGGAACACTTGGGTTATTCATTGCCATTGTATTGCACGCGATGTTTAACTTTTTTATAATAGATTCTAACGGAGAAACCATTTTAGGCGTATTTCTCTTTGTCTGGATGGGCATCATCGTCCTGCTGCTCATTTTTGAGAAGGTAAAGCTTCTCGAAGCTCACCACAATCCGCCACATAAGTACACATCTACATGAAGAAGAAAAAAATCTCATTCCTAGAACGACTCACCGGATCGGTCAATACCGATACGTATGATGACGTGCTCGACGAAGAGCATGAATTTGGTGAGGACGATGAGCTCGATGTAGCACACTACGAAGAGGAGTCTGAGTGGCCACAAGCTGAAGAACCCGAAGCAGAACAACAAGACGGTGAACTTCCTGTAGACATGTATCACACCGGTGAAGCTATTGTGATTCGTGCGCTGGTTGCTGGTGTGTCCCCTGACGACTTAGACATCGCTATCACCCGCGACATGGTAACTATTCGAGGAGTACGCGAAGAATACAAAGAAGCGCCCGATGATGACTACTACCACCGTGAACTCTTCTGGGGATCATTCTCACGCACACTCTTGCTTCCAGAAGAAGTACTTATCGATGAAGCTGATGCACAGGAAAAACACGGAATGCTTGAGATCAAACTACCAAAGGTAGACAAAGATCGAAGCACACGACTGAAGGTAAAGACGAGAGTACAGAAATAAAGAAAAAGCCAGTTCCATCGAACTGGCTTTTTTGTTACCACATGGGCGCAGTAATCATTTTTTTTGATGCCTCTACCTTTACTTCTGCAAGACGTTTCCAGGAATGATCCCAAATGTCCGCCACGGCGTATGCACCACGAAGCTCTGGTGACCACACCATAAACTCCGGGTATTCAAGCGCAATCGCACGTGCTACCGATCGTAATTGACAAAACATACCATCACAATCAATTACGGCTTGTAACGCTGCTTCAAGCTCAGACGCAAGTACGGGCAAACGATTATGTCCTTGGTCATACATGACACTTCCCTCCGTATAAAGAACAATCCTCTTGAGGCAAAGAAAAACTCTGCCTCAAGAAGCAGAGTTTTTACATAGTGGACACAAAAACGCTACTTCTCATTGCAGAGTATTGCAGAAAGCGAGCAAAAGCTGCTCCACGTACAAATTGTCTTTGTGTGTTTCATTGTTTTTAGTATAGCGCGGTTTTGGTTAGCGCTGCGGAGTTATGCACTTCCCTTTTTCAAATATGCAAACCATTTGTTTTCAAGCTCTTCTTTGAGATCTATCCCCTCACTATCTGCAAAGGCCAGCAGGTATCCAAACACATCCGCAATTTCCTTTGAGAATTCGACTTTAATTTCATCTTCAGTCTTTCCCTTTTGCCGACCACGATTAGTAAGCATAAGGTACATTTGCAGACATTCACCCCATTCTTCAGTTAGTTTAAATGGATAATAATCGCGATCCATGACCACGTCTGGATATTCTTCTTGGTACAACGTAAGTACCTTTTTTACATTTTGTGTAATATTTTGTAGTTCTGAGTCTTTCATTGAGAGATTGTAGCAGAGGAGACAAAATTACACAAAAAACCACCCTGATAAATACCAAGGTGGTTTAAGACGATCAGTCTTAGTACAAATTGTCTTTGTGTGTTTCATTATTTTTAGTATAACGCGATTTTGGTTAGCGCTGCGGAGTTATACACTATTTATCGCGATTCACCCACCAAGAATCATCTTTTTCTCCAAACCACCAGCGGTCTGAGTCTACTTCCATGATTACTTTGCCAAGCTCTTGCGCTTCTTCTGTTTTCAGGCGTTGCAGCGCTGGTGGGAGCCATGCATGTGCGCGCTCATTACCGATGTCGTACTGTTCCTTGAGCGAAATGATGAACTCGAGGTTGTCAGCATCCTTCACAATTTTTGACTCAATCGATTCACGCTCCTCATACTCGTCGATAAGCTCCTTCACATCTTCACCAAACGGCAACGAATCCGCAAGGTCTTGATGTGCCTTATCTTCTAAACGTTCGGTGTACTTTTGGTGTACGTAGTTTAGGTCCGAAATACGTGACTCAGAGATATCGTGAAAAAGCGCCATTTGCACCACTTTCCCTGTGTCTACCTCTCCGTTCATTTTTGCTAAGCAGTACGCGATATAGCACACGCGGTTAACGTGCTCTGCCACACTCTGTTCTCCCGACCCTAAAAAGAAAAATCCACTACGCGGCGTCTTAGCAAGAATGCCGGTCTCGTAGAGGAAGTCGGTGATTTTTTGTAATTCTTTGTCTTTCATTGAGAGATTGTAGCAGAGGATGAGGTTTTTGATAGATCTTGACTTCATATTAAAAATATGGTATTGTACAGGGAGCATTCAAAGGAGTTAGAGATGACCCATCCACGTCCTACAATCGATCCTGAAAACCCGTTTGCCGCAGCACTTGCCGCCCTGTCGGGGACACACCCGCATTCTGACGACAATAAGCCCGTTGCCAAATGGGCGACCCAAGGTGGCGGACTTGCTGCCGGAGGCAAGGGTGAGCGCCTGATCTTCATTGAAGCTCCGGACTGCCCCGGACTCGACGTCGGCGATCCGGTCCCCGAGGAGTGGGGTTTAATCCCGGTGAACGACGCTGCGCACGAAGAAATGGATGGATTTTGATCCGTCCCACAATCGCCCCGATACTTCGGGGCGATTATTCATTCACCCCCTAAACCACCGGCTTTAGCCGGTGTGTGCGTTTAAAGGTGAAACCCT
>CAJXAG010000015.1 GCA_913050645.1 uncultured bacterium | reverse complement strand
TGAGGTCGGTTCACGACCCGAAAGTTCCATTATTGTGCGCCGGGCAGGATTCGAACCTGCGAAGGCAAAGCCAGCAGGTTTACAGCCTGCCCCCGTTGACCGCTTGGGTACCGACGCGTTGAGCTACGATTGTATCGTAACGCTTTCTGTGTTTTTGATTCCTTGGCTGAATTTCAGTAAAGAATTTCTGTATATCCTTCCGCTTTGTTATATAAAACGTAACATTGCTTACGGAAGATGGGCTGTATTCTAAACGTAATAGCATCTCTTGTAAAGAGTGTAGTAGGGGGAGTGAATGATTCGTGAAACTTAACTGAATACCATACTTAAGTTTGTATACAGATCCATCTGTATCAAAAAAGCCGCGGAGAAATTGTTGTTGATATTTTTTATTTGAAGTAAGCCATTTTGGTATGTCTACTTGGTCTCGTACCTTGTTGTTAGTTAGTCCAAGTGATTGTAAATACTGCACAGCTTGTGTTGAACCGAGATATACAACTCGATAGCCATTTTTCTTAGTGACTACTTTTGGTGTTCCTCCAAAAACAGTATGTATCAGTCTTTGAACATAGGATGCGTATGTTACTTCTTTGTCCCCAAGGGTGACGGTAACTTGATATCTGTTGATATGACCATCACCAAAGAGTATGCCAAGTAATTCAGCCAATTCAGCAGAATATTTCTTTGGAATCGTGATGTCATTTCTTTTGTTTCGATATTTAACTTTTTGTTCGGGTACAGTGGGAATATCTAGTCGTTTTAAACGCTGAAATACAGTTTTTTCAGACAGACAAACAATTGGGGCAATTTCTGATATAGAAAGATTTCTTTTTACATAGAGTTCGATAAGTTGTTTTCGATACCTCTTTTCCTCTTCGCTGGTCCATTTTTTAGGCATATAACATTGACTACTCTATAATAACATATGCAGGATACTTAAGTTTTGTGTTTGAAACACATGCTACGATTGTAGGTAATGAAATGGCGTTATCGTGCACAGTTTGCTCTTTATGTTGTTGTCGGTTTTTTGGTCGGAGGTACTGTGTATGCGCAGGAAGGTTTAGTACCGTCTGGTCGTGATGGAGACTATGGTGCAGCTGGGTACGGTTTGTGTGAGTTTGTAGAAACTGTTAATAACCTTATTCTCTTTATCCTTGGTCTTTTGGCGCTGTTTGCAGTGATTACCTTCATGTATGCCGGTTTTATGATGGTGACCTCACGTGGAAGTGCGGGGCAGATTGAACAGGCAAAGAGTTTTTTTTCGAATACGCTTATTGGCGCTGCGATTATGTTTGCAGCGTATCTTATTGTTAATGCAGTCTTAGGGATATTACTTGGTAGCGTTTCAGGGGCACTTGGATGGGAAACAGTTGAGTGTTCGTATGCATATGACTATGGTGAAGCTGACTATACACTTGAACTTAAGGAAGACTTTGTAAATGTACTCACGCCGGTAGTTATTGGGAATATGCCAACTGCTGGAGGGGGTGCCAGCGCATCGTGTAATGCTTCAGGGTTATCGGTGGGAGACAGGTGTTATGGAGCAAACCGTTGCCAAGTGGTGGTCTCAAGTGGTTCATGTACTGCGATTAGTCCGTATAATAACTATATTGAGCAAGCGGCTGCTCGCTATGGCATTCCTGCAGATCGCATACGTGGGGTGATGATCACCGAGTCAGGCGGTGATCCAAATGCGCGCAGTGGTGCTGGTGCGGTAGGACTTATGCAGCTTTTGCCAGGAACAGCAGCGTCGGCATGCGGTTTGTCTGCGTCTGAGTTGACCGATCCTGCACAAAATATTGATTGTGGTGCCCGATACTATGCACAAATGTATCGTCAGTTTGGGTCACATGACCTTGCTGCTGCAGCATACAATGGTGGTCCAGGAGCCAATGCAGCAAGTCGAGACTGTCAGGGTCTTCGTCGCTGGCAATGTCCGTATGACTCAGGTGGTTGCTGTGCCAATGGACAGGTCACCGGTACGAACTGTACGGTAAATACTGGATATCAAGAAACACGTACGTATGTTGATAAGGTAAATGCGGCATCGCCGCGATGTAGTAGATAGTAGTATGAAAAAACCAATAGTGATAATAGGAATAGTGCTGGTACTGGGTATATTCATGTTGCTTTTTTTAGGTAGCAAATCTGATGAGCGGAGCGAGATAGAAGTTTCTAACGTGCTGCCGATACCTGAAGTGATTGAGCGTCCTGATGCACAAACGGGACAACGTATGATCAATACAGAAAAAGGCTTTATTCCAATGAATGACGTGACCGTTGACCCTGTCGTGGTGTATGACGGTGACGTATACGTTGTTTCAGAGACTGCTATGTATTCTATTTTGTACTACGCACAAGATGACTTTTTTATGGTGAACTTACTTGATGCATCCGACTACGAAAACGCACGCCGGCAGGCAGAACTTGTGTTCCTGCAAGAGCTTGGGGTAACGCAGAAAGAAGCCTGTACGATGAGTGTCGATTTAGTAATTCCACCGTACATAGATTTTGAATACGTGGGGAGTTACGGGTTAAGCTTCTGTGTAAATGCACAGGAACTTCCATAGTGTGTTGTGTACAATAGTAGTATGCGTTTTTTAATTACGGCTTCATTTTTTCTCCTTTTACTTTTTCCAGCAGAGGTAACGAACGCTCAGCTTCTTACCTGTACCGAGGGTGATGAGTGTAATTTTTGTGAGCTTACACAAACACTCGACAATGTCGTAAACTGGACGGTGCTTGTAGCAACACTTATTGCAGTTATTGGGCTAATGTATGCTGGCTTTCGTATGAGTACATCTCGTGGAGATGTCAGCACCTTCACTGCAGCAAAAGAAATGCTTGGAAATATTGTTATTGGTATTTTTCTTATTGTAGCCGCATGGATGATAGTGGATACAATTCTCAAGACCTTGGCGGGGGGTGACTTAGGGGTATGGAACGAGATAGAGCAGTGCGGAGCGGGAATGTTCCAGCCGGGGGTACCTGAAACTGTATTGCCACTTAGTCAGGCCCAAATTCGTGTCATAGAAGGGGTAGATGAGACTGAGGTGAGTCAGTTTGCAGGTGAACATGGCACAAGTCCAATACCTGGCGTAAGTAATTGTTCCGGATCGTCGGCGAGTAATATGGTCGGTATTCCTGGGGAACCAGGCAAATATCTTCGGGAGGATGCAGCACGCAATTTCATAGCCATGAGAGCTGCAGCTGCAGCTGATGGTATTACACTTAGGGTGACCAGTGCGTGGAGGTCTCAAAATACACAAATAGAGATCTGGAATCGACATAATTGTGCTACTAATGGATGTTGTGCAGGTACTGTAGCTATACCATGTGGTGTTACCTGTGGTGGACGGACCGGTTCTGGTTCTAATCATAATAGTGGTGTGGCAGTTGATATTGCAGGTTCATCTCGTGGTACAGCGATTTATAATTGGTTACGAGCTAACGGTGGGAGGTTTAATTTTAATAATGGACTTCCTAACGACCTAGTACATTGGTCGCCAAGTGGTAGATAGTGTTGATGTTGCAGGTTGTTTATATGTATACACTTTTTCTCATACTTCTCTTTCTACTTCCAAGCACTAGTTTTGCTCAGAGTGGTTTGGTAACCTGTCAGGAGGCAGGCACTTGCAACTTCTGTTCGTTAATGACTATGACCAACGACATTATCAGTTGGATTATTATCATTGCGACACTATTTTCTATTCTGGTGATTGCCTATGCAGGCTTTCTTCTTATTTTTTCACGCGGGAACCGAGCTGCGCTTGAGCAAGGCAAACAATTATTTTTTAATACCGTCATTGGTATCATTATTATGGTTGCAGGATGGACAATCGTGGATACAGTCATGAAGTTAATACTCGACGGAGACTTTGGCATGTGGAACCAGGTACAGTGTGGAGCAGGAGAATTTGCGGCAGGTGCGGCAGAGTATGAAATTACCCTTGAGGAGGAAGGGATTGGTGTCGCACCAGGGACAGTTCTTACCATTGATGGGGTAGATATTGCGTCATGTGATACCTCACAGATTGTCTCGACCACATTTCTGGGAAATAGCATCCAGATACATAGCTCACTGGTAAGTAGTCTAGAAAGTATCGATCGTGAGTGGAGACGCAGAGGGGGCAACAGCGCATATAACGTGTATTCAGTTGGAGGATACGCATGTCGTACTATTGCAGGTTCGAGTCGCCAGTCGTATCACTCATACGGAGTTGCAGTTGATATAAACCCTGCATCTAATCCGCACCGTTTTGACGGAGTGTGCCAGAGTGACTTGCCGGACTGGTTAATCCAGTCGTTTCGTAGCCAAGGATGGGGGTGGGGGTGTGACTGGCGGTCGTCAAAAGACGCTATGCACTTTAGTAAAGCAAGAAGTGAAGGTGGTAACCTAAATGTAACAAGGTAGAATTGAATACTATGCCAAAACTCACTAAAATTATCATACTCATCATACTTCTAGTGCTTGGTCTTTTCATTTTGAAAACGTACATGCAACGCACTGAAACTATTTCAGAACCCACGACGCTTCCAATTGGAAGTCCGAACATTCCGCATGAGAGTGGCGGTGTGGTACCGACTACCGTCGGGTTTGACCCGCAAACGGTGCGGCCTTTTAATACGTTACTTACGAAATCACCCGACAGTGCATTCTCAGCAATGCTTGAGGATGTCTATATGAATGTGTATGGTATTTTTCCGTGTCGACTGGGGATTGATGAAACCAATGTAGTGATGTTTACAGCTCGATCTACCGAGAGTCCGCAGGGGGCATCATACGATCCAGCAAAAAGAGCTATTACCGCTTGGGAGCCAAATGTATTTAAAGACATTGGACAGTTTATTTTTCCAAATCAGATACTCCCAAGTACACCAGGACTCGTTTCGTTTCAGACTGTTGAAAGTGTCGATTACCGACGGGGATCAGTTAACTTTGTCGATGGGGCAAGGGGGTACATATACACCGGATGGAGACTTAACTTTGTATTTTATGCAAGTTCTCTTGAGTGTTTAGAAGAAGCGATGGAATTAGTATACGAATACGACTAGTGCAGCAGTACGACTGAGTTGCAGATACAACCTCTAAGTTTTCAGTATTTTCGTTCCTGCGTTTCAACGAATTAAGATTTTTTCGCTGCGGGTCCACGAGGAGCCTCGGTCATTACATGACCAGTATAGGTTATCGATATTTCTGTTCGTGAACGCATGAAATATCTGATTAACCTTCTCGGCTTGAGTCCTCGTGGACCTCGCTCGCAAAACAAAAACAATCCTGACGGATTGTTTTTGCTGCTGCGGGCAAAAAACCTGGCTTTCAGAACTGTATAGGGAGAGGGAATGTATACGGTCCAGTATTCAAATACTTCAGGAGTTGGTGGTGTAGACGTAGAAACCCCGACAGTGTTAGTGTCGGGGGGGGGTGAACGTCTGGGACGTTCGGTTGCCGTATGGCGAGCGTGTTACTTGAACGTATCGCTCGGCAAATGACGGGTGAAGGACTGACCCTTGTAGATGATGCAGAACTGCGTCATCCGACCCTTGCTGTGGGGGCTTTTCACACCGATGTGTGCGTCGCCCTGGTTCACAGCGTCGATGAGTTTCTGGGTGTTGGTTTCCGATGCGTACTTACGAGCCATTCTTCCCTCCAATAGGTTTACTGGCGAATGAAGGTGGGGATACACATCTCAGATCAAAGTTATTAAACTAGAAATATATAGAAAGTCAATTCATTGACTTCAATTCTCATCTGAAGCCCAGCAAGAAAACCATACCTTAGTTATAAACAACCTGGTTTGATTCGCAGAAGCTCGCAATGACGGCAACCTCGATGCTGTCTAGAAAAAACCAAAGGTTTTTCCGTCTTCGCGAGACTACAGTCGAAGCGATCCAGGAAATTGGCATCGGTCCCACGATGTTGCTATTTGAAGTTTTCAATGTAGTCATCATACTTCTTTTTTTCTATGTATTTTTTAAAGGAATCTATGGCGTGTTGCTTTAGTCGATCAAGGTCGTCTGGTGCTTTGTCAGAGTCATTGGTGATCATTTTTACTTCAATGTTGTCACTATAGTTGATGAAATTGGCTACTGTTTCAAACATAACACCTCCATAGGCTGCGGTAAGTATCATGTGTGCCCGAGAAACAGAATCCCTTGATTCACGTACGTCAAACATGGGTGCAAATGATTCAGTCGGCAGCCTTTTTTCAAAACCCATGTTACTCAAAAAGTGATTCGATCACCGTTTTTACGTCACCGCCGTCTGCATTGCCACCAAGTTCTTTCATGACTGCACCAATGAGCATGCCCATTTTGCTTTTGTCATCTACACCCAGCTCTGCTTTTTTTGCTTCTGCAATCGGACGGATTTCATCTTGGCTCATCATTTGTGGCAGATAACTCTCAAGTACCTCAAGCTCCTCTTTTTCTGGTACTGCAAGCTCATCACGTCCTGCTGCTTCATACTGTGTGATTGATTCTTTGCGTTGTTTTGCAGAGCGCTTGATTACTGCAAGTGCTTCATCATCAGCGAGCGTGTCTTGTGGCGTTCGGTTTGTTGCCACCAGTTCGTTCATAAAAGCAGTAAGGAGACTACGTACAACACGCAGTTTTACTTCTTCCTTTGCCTTCATTGCTTCTTTAAGTTGGCTTTTTATATTTTCATGAAGTGTCATAGGTTGTCTATATTATAGTCAGTGCAAGCTTTGGTCCAGCAATTTGCCCAAGGTCAGAACAAATTGGGACATAAATTCACAATAGTCGCTACGCTCGTTTGTTCATTTAATGTCCTCATGTAGTCCCATTTTTCTGCTTTTTATATGTGTATACACTGTATAATAGCATTATGTCACGTTCTTCAGAAGACCCGTTGCTCCATATAGTGCATGCAAAAGAGGTACAGAATAAAACGTATGCTTATCACGCTCATGACTATCGTGAAGTACTTACGGTCATTGGCTCTACCGAGGAAGGTCTTATAGAGCGTGAAGTGCAGAAACGTCAAGAAGAGTACGGGCCGAATACGTTTACCGCGGAAAAGAAAGAAACGTGGTTTGCGCGCTTGTTTACTCAGCTGAAGAATCCTCTTGCGTTTGTGTTGGTACTTGCATTTGTAGTCACATTTGGCCTCGCTGAGTATGTTGACGCAATAGTGATCGCCATTGCGTTACTTATTGCGGTGGTTGTTGGGGTGTTACAAGAAGGGAAGGCGTCTCGTGCATTTGATAAGCTTGCGAACTCACAGAAACAAGTAGCAACGGTGTTGCGGGCAGGAAAGAAGCATCAGATTGAAGCACATGAACTCGTGCCGGGTGACGTTGTGATTATGCAAAGTGGCTCACAGGTACCTGCTGATGTGCGTTTGATTCACGCCAAGCAGCTCGCAGTCAATGAAGCGGTACTTACCGGCGAGTGGGTAGCTGTTGAGAAAAATGTTGATGCGGTTGCTGTGGGGGCGCCATTTGCAGATAGAACCTCAATGGCGTGGATGGGTACGTTTGTTGCGCAAGGGTATGGCATCGGGGTGGTTGTTGCAACCGGTGATTATACTGCTGTTGGAGCACTCGCAGAAAGCATGCGTGATGTCGAGGAAGTTGACACACCACTGCAGGGTGAGATGAGAAAGATATCAAACATCATGCTCTATATCATTGGAGCGCTTGTACTTTTTATTTTTATTGTAGGGCTCGTGCAAGGGCAGACACTCCAGGACATGCTTCTGATGTCAATCGCAATCGCAGTGGCGTCTGTGCCTGAGGGCTTGCCGGCTGCAGTGACGATTATTCTTGCGGTTGGTATGGAGACATTGCTGACCAGAGGAGGTTTGGTGCGTAACCTCTTGGCTGCGGAGACACTCGGTTCAACCACCTATGTCCTTACTGACAAGACCGGAACACTCACACAGGCAGTGATGTCGGTAACCGATGTGCTTGTAGAGGAAGGGGAGTTGGTTGCAGCTGAGGACTTTGCTGAGTTTGACCATGTACAACGTTTGCTCGATGTGTCACTGACAGCTGCTGATGCGTATACTGAAGAAAAAGATGGTGCGAGTATTGTACATGGTGATTCGGTGGAGATAGCGGTCTTGGAAGCTGCAGCAAGCATTTCGATCTCTGAGTTTGAGAATAGTCTGCGTTCGCAGCGTATTGATTATCTTTCGTTTACTTCTGAACAGCGCTTTGCCGCAGGACTTTCTGAACTTTCTGATGAAAGTTGCCTTCTGTGTGTAAACGGTGCACCAGAACTTATTTTGAAGCAATCACGCAATATTTTGCGCGAGGGTGGTCGTGAGGAAATACTGCACGATGAGGCGCGAATGCATATTGGGCAAGCAATTAAAAAGTTTACCCTTGAAGGGAAGCGGTTGATTGCGGTGGGATACAAAAACGTTGCATATGATGACATTCCTGAAACTGAAGATACGTTGCTTGACGGTTTGGTGCTGGCGGGGGTGCTGGTGATTGATGACCCGGTACGTAAAGGAGTTTCCAAAGCCATTGAAGGGGTGCAGTCAGCAGGAGCGCGCGTGGTACTTGTTACCGGTGATAATCCACAGACCGCACTTTCTATTGCAAAGGAGGTAGGTATTGCAGAAGAGGATGGTATTGCACTTACGGGAAACGATCTTACAGAATTGTCTGATGAGGAGTTGTTGATTGCGTTGCAGGATGTATCAGTTTTTGCACGGGTGTTACCGAAACAAAAAATGCGTATTGCTTCAGTGTTGCAACAGAAAGGAGAGATTGTTGCTATGACGGGTGATGGAATTAATGATGCGCCGGCACTACGTCGTGCAAACATAGGTGTGGCGATTGGTTCAGGAACTGAGGTGGCAAAGGAAGCATCTGACTTGGTACTCGTGAAAGATAGCTTTGAGACGATCTATGCAGCGATTGAAGAAGGGCGTCGGATTATTGCGAACTTGCGGAAGATTGTGGGGTACCTCCTTTCCACGAGCCTTACTGAAGTGGTGCTTATTGCCACGGCACTGCTGATTGGTGCCCCTGTGCCGATCCTTCCCGCGCAGATCCTCTGGGCAAATGTCATCGAAGAGGGCTTGATGAGTGTTGCCTTTGCGTTTGAGAAGGGAGAAAAGGATGCGATGAAGCGGAAGCCACAAGACATTCATGAAGAAGGACTCCTTTCTGCACAGATGATTTGGTTTACTGCTTTTGTAGTAACGATTCTTGGTGCAATTACTGTGTTGCTTTATTTCTACGTGCGGTCGCTGGATCTTCCAATCGAAATTGTACGAAGCGTTATGTTCCTGGCTATTGCAGTTGACTCATTGTTCATCTCATTTGCTTTCCGTTCACTAACAGTTCCGCTGTGGCGCATCCCATTACATACAAACAAATTCTTTATTGGTTCGTTCGTTCTTAGTGCCGGTTTGTTTGCGATTGTGCTGACGGTACCATTCTTCCAGTATATGCTTTCGTACACACCGCTTCCGTTGCACTTGATCAGTCTTGCGATTGCGTCGAGTGTTGCTTCGCTTCTGACTATTGAGCTTGGGAAACTACTCTTTTTTGAGTGTCGGGCGTAGGGTGGTATAATCGCTCTATATGACCGCAGTTGAAATATTTATTGCAGCACTTCTGTTTGCTGTGTTGGGACTATTGATTTACAATTCATTTTTTAAAAAAGAAACCAAAGAGGACGATAAGAGTATATTGCTGATGCAGCAGCAGTTGCAAGATCTTACGCGGACAATGGACAACCGACTTACCGAGAGTAGTCGTACGGCTCAGGAAGGTTCTCGGGTGCAGTTTCGTGAGAGTAAAGAACTGATTCAGGAAATTAACAAGGAAGTAAATGAGCAGTTGCGCTCAGTGTTTTCAAAGGTTGCTGAAGTGGGAGAGAGTTCAAAGCAAGTGTTTCAGGTAGCTGACCAGCTACGTGAACTGCAGGATATTTTAAAAAATCCAAAGCAGCGCGGTGTGCTCGGTGAATATTACCTCGAAACAGTGTTGCAGAACGTGCTGCCTCCAGAAAGTTTTAAAATGCAATATGCATTTGAAGACGGAGAGATTGTGGACGCGGCAGTGTTTGTAAAAGGGAAGGTGATACCGGTAGACTCGAAGTTTTCGCTCGAAAACTATAACCGCTTTGTTGCAGCAACCGATGTGACTGAAAAGGCACAACATGAAAAAGCATTCATAAACGACCTGAAGTTGCGTATTACTGAAACCGCAAAGTATATTCGTCCGACTGAAAAGACAACTGACTTTGCGTTTATGTTTATCCCACATGAAGGTATCTACTACGATCTGCTTTCAAACAAGGTTGGTGCAAGTGAGGAAAACCTCATCCAGCGCTCAGCAGGCAAGTACAAGGTGATTATTGTTTCACCAACGTCATTCTTGGCGTACCTCCAGACAGTCCTGCAAGGTCTTAAGGCGCTTGAAATCGAAGAAAAGGCACAAGACATCATTAAGAATGTTGAGAAGCTCAGAGGGCATATTACGCGGTATGAGGAGTTCTATCAGAAGCTAGGTAATACGCTCGGCACCACCGTTAATCACTACAACGCGGGGTACAAAGAGCTCAATAAGATAGATAAAGACGTCACCCGCATTACCGGTGAGTCGACAGGAATCGACGTAATGGAGATTGAGAAACCAAAGAAAGGGGAGGAATAAGAAAAAGACGTCATGGTGACGTCTTTTTGATTTTGAAGGCGATGGGTGTTGGTGCCGCCATTGCAAAATATGTTTTCTTCCAGTGTGCGTTTCGTGCAAGCAATTCTTCCAACCGTTCAATATGTCTTGGGTTTGGATTGTTGCTCATTTGAAATACACTGATTTGAACAGATGTTGCTGCAAGCGTCATGATTGGCTCAAATTCGATACAGGTTTGTTGCAGTGTTTTGTCTGAAATAGTAAATGGAATCCGCAGCATCCCGAATTCAGAAAAATATGCTTCACCGAAATATTCAGCATACCCAATCCACCGATGGTCATTGATGAGCAGTGCTACCTTCCGCATCTGTGCCTCCTGTTGTTCTTGTCTTGTCTCACCTTAGCACTAGTCTAGAAAGCAGACAAGAGAAAACCGCGCCTACTTGGCGCGGTTTGATGTTCAGATGAATATATCTTCTTCAGCTTGGGGGCACTTTTGTATTGCTGCCACGAAAACATCGCAATACAAATGTATCCCCGGGTCATTTTTCCAATCAGAGCCACTGACAAGGCGACGGAGTTTCGAGAAAACCATATACAGGTTACGTTTTTCTTCTAGGTTATAACCTCGTTCGGCTGCTGCTGCATAGAAGTTTTGAACCAGGTTGCGATAGTCGCGGGGTACATCAGTTGCATCGGCAAAACGTCACTTGAATTCAGGTTCATTTTGCTCGCTTGCCGCGTGACGCCCACTTTGACGTACTCTGTAGAAATCACAACCAGGAGGAAGTATACCTGGGCGAGGTAGCTCCACCGGCTCATATCCTTGAGATCCAAAAGTCATTGGTCAGTCTCCTTAATAACGTGTGAACTGCTTCAAATATACATAACTCTATTGCAAAAGGCAAGGATTTCTTGTACTATATCGGCCATATTTTATTCCCATGTGCATTGCCACCGTTTTGGCATTTACCAAAGTGAATAAAAGATATACGTATATATTTTATTTAACAATATGACTACAGAAGCAAAGAACGAAGACTTCTCAGTAATCGAAACTGGCGGAAAGCAATACATGGTTTCTGTTGGTGATGTGCTTGACGTTGAGCTCCTTGGTGACCACAAAGAGGGTGACAAGGTAGAGTTCGACAAGGTGCTGATGAATAGCAAAGCTGTGGGTACTCCATATGTGGACGGTGCAAAAGTAACTGCTACATTTATGGAAGAGAAGAAAGGAAAAAAACTTTCTATCATCCGCTACAAAGCGAAGAGTAATCGTGATCGAAAAATTGGTCATCGACAAAAGTACTCACGCATCAAAGTTGAGAAGATCTAATCTCAAACCCAAAATAAAAACCCTCCAATCGATTGGAAGGTTTTTATTTTAAAAAGCTGACCAAACGATGGTCAGCTTTTGCTTTAGGGTCCGTATTGGCGAAATGCATAGATGCGTTCAAACATGTCCCGTTGATGCTTCTCACAAATATTCAGCCACGTAACAACAGCTTCAACCTCAGACTTTAAGAATTCTTCTGCTTGCGGCAATGTTGCTGCTGTGAGCACGTCACGCGAATCAAGCTCTCTTTCTGCCTGCCACTGAATGGTCTCGATTGCTTCTTTCAGTGAAAATGATTCAGGGTGACCATCGGGAGTGGTGAAGTGAAAGTGTACTGCACTTGATACATCGTTCATTGAAGATCCTTTCCGTGTGCTATTTGTTCAAATATAGCGATTTCTATGCAAAGGTCAAGTTCTGTTTTTCAAAGCATTTTTGATTGTCTCAGGATCGGCGTATTCAAGTTCTGAGCCGGTTGAGAGGCCGCGCCCAAGCTGTGTGACTTGTAGGTTATGTTCTTCAATTTTTTCTTTCATGAGGGACTCAGCATAGCGTGCAGTGTTTTCACCATCTGGGTTTACCGAAAAGGCGAGAATGATTTCTGAAAGATCCTCAGTGAGCTGCGTGTCGATAGTTGCCTTCAGTGCACTGCCACGGAGCTTGTTGTTGGAGTCGGAAAGCAGCGGTAGTGTGCCGCCAAGGACAAAGTAGAGTCCGTTGTAGACACCAGAGCGCTCGATAGACTGTACGTCGGTGTCGCGTTCAACAACCATAAGCTTGCTGCGGTCGCGGTTCGCATCAAGACAAATAGAGCACATTTTTGTCTGTGTGCTGTTTTGAGCAAAAAAGCGGTGACAGCGCGGACATTCAGTAACCGTACCTTGAAGGTTTTTAATAAGATCGGCAAGTTCAGTAGCATCAGCTTCAGGGAGTGTGAGGATATGAAATGCAAAACGCCGTGCTTGCCGTGCACCAATACCAGGGAATCCTTCGAAATAGGTGATGAGTTTATCGAGATTGGTCATGAGAGACTATTTTACCATGTACAACGTGAATACCACATTTTCTTTTTATTTGAGTTTTCCATCTGGGTAATTTAGGGGTCAGACCCCTAAATTAGCACCTTGAAATACTGTTCGCATATATAAAAACTAACGCCCGTGGGGCGGTAGTGTGTACTTTTAGTTCAGCACAAGTCCATGATGTTTGATCATGTGTGCAAGCGCTTCAGCGTTGCCCGTCACATCGTCAAGTGCATCGTGTGTATGTGGCGTCACTCGAAACTCTTCCCACTTGTCCCGGCTGCCAGAGAAGAGAGTCATGGACATGTCAGGAATGTTGCGTCCAGCATAACCAAATGGATTTCTCTTTAGTGCTCGAAAGAAGTATGAGTGTGTGTATCCCCAGTCATACGCGAGGTTGTCAGCAATAAGAATTGCTTTTTCAGCACCGGTATCTGTCATCCAGTTTTTGATATACGTATCAAAAGCAATCATGGCACTGTACGGACTTGCTTGGTTCGGACGTGCGATGAGTGATGGAAGTGTAATGCCTTGATCTTCCTCAAGAAACTTCATAGTTTCTGAGGCATGATCGTCAGGGTTTTCTGATCGGAGTGCAACATCCCATGCGCTGCCCGTCAGAATTTTTCCATCGGGGAGCATTGGTATGCTTGCAAACTGGTACATGCTGTTTACTTCGTGATCTGGCCCAGTGCCTTCAACATCGGTTACGAAGAACAGCTTCTTTTTTTTAGCCATAAGAGCCTCCTTTGTGGTTCTGTGCGAACAGTATCAAAAAAGTAGGGTGTATACAAGATATTTCTATTCGAAACCGATTTAGTTGGATGGAGAGATACGTAAAGAATCTAAGTGAGAGTAATTGATTTTCTTTGGTCCAGCGATTTGCCCAAGGGCAGAACAAATCGGGACATCAATTCACAATAGTCATTCCATTCCTTTGTTCATTAAAAATCCTCATCTGCTGCAGCGGATGCTGCGAGTGAAGCGTGGTTGGTGTCGAGACTGAGGAAGCGTACGTGCTGGCCGTCAAAGTAGAGTTCTGCAGCGCCTACAGCACCATTTCGGTGCTTCTCAACCATAATTTCTGCGATGTTGGGTCGATCAGACTCTTTGTTGATTTTGTCCTCACGGTGAATGAACATCACCACGTCGGCATCCTGCTCAATAGAACCAGAGTCACGCAGGTCAGACAGGCGTGGCTTTCCACCACGTTGCTCAACGGCACGAGACAGCTGTGAAAGTGCAAGTACCGGCACATCGAGCTCACGCGCGAGAAGTTTAAGTGAACGGGATATTTCAGTTACTTGTTGGGTCATAGAATCACTCGCTTTGCTCGCGGTTGGGTTCATCAACTGCAAATAGTCAACAATGAGCAGATCCAGACCATGTTCGTTCTTTAGACGTCTGGCAGCCGAACGCATTTTAAGAATGTTTGTGCCTGGTTGATCGTCGATATGGATCGGTGCCTCAGAGAGTTTTGTCATGGAAGCCTGTACCGCCTCGAACTCGGCATCGGTACTGAGTTTTCCGGTACGAAGTTTCCAAGAGTCCACACCTGCGTCAGCCGCAAGCATACGATCAACCAGCTGTTGATCACTCATTTCCAAAGAAAAGATTCCTACCGATGCGTTATGCAAAAGCGCTGCGTTACGTGCGAGGTCAAGTGCAAAGGTTGTTTTACCCATAGAAGGCCGAGCAGCAAGAATGATAAGGTCAGACTTTTGGAAGCCAGCAAGGATGTTATCGAGCGCTCCAAAGCCGGTTGGTACGCCGCGTACTTCGTTTTGGTTGGCGCTGAGGTATTCAAAACGCTCCCATGCTTCATTCAGTGAGTTGCCGATGGTTTTAAACTTTGTTACAGCTGTGGCGTTGGTTACTCCGTATACTTTCTTTTCAGCTTGGTCGAGTGTTTCGTCAAGGTTCTCAGGATCAGCGTAGCCCATCTCTGCAATTTCCTCAGCTGCGTTGATAAGGCCACGGAGGGTGGATTTGTTGGAAACAAGATCGGCATAGTAGTGTGCGTTACCTGCGGCAGGTACCGTTTCCGTTAAGTCGGTGATATAGCTTGCACCACCAATACTTTCAAGAAGTCCCTCATTTTTGAGGCGTGTTGTTACTGATAGAAGGTCAATAGGATCACCTTTGGTAAAGATGGTGAGAATCGCCTGGTATATCTTCCGGTGTTTGTCGGCATAAAAACTTTCAGGGTATACGGTTGCTGAGAGATCATGCATCACGTCCGGCTTAAGCATGATCGCTCCAATAAGCGCTCGCTCTGCCTCGGTGTTCTGAGGAGGGGTGCGCAGGTTTTTATTTAACTGTGGGGGTTGATCAGCCATCCCGATTAGAAATTATGAGTTTTTATAAGTTTTTGGTTGACAGCATTGTTCGTAATCTGCACTGTAAATAAAATGCTTTACTTGTCAATAATTCCTAACGGGACAAGTGACATCTTTGTAAGAGCTATTTTACCACGGATTTTACTTTGTAGTGTTTTGTGGATTTTGGGGAGAATCTGTGTATTATTGTGACAGGAGTTTTTTAGGAAAAGGATTGGTGCTATGGGTCGTATACGAGCTTCTGTTGAGTGGACCGTCTTTGCGACGATACTTATGATGGGTATTGTGCCTGTGCTACTTGGTGTTTCTGTATGGTGGGCGTTTGTGCCTGGTGTTTGCATTGGGTTCCTGCGGTTTCGTGAGCCGGTACTGCTTTTTCCGTCACGTATTGAAGAATCCGTGACAGATCAACTGCTGCACTTCTTGATGCTTACAGGCCTAATTGGTCTCTTGTTGGGTTCATACGTTATCCATCAAGATGCGCGCATTGCGCAAATCGCTACTGCAGCTATGGCTGTGGTGGGCTGGGCTGCGTTGTTTCTCCGTCTCCATCGTGAGCGCTGCGCAACAGCGTAGAAAGTACGGAATCAGATTCCTCGGATATGATTTAAAGCCGCTGTGACAACAGCGGCTTTTCTTGTTTCTATTTTTCTATTTTGGTTACCTGAGCACCTTCTGGGGCATCAGTCACTTCGTATCCCTGTAGTTTCAGTGCGTCTCGTAGGTGATCAGCTTCTGTCCAGTTGCGAGCAACACGTGCTACTTCACGTTGTTCAATCATGTCTTGCACATCTTCAGGAAGTGTATTAAACGCTATGTGCCCAAGCGCTTTAAGTCCTTCTTCGGGGTCGTCCGCCAGACCAAGACCCAGCAGTGCGTCACACTCAAGCACGAGTGTCTTACGCTCTCCTACGCTGAGCGACTCGTCCTTAATCATGTCGTGCATCCATGCGATGAGTTTTGGTGTATCGAGGTCTTGGTTGACGAGAGACACCAACTCAAGTTGCTTTTCTGTATTGAGTGTACCGCGTTCATCGCTCCATTGTGTGAACATCAGCTTCTTTAGGCGTGTCAGCGCCTGCTTTGCGCCATCGAGCGCTTGGTAGCTAAAGTTTGCCTTCGTGCGGTAGTGACTCTGGAGTAGCCAGAAGCGGTAGTCTGCGCCACTGTATCCCTTATCAAGAAGGTCTTTAAGGATAATGCCGTTTCCTTCAGACTTTGCAATTTTGTCTCCAGCTATTTGAATATGTTCGCTGTGCATCCAATACTTCGAGAACTGTTTACCAGTGGCACTCTCACACTGGGCAATCTCTCCATTGTGGTGAGTTGGCATGTTATCAACGCCACCGGTATGAATGTCGATCTGCTTGCCAAGGGTAGAGAACGCCATGGCAGAACACTCGATGTGCCACCCAGGGAACCCTTTACCCCATTCGCTGTCCCAGCCAAGCGCACCGTTTTTCCAGACTGCAAAGTCAGCCGGATGTTTCTTTTCATTGTTTGTTTCAATGCGTGCGCCGTCTTTAAGTGCGTCTATGTCGATGTTGCCTAAGCGGCCGTAGGTTGGAAACTTTGACGTATCAAAGTACACACCGTCAGATGTTTGGTAGAGATAGCCTTTTTCATCGAGTGTTTTGATAAGCGTAATCTGCTCTTTGACATACTCACTGGCACGCGCAAACTGTGACGGAGGAAGAATGTTCAGTGCTTCGATGTCTGTTTCAAACGCAGCAATAAATCGGTCTGAAAGTGCGCGCATAGACTCAAGGGAGATATCAAGTCCTTCACGCTTAAGCCCCTTCATCATTTTGTCTTCACCGGTGTCAGCGTCTGAGGTGAGGTGGCCAAAGTCCGTGTAGTTAATGGTGTGGTTTACCTGATACCCGTTGTACACAAGCGCGCGCTTGAGCGTATCTGCGAAGACGTATGCGCGGAGGTTGCCGATATGTGCGTAGTCGTAGACGGTAGGACCACAGCTATACATACGTACTCCTTTTTTTGAAAGTGGTTGGAACTCTTCTTCCTCGCGTGATTCGCTGTTGAAAAGAAAGACAGGGGGGAATGTTTCGTTGTTTGATTCTGAGGCAAAGAGTTTGAACATGGTTAGTAGATTGTAGCAGAAGGTAAGAATAGGGTAAATGCAAAACGAATTGGATGAGGGGCTTTACTACGACAAGCGAAAAGCAAAGCACGAGCGGAGCGAGTATTTGTGCTTTGAGCGAAGTCGTAGAAAGAAAAAGCTCGGTGGCACCTGTGTGCCACCGAGCTTTTTCTTACATCCAGCGTTTGTATTTGAAGTACGCAAAGAAAAAGATAGACACAAGGATCATGATGCCTGCGATGATCCAAAAGTCCCCCTCTTCTCCCACAATGGGTGTGGTGACTGTATTCATTCCAAACAATGATGTAAAAAGGGTAAGTGGGAAAGTGATAAAGGCAAGGATGGTAAAAATTTTCATCGTCTCGTTCTGCTTTGTGGAAAGTAGTGCTTGGTTGGTCTCGCGCAGGTCATTGAGCGTGTGGTCAAGTGTGTAGATCTGTCGGGTAAGGTGACGGTAGTGATTTTCAAGATGATCAGCGTCATTCTCATGTGTTTTGCCAAAAGCTACACTCAGTCCTGTACGCAACTGATTCAGAGCGTTTTCGTGTGAGGCGATGGTTTGTTTAAAAGAAATGAGACGACGACTGATTTGCGAAAGCTCGAATACCATCTCTTTTTCATGTTCGTTGAAGATTTCTGTTTCCACATCCTTTAGTTTTGTCTCAAGGTAGTCGAGCTTGATGTACATTGCATCATAGAGATAGTTCAGCATCGTGATAAACAGGGAAGTGGTTGGTGCTTGCTTGCCATTCTTTAGAACACACAGTACTTCAAACTCCTTTCCGAATCGGTGTAGCGCTTCAATTTCTTCAAAGTGAATGGTTACTAAGTGTGTTTTTGTAACGATAAACTTTATTTCATGCGGATGATTGATGTCAGTTCGGCGCACAATGGGGAAATCAAGGGTAATTTTTAAAGACCCTTTCTCGTAGACGGTTTTGCTGTGCGGAATCATGACTGTCAGATCGTTTGCAAAATCTGCAGGAAACGACGCCTCCTCCATCACTTCGCGAATTTCCTCAGTGCTTGGGTTGGTTATATCAATCCACGTTCTATTTTTTTGCTCATAGCGTTCTATCATGGAACTGTCTGTTTATGACTAAAGTGTAGCACGTTGTCTTTTTGCTATGTGGCACATATGTGCAATAATTGACGAGATTATGGATGAACAAAACGGAAAACGGTCACGAAGTTTTTTAGGGGCAGGTTTGGCACTCATTTTGGTAGTCGCAGCCTTTTTTTCAGGGGTGCATTTTGGATCTCTCAGTGCTCAAGACACTGATCTTCAGTCAGGCATTTTGTCACTTTTTAGTGGTACTACAGCAGCGCCCGATGATGAAGCGGATCTCGACGAGTTTTGGCGTGTGTGGAACTTGATGGATGAAAAGTTTGTGGAAGCAAGCAGTACGGAACGTATTTCAGATGAAGAACGTTTGTATGGTGCAATTCAGGGTATGGTACGCAGTCATGGCGACCCGTATACCGTCTTTTTGCCACCATCGGATGCGGAGCAGTTTGATGAAGATATTTCAGGGAACTTTGGCGGTTTAGGTATGGAGGTGGGGATTCGTAATGGTGTAGTAACTGTTATTGCACCACTGCCTGACACACCAGCAGAGAAAGCAGGGTTACTTGCTGCAGACGCGGTTGTCAAAATAGATGGTGTGAGCACTGAAAACATGACTATCAACGAAGCAGTTAAGCGCATGCGCGGAGAGGAGGGGACTGAAGTAGTGCTTACCGTCTACCGTGAGGGAGAGCCTGACTTCTTGGAGATTCCGGTCGTGCGTGGAATTATCACTATCCCAACAGTAAAAACAGAACAGTACGGTGATGTGTTCGTAATTGCACTCTATAGCTTTAATGCACTTGCGGAAATGAAAATGCAGGAGGCACTGCGCGAATATGCACGTAGCGATGCTGATAAACTTGTGTTTGACTTACGAGGTAACCCAGGCGGTTTCTTGCAAAGTGCGGTGTCAATTGCTTCGTACTTTTTGCCTGCCGGGGAGGTGGTGGTACGCGAAAACTTTGGTGATGGTAGTGAGGAGGAACTCTATCGCTCAAGTGGAAAGACATTGCGTGAGTTTGCACCAAAAGAAATGGTTGTTTTGATTAATGGGGGATCTGCGTCGGCATCAGAAATTGTTGCAGGAGCACTCGCTCAGCACGATGTTGCGACACTGATTGGTGAGACGACCTTTGGTAAGGGGTCAGTACAAGAGCTTGTTGATCTACCTGAAGGTTCGTCACTGAAGGTGACCATTGCTCGATGGTTTACTCCGGATGGCACCTCTATCTCTGAGGGTGGTCTTGAGCCAGATATTGAGATTAAACGTACTGCGGAGCAGATTATGGCAGATGAAGACCCTCAGCTTGAGGCAGCGGTAGCGTATCTCAAGGGAGATAAAGAGCTTACACAGTATGTAGCTGCTACAGAAGAGGAAACAGAAACTGGAGAATAGACCCCGACCCTTACTTTTGCGCTGTATAACAAAGAAAATAAGAAAACGCGCCCGTTGGGCGCGTTTTTTAATCACCAATTTGGTATTCTTTTACCCAAAAGCCACTTTTGTCCCAGTGTGCAGTATGTTTATTGCCAAGGTACATGAATGTAGCATTGCTGTAGTACAAAATGACGTCGATACAGCCTGGGTATTCACAATTGATTACCGTTTTCATGTGTTCGGGATTGTATGTGTGGTTGTCTGAAGATATAACCTGTCCTCCTGTAATGAACTTTTTCTCAATCTACCATCCTGAGTTCAAAAATGCTATAGTATCGGCACTTTATAATAAGTAGAACAGGGAATATGAATCACGTTAGAGATAATAACGTTATGTCTTTGTCACTAATGCAGCTTGGTTTTGTAGATTGTTTTACTTGTAGAGTGAAGATGTGAAGACGGAAGTGTGCCGGTATGCACATTGCTATCTAAACAGGAAGTCGATTTTAAAAATATTTGAATTTTATATAGGAAGCGCTAACACTTCCTATCTCTAACGTGATGAAGGTAATTCTGCTACAGGATGTTGCGAAGATTGGACGTCGGTTTGATGTGGTTACCGTACCTGACGGATATGGTTTGAATAAACTTATTCCGCAAGGTATGGCGAAGCCAGCAACACAAGAAAACTTAAAAGCGGTGCAAGCACAGTCTGCAACAAATGAAGCTGCTAAGGCACAAGCTGATGAAGCATTTACAGCAATAGTTGCGAAGGTTAAGGACGTTTCGCTTGAGGTTGCAGTGGAGGCAAATGAGCAAGGACATCTGTTCCAGGCATTGAAAGCTGAAGCAGTTGCACAAGAAGTGGAAACAAAAACAGGCGTTCCAATCCGCGCTGACCAGGTGCACATCAAAACGCCGATTAAAGAAGTGGGTGAGCACCATGTAGGACTTACTTCAGGTAATACAGAAGAATTTGTGACGGTAACGGTAGTTGCGAAGTAGTATGAGTAATATAAAAGCAATTGCAGGCGTGATTATTGGTTCAGGAGTACTGATCTTTGGGTTGCTGTATATCATGGGGGGAGACCGCTCTGCTCCGGAGCTCTTACGTTCAGATGACGGTTCACCCATTGAGATAGAAGCGCCGCTTGCTCCCGAGGTACTTGAAGAAGCGTTAGAAGATCAAGCCGATATGGCAACAACAAATGATATGAATCCAGTAGCAGTATTTACAACAAACAAAGGTGTCTTTGAGATCGAACTCTTTGCAGATCAGATGCCAATTACCACCGGAAACTTTATTAAGCTCGCAGAGGAAGGTTTTTACGATGGTATCAAGTTCCACCGTATTCTTGACGGCTTTATGATTCAAGGAGGGGACCCGAACACGAAGACTGATAACACTGCAACGTACGGCCAGGGTGGCCCGGGGTACACGATCCAAGATGAGTTTGTAAAAGCAGAGAATCTCTCAAATGTACGAGGAAGTATCTCTATGGCAAACACCGGGCAGCCAAACTCAGGTGGTAGTCAGTTCTTCATCAATACCGTCGACAACCTTGGTTTAGACTTTGATAATGACCTGCAGCCTATGTCGAAGCATCCAGTGTTCGGAAAAGTAACGGCAGGCATGGATGTGGTCGACACCATCTCAGCAGTAGCAGTGCAGCCGGGAGGGTTACCTGTAGAGCCGGTGGTGATTGAGTCTCTCACCATCAGAACAAACTAAACTGACGAACCGTAATTAATGTTAAAATCCCGCAGGAAAGACCTGTGGGATTTTGTAAAAATGAGATGAAGTGTGCAGTATGTGATTAAACCCGCCAAATCAGGCCATTTGGCGGGTTTAGGGGTGTATAAAACAAAAAATGACCCAGTAACTGGGTCATTTTTTGCGTGTGGTTATGCTTACGCTGTAACGACATCTGCTACCTTCTTGATCTTTGTTTGACCATTGAAGTTAGTCTTTCGCATGCTGCGGAACGCAACCTTTCCTTCACATGCTGCGAAAAGAGTATGATCTTTTCCTACTTTAACGTTTTTACCTGCTTCGATTTTGGTACCACGCTGTCGAACGATGATCTGGCCGGTCTTTACAGACTGTCCGTCAGCGCTTTTGACACCGAGATATTTTGGTTGCGAATCTCGCAGGTTTTTGGCTGTACCGCCGGCTTTCTTTGTTGACATACAAGTAAGGTATAATCAATTGCGAATAACGCGGGCAAGTATACAAGATATGATCAATATTATCAAGCGGTTTTTACGTGAAGACATCTATTTCTACTCGCTGCTTTTGATACTTATGTCGGTTGTTTCGTTTGGTTTAGGGCGGGTATCAATGATACCTCCGCAAGAAGCTCAGCAGGGGAACGTTATCCTCACAAAACAGCCTGTAGAAGGGGAGTATGGTATAAACATGAGTAATGTATCAGAAGTACAAGGCAGACAGCTTGTGGGGTCAAAAAACGGTTCTAAATACCATGCGTTGTGGTGCCCTGGAGCATCACAGATTAAGGAAGCAAATAAAGTATTTTTCACCTCTGAAGCAGACGCACAAGCAAAAGGCTATACCCAAGCAGGGAACTGCGACATGTAATGTAAAATTTAGGGGTCAGACCCCTAAATTTACTAGCATTGTCCCTGAATGCCCCGCGATGAAATATGCTCCCAGCATGTTTC
>CAJXAG010000014.1 GCA_913050645.1 uncultured bacterium | reverse complement strand
TTTCCCCATTCGGACATTTCCGGGTCAAAGGTTGATTGGCACCTCGCCGGAACTTATCGCAGCCATTCGACGTCCTTCATCGCTCTGTAAAGCCTAGGCATCCACCATACACCCTTACATTCCCATAGGGAATGCTGTACACCGCTGTACAATTTTTTGAGTGCGTCTTGAAGCATCTACGCTTCAAGAACTTTATTTGTTTCTAGAAAAATACAAATTCTAGAAACGGTGTGTTTTGTTTATCGGGGACGAAAAGACCCACACAAAAGTGTAATTGTCTTAACCCGATAAACTACCTGATGTTCGCATTGCTGTGAGTAAGCGCTAACGCGCTTGCCCCATCTTCACTCGGACAAAAAATAAGCAAGCTTATTATTGTCGCTCGTTCGATGTAGTAACGAGCAATGCGAACCTGCCTACCGATGTCGAGTCGGTAGGACTTTTCGGAACCCCTATCCTAGAACGGGGTTCCTGTAGTTATTCGCGATGTATGGATAAACCATACAACGTCCGTTCGCTCAATCATACGGACACAAAAGTGTAAACACTTTTGACGTCATCAGTCATACATAAAAAATGAAAGTGAACTTTAATTTTTATGTACTCCATGATGACTCGCAAGCTTGCGCTTGCCTGTCTGTGCGATATTCGCTCACGGATGTTGTCAACGATCGCGCGTTCCCTTGAGAAATTTTTGAAGAAAAAAACCGCATTTCGCGGCAAACAAAATCGAATGATTTTGAGTGTCGCTAGCGCTCGTTTTTCTGATTTCTCATAAACACGTGCCCGCCATTATACAGATGTTGAAAAAGAATGCAAGCCTTTATTCTGGATAGTTATGCGAGTGTTTATCCCCAGAATTTATGCACATAAAAAAACGTCTGAGCGTGGTTCGCTCAGACGTTTTTTATACTTACGGACGACGAAGCTCATCTCGTATATCTACCTTGTCAACAAGTATCTCATGTGGGTAGTCAAAAATATCACGAGTGAGTTTATCATACATCCCAATGCGGTATAAAAGTGTCTCTGTATCAAATGCGGCAAAACGAATCTCAATACCGATCTCACTCTCCAATCCCCGTACAGCGGTCTCCACTTTCTTTTCATCAAGTTTCGGCATCGCCAGCAGTATATCCAGTCGATGCTCAAACTCACGTACAAAGATACCAGCAACACACACAAAGTCGAGCTTTCCTGCAGCACGCAAATGCTTCAGTACCGTTTTCCCATCAATAGGCGCGGTCTCAAAAAGAAAATTTTGCAGTGACTGTAGATCAGGAAACTTTTTGTTTACTGAATACCCAAGCACACGTACCTTCTTCCCTTTTGCTTTGTCCTCAACGTAGATCTGTTTCTTCTTGATAACCCCGGCACGCTCAAGTGCATTCATCTCCGTGCGCGCAGTCCGACGCACAAGCCGCGCACGACGCGAAATCTCATCAAAAGTAAACTCTTTTGAGGGGTTAAACAGAAAAAAGCGAAGGAGTTTTACACGCGCTTGACTACCAAACAGAATTTCTAGTGGATCGACTGCCATATCAGTTATGTGTGGTGATTATAGCATGTGAATTTTTTTTAGAAGCTGGACAGTTCTGTTTGCACATGCTTTAGTGTAAGCAGAGGTGACCAAATGTACAAATGCACAACCCTCCCCGACCCAAACGATATGACACCCACAGCCATCGACCAGGAACGCAAACAGATTTTCGGTCGTATACTTAAGGGAACTGACACACCAGAAGACACAATACGGCTATAGAGCCTTGGTAATAACCGGAGACAGAGACTTATGACACTTCCGTCAGTACGCAGACTCAGGCTGAGCCTATGATAAAAGACAGGTTAGGTACCTGTCTTTTCTTTTTGCTTCTGTGTGTTTTTGTTACGCTTTGCAGCTGCAGCGAGTTTTTGCAAACGTCGCTGATACCGCCGTTGCAGTCGCTTGAAGCGAAACTTCTTTTGTCGGTTGGACATGACCTTTCCTTTCGTTTGAGGGGTCTGTAGGTACAGTAGCACGAGACCTTGAAACGTCGAGTGAGTTCAATTACTTTGTTAACTAAATACCAAACAAATCCCTTAACCAATACAGAATTAACTCCCATTTAATAGCTCCTACTAGTGCAACTATTGTTATTACGACAATTTTCCAATCGTTGATAAATTCTCCCATTTCCCTTCCGTATATTCTTACGAGTCCGCCAATGCTTGCAAACTTCTTTCCTTCATTGGTCAAAAATATCTCCTTATCGTCTTTGTCTACATATCCATTACTGATGCAGCTTTCGAGTATGGAATTAAACTCAATTCGCATAAATCGAATTTTGTCTTTATCTTTCTCATCTTCAATGCTAAAAATATTTGTCTCTTCAACATGGCGCGACAAATACAGCTCTTCTAAATCATGACGTTTGACCCTTGCTTCTTTATTGTACTCATAAAAATAACTATCTCTGAAATGATCGTGAACTGAAGCGAGTTCGGATTTTACTTTCTCAACGATGTTGTCAATTTGCTCATCTTGCTCTGTAGCCGAAAGCTTTTCTAATGAGAGGTTTTCAAGCTCCTGCATCGATAGCTCATGGATTCTTTCCTTATGGCGACGATCCCCATCTTCTCGTGTGGCGGATATGGCTAAGATGAATCTGTTTTTATACAATAACCTAACTAAAATCCACATTTGAGTAACTTCTTTCATATTATTGGAGAATACCACAATTCCTGTGTTTAGTTTATTTAAGATTTACCGTCTCCCAAGTTACAGAGCTTATTAATTCAAATTTACGTCACCCACCCCCCCAAGTTACTAAGTGTTCTCGGTAACTATGTTACCTGTGAGCACTAAGTACTTTCGGGTCCGGCTCGCTGGTTCGTCGCTCTAGGAAGGAGCTCCTCACATCGCTGCGCCCCTACAGTAAATCTCAAGATTTGTTGCCAAAATGAAAAAAGCGAAGACAAGCTTCGCTTTTTATATCTTGGGTACAGTTATCTATTTAAGATTAACTGTAGCTCCGGCCTCCTCTAGTTTCGCTTTCAATTCCTCAGCTTCTTCCTTCTTCACGCCAGCCTTCACTTCTGCTGGTGCGCCGTCAACGAGTTCCTTTGCTTCCTTAAGACCAAGTCCGCAAACCTCCTTAACCGCCTTGATAACCGCGATCTTCTGTGCTCCCGCGTCTGCAAGTTCTACGGTGAACTCTGACTGCTCTTCAGCTCCACCAGCGTCACCGCCGCCTGGGCCAGCCACTGCTACTGCAGCTGCTGATACACCGAATCGTTTTTCGAGTACTTTTACCAGTTCGTTAAGTTGGAGAACCGTCATGTTTTCAACTTCCTCAACGATCTTCTTGAATTCTTTTGGTACTTCTACCGTTTCATCAACATCTGATGCACTTTCTTCTTCTTTTGCCTCTGTTGCAGCTTCAGCTGCCTCTTCCTTAGTTTCTTCAGCTGCTTCAGGAGCTGCTGTGGTTTCTTCAACAGTTTCTTCTACCACTGCTGTTTCTTTTTCATCTGCCATAATTAGTTTAATTAGTTACAATATTTCGTTTGTTTTCAGAAAATGCATTATTTTGCTTTAGATGCAAGGCGCACAAAGAAATTTTCTGGAGCCGTACATAGGTACGGTGAAAGAAAATTTACTGCAGTGCAACGACGCAAATGAAGTAAAATTATGCATTTTTCTTTTCTGCAATAGCGTTGAGTCCTAATACAAGTCCCTGGATTGGTGAATTGATAACGTTCACGAACATTCCTCGGAGCACTGGAAGTGCTGGGATTGATGCGATCTCAGTCATCTCTTCTTTATTCTTGTATACTCCCTGGAACACACCACCTGCGATTGCAAGATTGTCAGTGTATTGACCAACGAAAGCCTTGATGTTTTGTGCTGGCGCAATAGCGTCAGTACTGTATGCAAGTGCTACTTCCCCATCAAGCTGTGGAGCTTCACCTTCAAAGTTTTCACCAAACGCGCGAGCGATCAATGTCTTCTTTGCAACGAAGTATCCTACACCCTCTTCACGAAGCTTCGCACGCATAGCGGTAACGTCGTTACCTTCCATACCTCTAAAGTTCACAAACACGATAGAGTCTGCATCATTCTTGATACCTTCAAGCTTTGCAAGAATTTCTTGTTTCTTTTCTTTTGTAATTGCCACGTTAGATTTTCTTATGAATGAATATGAATTAGAAAATCTTTCGTCCCGTTAGAAGTAGGATGTCTTTAGACATCCGTAAGTTCTAATGGGATAGATCAGCTACACCAATCTATCCCGGTTACAACCAAAAAGTGTTTTGTCTGTAACGGGATTCAAGAATATATAGTCACATCCGTTCCTTATATTCTAATCAACAGGCCCAAAGGAGCAAAGCTCCGTTAGGCTACGACCTTCCATTATCAAAAAGAGATAGATGGACCTCGGCCGGCGAAACAAATGTTTCTTTGAGATGTACCCTTTTCGGTATATCACCAGCTGTCATGAGCCTGTATGAGAAGAATCATACAGTTTTCTTTCGTTCGGTCAAGTACCTGAGCAAGCTCAACACACGACACTCACTCAACTGTTGCCGCACATCTAGACCAGGAACTCTGGAAAAGAAAACCCTTCACAGAATCCTCTTACAAAACGTTAATACGGAATCTTACACTCCTCAAAACAGTGTGCTCTCCTATTCAGGGTATAAACACGTTCACGCCCACGCTCCTCCATCTGTACGGCATCAATAGATTTTAAGATATTAAGATGATGCGTTACTGTCGGCTGACGTAAGCCCAACGTTTCTGTTAACGCACCCACTGTAGCACCATCCTTAAGTTTCCCCAGTGAACAAATCAACTTATATCGACTTTGTACACCCACCGCTTTAAAACATTCGGGACACAGCTCATCCTCTCCTGACTCCACCCACTCGGGTCGTTTGTATACTTGTCCCTTTTTCATAGATTGTTATCTATTTTAACACAGCACTCAAAAATCTTCCCTATAATTATAGGGAAGATTTTTGAGTGCGAGAAATAAATTTTACATCACTATAAAATTCTCATTCCTGGGCATTCTATCGTAGCAGTTATGTCATACACCTCATACGGGGAAAGAATGAGCACTCCTTTCACTGTTCGGTCAGGAAGGATTTCTTTAATCCATTTTTTCATAGAATCAAAAACCTCTCCCTCGGTTACATACTCTACGTTTGCTTTCACCTGAAAACCCTCTAGCCCTCGCCAGCATGCAAGAGAAACGTTGGGATTTTCCTGAAGATTCTCAAGTGTCTTCCCCATAAAATAGTTTACGAGCAAGATCTTGTCACCTTCCACCCGAACGGTAGATACAGGCACCACATGCAGACATTCTGGCACTGCAGTAGCTAAAGCTTTCCCATCAGCGTTTTCAATTACCTCAATAATTTGTTTTGTTAATTTCATATATCTGTTTTATTTATCCTTCACAACTCACACAGGTTTGTGCCTTCTTGCGACCTAGCTGCTGCGCTGCATTTTGGCTATGTTGATAATACAAGCTCTTCACTCCCTGCTTCCACGCCTGCATATAAAGTGCATTAACATCCTTTATGGGCATCTGTGGAGGAATAGTAATGTTCAATGATTGTGCCTGATCAATATATATCTGCCGTACTCCTGCCTGCTCAATAATGACTGACTGATCAATTTCCGCAAAGGTCTTAAACACCTCCTTTTCCTCATCGGATAAAATATCCAGATGCTGAACTGAACCATCATTCTCTCGAATACCGTGCCAGACTTCTTTCTTATTGTGTCCTTTTTCTTCCAAAAGTTTTTCGAGAAATGGATTCTTAATAGTTGCTTTTAACTTCGCTACATCTTTCACATAACAATTACTCCACACCGGCTCAATACCCTGTGACACCTGCCCAAGAATAAACCCAGAGGAGGTCGTTGGTGCGATGGCTATCAGTGTTGTATTCCGCCTACCATATCCCTTCAACATCTCTGGCTCGCCAAGTTCTTTCGCTAATTTTTCTGATGCCGTATATGCTTGCTCTTTAATGGTCTTAAAGATTTCTACATTCAACTTTCCAGCCTCTTCACTCTCAACGGCTAAGCTCTTTGACTGCAGTAATGAATGCCACCCAAGTACCCCAAGGCCAAGTGCTCGATGTTGTTTGGCAAACCGATAGGTGCGCTCCATGAACAAAAATGCCTGCTGTTTATCTTTCTCATCTGAGTCACGCATGGCTTCGAGCTTGGTAATAAAGTCAGTCATTACCGCATCCAGGAGATTAACCATCACTTCCACCAAGTTAGTATCTTTCCACTCATCATAGTGAAGTAGGTTCACTGATGACAAGCAACACACAAATGAAGTATCCTCGGTACTTGGCAACATGATTTCACTACACGCGTTACTCGCCACAATTTTTTGCTTTGTGTCTTTGTATACGTCGACTGTTCCAGTATTGGCAGTATCTTCGAAGACAATATACGGGTATCCAATCTCCCGACGACGTTGGAGAATCTTCGCCCAGATAGCACGCTTTTCATCATCGCCATCCTGCATTTCTTTTAACCATTGGTCAGACACAGTCACCCCATAGGTCATCTTTTGGATTGGATTTCCCTCGGTACCAATCTCCAAAAACTCAAGAATATCTGGATGCTCAACGGGCAAGTATGCTGCAAATGTCCCCCGTCGTACCGCACCTTGACTCACCACATCCAAGATTCCTTCGAACAATTGCATGAAGTGCACTGGTCCAGAAGACTGCCCATTGTCAGCAATCTCAGCACCACGTCCTCGTAACTCACCAAAGTATGCAGTAGTTCCCCCACCATACTTACTCATCATCCCGATTTCTGCCTGCGTATACAGAATATTTGCCATGTCGTCGGCAATGTACGAACCGAAACAACTTATTGGTAACCCTTTCTTGATACCGAAGTTTGACCACACTGGTGAAGCAAATGAAATCCACCCCTTGGACATATATTCATAGAGTGTATCCGAGAAACCTGGTTTCTCGAGAATCTTTTCTGCGGTATCAGCAATCACACGCACCCGCTCTTGTGCCGACTGTCCTTGGGCAAGGTACCCACGAGCTAAGAACGCTTCACTATTTTCATTCAGCCAGTACCAGGGCTTTGTTCTATCTGTCATAATTACGTTGTAACTTATTGTTAATATTCACCACCAGGCAGAGGTTACGTAGTTGGATACAATTCGAGGCGACCAGTCCAGCAATTTTCCCAATGGTAGAAAAAATTGGGAACTAAATTAGAATAGTCGCTTGCGCTTCTTTCTTCACTTAACGAAGAAGTGTGCCGACTACGCAACCTCTGTCTAAAAGAGGTCGTCACCAGTTACACTGGACTGTCGTTTATTGTAGTTAATAGACCGCTTATCGAAAAAGTCTACCTGCTTGGTTGCAATTACTTCATCATCAAACCATTCAGTTTCCTCCAATAGTTTTTCATCAATCTCAAAGATTCGTGATAATCCGATACTATCGAGCGAGTTATTAAATCGGTTTTTAATAAATTCATTTACCACTGCCTTTGGTAAAAAGTCGAGCTCACCATCTTCAAAGATCCAATCAATAATCTTACTTTCGGATTCAAAGGCATCACGGCATGACTGAATAATAAATTCATTATGACGCTCATCGAACCATTCAGGATTTTCTTTTTTAATAATATTGATAACATCAATACCAAACAAACCATGAATTTGCTCTTCTTTAGAAGTCGCTTCGACCACATTAGAAATACCCTTAAACAAGTTCTTATGCTTATTAAATGCCATGATAATTAAGAACTGCGAAAACAGTGATACGTGCTCAATAAACAAAGAGAATAAAAGAATGGATTGTGTATACTCGCGATTATCATCACTTTGTGCGTTACGAATAGATTTCTCTAGGTATTCAATCCTATCCATAATTACTGGCTCATCTTTAACTACATCAAACTCTTCATTCATCCCGAGTATCTCAAGCAGGTGTGAATATGCATCTTGGTGACGGACTTCACTTTCCGAGAATGTAGAACCAACAGAACCAATTTCTGGCTTTGGGAGCTTTTGATACACATTCCCCCAGAAAGTTTTTACTGCAACTTCTATCTGAGCGATAGCGAGCATGGCGTTTTTAATTGCGTTGCGCTCACTCTCAGTCACATTCACCTTAAAGTCTTGTATGTCACTGGTGAAATTAAACTCTGTATGAATCCAGTATGAGTGACGAATCGCATCGACGTACTCTAGGAGTTCTGGGTACTCATGAGGCTTGAGATTTATTCGTTTTTTAAAGATATCCTTCTTTCGTGCTTGAGCTTGTTGATTTCGATACAAAATATACTCCTTTGCAACTTCATGAAAATCTGACTCCATGAGAACTTGCTCAACAAAATCCTGTATCTCTTCTACTGTTGGACAGTATCCGTCACAACCTGCAACAACAATCCCCTCTTCCGTCTTTCTGATAACCATTTCATGAAGACGTTCATAAATATTTTTTGCAATCTTTTTTGCATCCTCTTCTTCCCCCACACCTACCGCCTTCATTGCTTTTCCGATAGCAATAGTAATTTTCTCCACTTCAAATGGCTTAATGGAGCCATCACGTTTTCGTATGTGTGCAATAGTCATACTGTTAAATATAATTATTCGTAATCAATGGCGCACTCTCAAGGGTCACAAAGCCGCTCTTGTGGAGTAGAGCGGTAACAGCCGTTTGTTGTGAACATCTCAAGTACTTAGACTACCTAAGTATATAAATATAGATAGTGGTCTATGTCATCAATTATACATATAGACACCTATCTACACCTGTGGACAAAAAAGTATGGTACAGGATGCATCTGAGTCAAGAGAGTAAATATGAAAAACACGAGACAAATGTCTCGTGTTTTTCATGTTTTCAGATATTCCTACTTTCCCTCAACTTCTCCCCTTAATTGTTCTGCTTTCCAGCCAATCATGCTGGAAAACAACTGGAGCCAGGTTGCTACTGCAGACAGCGCTAAGATAAGCACTGGTACAAATGCAAGTGGTGTCAGCAAGTAGAAAAACGTAACCATAGTTGTTGCCCAGAGTCCAAAAGACCATGAACAATTCACGAGCTCACACAATGTTCGTCGCGGTCCAGTTTTGGGTTTGTGGAGTGTTACTTTTCCAGCTTTTGTAACTTTCGCGTCGTAAAATTGTTCACGGAAAAACTTTGTCATACTGTCGTACACAAACAGTCGAATAAGTCGCTGTGACGCCAGCGCGATAATCACAATATCGAAAAGATCGAGCTCTGCATACGTTATATATGCTTCACTTTGCAGAACAATCACTCCCATAACCACAAGCCCGAGATAAAAGAGTATAAAGATGATATTCCAAAAGTACTGATCGGTAACGCGAATCATAAAGAACAAAAATCAAAAACTACGACATGAGAATGTTTACCACCAATATAAGCGCCAACGTAAAAGTGACAATCGTTGCAAAACTAAACAGGAACTTATAGAAGGTTTTATTAAAAAGGTTCATACAAAATCAACTCACCTTCATGAGTACTCCTAGTATACCAGAACCGCACCCCATCTCTATCTATCTCGCTGTGCACACATAAACCGCATTCTAACCGAGGCCCGGCCTAGGGCTAGCCCTAGGCCGGGCCTCGGGTTTCGGTAGTCTCTTCCTCCTCATCAAACAACAGCCACTCAACTAGTTCGGACTTATGATCATGTGCTGTCACGAAGTATTCAGGAAACTGGGCTGGCAGCAAAATTCCATTCTCCGGCCGCTTAGAACCCATATAATCAACGAGGCTTGAATAGTGATATGACTGTAGGTAGGTAAAGGCGCCCGCAATATCTTGAATACCCGACTCTCTCCAGTCAGACTGCATAAGTTTAACTGGGTTCAGGTGAATGTATGCAAAAAGATATTTCAAATATTCATCCTCGTCAGCATGCTTTGCTTTAAATCTACCCTCAAACAAAGCTCCTGTTCTTTCGTATCGCCTATTAAAATACATGGAATAGCTCGTCGCCAGTCGCTGCATAAAAATCTGCACCCCATTATCAACTAATGGAGTGAGTAATATATGGAAATGATTTGGCATAAGACAATACGCTCCAATAGCAACCAGTTCCTCTAGCCGATCGTAGTCATACACCACAGAATGTCGCTTCTTTATGTCACGAACATTAATAGATCCTGATGTATTTGAAAGGAACAGTAATTCTTGGAAACGCTGATAATCGGAATTATTTTTGAAAATAACCCTTTTATCAACACCACGATTGTATACGTGATAGTACTCATCTTCAGCAAACTGCGTAGAACGGACTCCCATAAAATCAATATACCACACTGACCCGAGGCCCGGCCTAGGGAGGGTCCGGCAGAGTATTTCAAGAGCAAAAAACCCGAGGCCGGGCCTCGGGTTTTTTTGCTCTTTACATACCTTTTGTCTTCAGGCATAAGAAAAAGCCCCTTCCCCAGGGGCTTTTTCTTTTTCCAGTGAAACTGTTCTTTAAGAATCAGTCACCCAGTAACTAACCGAGGTTAGTTAAGGATAAGTGAACTTGAAGTCCAGTCTGTAGCTGGTGTTGCAGTTTCTGTAAGTTCTTCAGTAGCGTCATCTGCTGCAGAATATGCTACAGAGTTAACAACCACCTTAGTAGTACCTGCTGCAAGATCAGTTGCAGTCTCAACAGTAAGTGTAAGTGTTACAGTGTCACCCTTTGAGATTTTGTAGTCAGCAACTCCAGCATCGTCAGCACCTGAAATATCAAGTGAAGCAGATGTTGATGCAGACAATACACCAGCAGAAACTGCTGTTCCGTCTACAAGAACATCGTAATCAATGTTTGCCTCATCTTCATCCATGTAGAAGTCTTCCCCGAATGCAGTCACGTCAAATTCGAATGTGAATGTTCCGTACTCTACATCTGAGTTACTAATAGTCTTAGTACCCTCTACCTCGTCGATTGAACTGATGTCAAGCCCTAGACCTTCTGATCGAAGTGTAAACACATCTGAACTGAAGTCTGTTGGGTTTGATCCAGCGATGTCACCTTCGTCGTTTCCATTTGCATCAGATGCATCAGAAACAGCGTTGAAAGTAAGGAATGCTTCATCACCTTCTGCATAGTCGTCTGTTCCGTTGAATACAACCATAGCTGTAACTTCAACAGTTTCGTCAGCGTCTACTTCAATGCCAAGGTTCTCGAATGAGAGAGCTCCTGCTGCATCTGGTGATTCTGAACCTACTTCTTCACCATCAACGTATAGGATAACCTCGTCGATAGTTGTAGTAACGTCAGTATTTGTTGTTGAAGCAGTCATATCGATATCTTCGATAGTTGCGTCAACTCCATTTTCTTCTTCGATTTCAAATACGAAGATATCGATTTCTGATGATGTGTCATCAGTATCAACTTCTACAGTTGTTGCATCAGGTGAGTCTGAAGACTTAGTGATGTCAAGTTCTGCAGTTTCTTCAGCTGAGAAACCAAATGAATCTTCCACTACAGTAGTGTCAGAATCAGTGAATCCTTCACCGTCTACGTAACGGATTGATGCTAGTGCAACAGTCCAGTTACCAGCAAGGTCAAGTGAGTCAAGTGAAGATCGAACTTCAAATGCTACTTGGAATTCTGGTTCGTCACCGTCTTCGAATACTAGGTCAAGACCTGAGAACCGTAGTCGGTACTCATCGTCTGTTGTAGCACCGTTTGTTACGTTTCCAGTGTAGTCATCGTCGTCAAAGTCATCTACGTCGATAGTAGCAACTTTGTCACCGTCTACCCATAGAGAAGCCTCTACGAAGTAATCGTCAGCATCGTCTGAAGCTGTTGTTGAATCAGTAACTTCAGCAAACACGTCCATACGGTTGATTTCTACGTCACCTTCAATTTCTACAGTGAAAGCAAGTACTCCACCTTCCTGACCTTCGTCAAGATTTGATTCATCAGCTGAAACTTCATCAACTGATTCGATTGAACCTTCGTCGTTTCCAAGAGCTGATGAATCGTCTGAAGAGTCATCTGATGAATCGTCTGAAGAGTCATCTGATGAATCGTCTGAGTCATCTGCAACTGGAGCTGAAGCACATAGTGCGTTAGCTTTAGCCATTGTTGATGGACCGAAGAATGTTGTTGAGTTCACTAGGTTTAGTGGGTCAAGAATATCTGTTCGGTACATTTCCTGGAACTTAGCAACTGCAGCTCCTGTAGCAGGACCGTAGTACTCAGTTTCCATTCCAGCTGAACCTGCTGAACCTGCTGCTGCTACTGCAGTAGCTGCGTCAGCGTTTAGGAACGCTTGTAGCTTCATAACGTCTGAACCTGTATCACCTGAGTTAAGTGAACGAGTCCATGTGTACGGACATACATCTGCTGATGATGTCTCACCTCCTTCTGCCTTAAGTGCTTCGATCTCCGCTAGAAGTGCGTCGATCTTTGCGTTTCGTTCAGCATCTGTCATCGCCTGTGCAGGCGCAACAGCGATGAACATCATTGCGATTGCAACAAAAGCTACTGTGAGCTTTGCTACAACTGAATTAGCAATAGTCATAACTATGTTAATTATAATTAATCCCGTTAGCGGGAATACTACTTAATAATATGAATTAATTCATATTCGTAAGATGGTCAGAACGACCTCTTACGCAATATCACTAGCGTACACATGCTTACTTACTGCATGTATACGTTAGCTGCGGAATCCGTTTCCCTTCTCTCATGTATCAGCCAACGTCCGGAACCAGGTCAGTGGGAAAATAAAACACTATTTATACTGCGCGGCGTCTTTACTCGCGCACGATAATCAGCAATTCATTATATATATGTACGAGAGTGCGTGTTATGCACCACCGATTATCAAAGAACAAATATCCCTACCACTGTGCACGCTAGAAAAAAAGCGTGTCAGTAGGACACGTCAACAGTATACATCAGTATGCACAAGCTACTTACAAATAGTTTGTGGATAGTGATCCGAAGTACTGTTGGCAACCGCACTGAAAGATACGTGTTAGAGACTATAAAGTCAATACATAACGACACTTTCGCGGACTACTTACTATGACGTCAATATACGCATGTTCTTACATCCAAAACGGGTAAAAAACGATACCACGCAACAGTTTTTAAGGTATTGCAAGTCCGTATTCGGCACCTGTGCAAATTAAAACCTAGCAAGAAAGCCGTACTTCAGTTGGGAACAATCTGGATTGCTTCGCAGAAGCTCGCAATGACAGCAACGAAGTTGCCGTCTACGGAAAAACCAAAGGTTTTTCCGTCTTCGCAAGACACCGTCGAAGCAATCCAGACAATTAATTCACACAGATCCCTATTCGTCTGCCCATTTCGCTCGCTTAAAAACGAACTCTCCCGTCGCTTCGCTTCCCCATAGGGGAGGGCCACACCTGCGTTTCACTCACATCGTTTTATGTCTTTTTCTATGTACAAAATATGCCCTTTATAAAGTAAAGACATAACGGACATATAATGACAAAGAGTAAACTATACAAGAGAATATCGTGACCACCTTCGCTCACCCTCCCTCTTTACGACATTGTCCTCTATCATGGCATTTAACTCACGCTGTATTGTCTTTTCACTACAGTCCGTTACAATCTCAGAAATGTCTTTTATGGTCGCCTCTCCCTTCGCTTCAAGAATGGTACGAATACGTGTCCGTCGGTCAGCTGTATTTGCGGGTACCGAAGCTGCTGTAGCGGTCCCTGTAGATGTACCCATAGGCGAGTGAGCAGGGGCAGCACGCTTTTGCTTTTGCGGTGATGCTATCGGCGTATCAAACGTACTGAGTGTCGATTCTATACCAGTATTATCCGACATATACGCAGAGAGACTCCGGAGCACTGCGTCAACCTCGGCAGAGACTGTAGAGAGTACCTCACCTGAGAAAGCTCCACTGACGCTGGCTATGCGCAGTACGCTATCTAGGCCAATAAGTGACTGCGCGAACTGTTCCAGAACTTCAGTTGCATTAAGCGGCTTTACCTCAAGTGTCCGTAATGCGTTCTCATGAGCGAAGTGTGCCTTTGACGCTATGTTGCTTATGTGTGTCTCTGACTTTTTATTATGATCAATGTTATTGAGTATATAAAAGACTACCGAGACAATTTTCTCTGTCTTTTTGAAAATATGGCGATAATATTCGTCATTATGCAGTAGCTTCTTGAAGTTACTGTCGTTTATGTAACCGTCTTTTTGATTCATTAGTATGTCCTTAACTACGTAAAATAAATTCTTTAGGACAATCTATTATGTACTATATACCTTTTATGAGACTTTTCAATAGTCTTTTTATAAATGACGTGTCTTTATTTGTATACGTATCATCAGTGATTTGAGCATGTTAAAATAATAGTATATTACTCATTTATTAGGTGGTTTTCATATTCCAACACTGAGTGCATCAAGGGATAGGTAACCACATACACATTTCAGTACATGGCAAAACGTAAGGGCAAGAACAGAAAGAAGAAAACGACAGTAGAACGAAAACCATTTTTTGACGACCTCTCTCCACAGGCAAAGCAAGGGATCGCATCGATTGTGCTCGGCCTCACTACCGTCCTTTTGGTTGCATCGCTCACTGGTGTCGCCGGATACTTTGGTGAACTCATAAATGATCTCCTTGAGGCACTCTTTGGTGCTGGAAAATGGCTCTCACCACTTATTTGTCTTTTCTATATATATGCGCTGTGGAAGCCGCGTGAAGATGGACAGGTAAGCACCTCAAAGGTTGTCGGTATCGCGTTACTCTTCCTCTCTCTTCTCGGACTCTTTGCACTGTTTGGTAAGGGAGCTGGTGGGTACGCTGGAATGATTTTGCAATGGCCATTAGAAGCATTATTTGACAATGTTGTTACTGGTCTCACCCTTGCAGCACTCGCACTTATTGGAGTACTGCTCACCTTCAACACGGGCTTGCGTTTCCCCGGTTTTACTAAGAAAGAAAAGGAGGAGGTTATCGATGACATTGAAAATCTTGAGATTCCTGAAGATACCGAAGAACCCGAACTGCCTACCGAAGAAACAGTCGAGGGAACGGAAGAAGAAACTCCAAAGAAGACAAAGACGGTCACCGAGCGTTTGGGTATTAACAAAAAAGATGAGCGGAGAGATGACTTCACTGCCCCAAGTTACTCTGGGCCATATACAGCTCCTCCTGTATCGCTTCTGGCAAAAGGGAAAGGTAAAGCAAAAACGGGTGATGTAAAAGCAAACGCAAACGCAATCAAACAAACACTGCAAGAGTTCGGCATTACCGTGGAGATGGACCAGGTGGAGATCGGGCCTACGGTCACTCGCTACGCACTAAAGCCTGCACAAGGAGTAAAACTTTCACGCATCGTTGGGCTACAGCGTGAACTTGAGTTAAATCTCGGCGGGAGCCCCATCCGTATCGAAGCACCGATTCCTGGAAAGTCGCTTGTAGGTATTGAAGTACCAAACACTGAGAAAGCGACGATTGGTCTGGCATCACTTATTTCAGCACCAGAGTTTGCCGACTCCCCTCACCCACTGTTAACCGCACTTGGAAAAGACATCACCGGACATGCACACTTTGCAAACATCGCACGTATGCCACACGGTCTTATTGCAGGTACTACTGGGTCTGGTAAGTCAGTCATGATCCATAACCTCATTGTCTCACTGCTGTATCGAAACTCACCTGATCAGCTTCGTCTGATTATGGTCGATCCAAAGCGCGTGGAACTCACCCTCTACAACGGCATCCCACACCTCTTAACTGAAGTGATTACCGATGCGAAGAAGGCACTGATGGCCCTGAAGTGGGCAGTAAAAGAAATGGAGCGACGTTACGATATCCTGAAGGATAGCCGCGTGCAAAACCTCAACTCATATCACGAAAACATATACAAACCAGCAAAGGCAGACTTTGAGTCTTCCGCATATGAAGACCCTGAAGAAGAAGCGGCTGCTAAAGAAACGTTGCCAGAACCCCTTCCCTACATTGTGATCGTTATGGATGAATTGGCTGACCTGATGCAAGCATATCCGCGTGAGCTTGAGGCCTCTATCGTACGTCTCGCACAGATGAGTCGTGCAGTTGGCATACACCTTCTTTTGGCGACACAGCGACCCTCAGTAAATGTGATCACGGGAACGATCAAGGCAAACATCCCTACCCGACTTGCTATGAAAGTTGCCTCACAAGTAGACTCACGCACTATTTTGGACCAAATTGGTGCAGAAAAACTCCTCGGGCAAGGTGATATGCTCTTCTCTTCTGAGGAATACACCAAGCCAATACGCCTTCAATCAGCATATGTAACTGAAGATGAATTGAAGAAAGTGGTCGATTTCCTGAAGAACCAAGCCGATGTTGCTGAACTGGACTCAATCGATTTAGATGCGAAAGATGACGGAAATGACAGCGGCGCGTTCTTTGGTGCACTTGACGATGACGAAGGAGACGACCTCTACGAAGACGCAAAGCAAGCCGTGATTGATGCAGGAAAAGCATCAACTTCATATCTGCAACGAAAACTGCGCGTCGGCTACTCACGTGCTGCACGCCTTATGGATCTCCTTGAAGAACGAGGTGTTATTGGTGCTCAAGATGGTTCAAAACCACGAGAAATTCTTGACCCAGGTGGCGACAGTGATGAAATGGACACACAGGACGAGGGCTACGGTCATGACAAAGACGATCAGAATACCTACTAACATACACACTTTGTGACTCCCCTGTTTGGTAAACATATAACACTACGCAACCTCTTGTACTATAGCGCTATTGTGTTTGCGACATCTGTTGTGGTGGCATACACACTGTTTCAAGCACGATTCATACTTTCTGGACCAACCGTTGCATTCACGAACGAAGTAGGGATGGTACAACAAGAACGCGTAGTCACACTTGAAGGCTCGGCGGAAAATATCGTAAAACTCACCCTGAATGGTCGACAGATCTATACTGACAAAAGTGGTTATTTCAAGGAAGCACTTGTCTTGGAAAACGGCTATACTATAGCAACGGTAGAAGCACACGATCGCTATGGACGAGTACGCCGCTATACCAAAGAGTTTGTGTATGTATCTGTAGAGCCCATGGAGACTGAGTAATTTATCCACGTATCATAGTGGTGTACGATCGTTCACCACATGCTAGAATGTACACACTAAATTAAATACGAGTTATGGCAGCAAAAAAATCAACTAAGAAGACAGCCCAAAAGATTTCTGAGAAATCTAACGGGCAAGCAAAGGCAGTTACTAAGAAGGTTGAAGCCGTCGAGGAGCCCAAAAAGGGCTCTACAGAGATTGCTGAAACATTACGCAGTCTCAAGACTAAGTTTGGCGATGAGGCGATTATGACGCTTGACGAGACCAAGCACGTCGATATCGACTCAGTTTCAACTGGTTCTGTCGGCTTAGACGATGCACTTGGTATCGGTGGTCTCCCCCGAGGACGTATTATCGAGATCTACGGACCTGAATCATCAGGTAAAACAACGCTTTCCCTACATGCAGTAGCAGAAGCACAAAAGGAGGGCGGCATCTGTGCGTTTATTGATGCAGAACATGCAATGGATCCTGTGTATGCGAAGAATATAGGCGTTAAGCTCGACGAACTCCTTATCTCACAACCAGACCATGGAGAACAGGCGCTCGAGATCGTTGACTCTTTGGTACGAAGCGGAAAGATTGATGTCATTGTTGTTGATTCAGTAGCTGCTCTCACACCAAAAGACGAAATTGAGGGTGAGATGGGTGCACATCACGTTGGAAAGCAAGCTCGCCTCATGAGTCAAGCATTGCGAAAACTCACCTCAACGGTCGCACATAGTAAAACAACCGTGATTTTCATCAACCAGATCCGTATGCAGATTGGCGTCATGTTCGGAAACCCAGAAACCACTCCAGGTGGAAAGGCCCTGAAGTTCTATACCTCAGTACGCTTGGACATTCGTCGCATCGCGCAGATCAAGAAAGGTGACGAAGTGGTTGGTGGTCGACACCGTGTGAAAGTTGTGAAAAACAAAGTTGCTGCACCATTCCGCACCACCGAGTTTGACCTCATCTACGGTGAAGGTATTTCACGTGAAGGAGAACTGCTTGCACTGGGTGAAAAATACAAAATGGTTGCAAAAGCAGGAGCTTCATACAGCTACACTCCCCCAGGCGGTGATGAGTCTACCGTCGTAAAGCTTGGCCGCGGATACGACGCAGCACGAAAAACACTAAAGGCTGAAAAGAAGCTAGCAAACGAACTCTTGCGCAACATCAAAAAGGCAATGAAAGAAGACGCGAAAGGATAGAAAATTCAAAAAACGCGAACAAAAAGCTGCCCTAGGGCAGCTTTTTGTTCGCGTTTTTTTTGTTCGTATCTTCCATTACTAAACTGCTTGTACCTCCTTCCGCAGGGATCGCTTATACTGCGGAAGCTGTATCGGCAATGAAAGTGCTGCAAGTATTGCTACACCCAGCACCAAGAGTGTTATTCCTTGGGTATGGAGTACCGCACGTACAAGCCATGGGGCAACCTCTCCCAGTGGAATGCGTGAGAGATTTTGTAGCACCGCAGCAACATGTACAAAGTAACCAATACCATACACCGCTGCAGCAAGCACTGCGACGTGGAGTGTCGCTGGTGCAAGCAAAAGCCGCAGCCCGTAGATGTAGTACACCCGGAGCATAATACGTCGCTTCATTTTTTTAAAATTTGTTGTTTTCATATCTTTATAGAGCACCCTTTATAACCTGATCTATCAAAAAAGGTTACATAAAAAACCTTTCGATCGATCGAAAGGTTTTTAATCGCTCAGGAGTGTAATCACCTCATCATCTTCAGCTTCTTTTCGGAAAGCTGCCTTGGCACGGTGGATACGTGCCTTTACCGTCCCAACACTCTCCCCTGTTTCATCAGCAATTGCCTGGTGTGGCCACCTCTCTATATAGTGTAGTCGCAATACATATACAAAATGCCCTGGCATTCGATTGAGCACGCGTTCAATCGCATCGGTACGCTCGCGGATATTTGCTTCTGACTTTGTATCAGCAACCATATGTTCAAACTCTGGATCTATATACGTAAATCGTTCCCCTTCTTTCACCTTCTTTTGGTATCGCGTAAATGCAGTGTTCATAAGAATACGATATGCCCACGAAGAAAACTTTGCGCCTTCTTGTGGTTTAAACTTATCTGCATTCATGTAGATCTTCGTAAATGCGTCTTGCACCACCTCTTCTGCATCCAGCGGATTATGAAGAATGCTGCGTGCCTTACGCATAAAAGCATCTTGGTAGCGTTCGAGCAATACTGCATAAATCCACGGCTGCGCTTGTGAGCGCGTGAGGATTTCCTCGTCAGACAGTTCTTTGGCGTTGTCGGTGGTGGTTATTCCTAACATTGTACGTACATAGTATCACTCTGGCACCTAAGTGAAAGTTGTGCATCTTTGCCTTTAATGTCTGGTTTTGGTATAACATAGCCATAATTATTTTTGATTTTATACATATATGGCAAAGGTTAACTACAACGAAATACTTCCTAAACGCACCGTAATTATGGACGGCGATCCATATATTGTGCTCACTTCAAATATCTCAAAGAAAGACCGGCAAAAAGCGAGCAACGCCGTAAAAATGAAAAACCTTCGCACTGGTGGTGTGGTAGACCGAACCTTTCATCAAGCAGACGTACTCCAAGAAGCTGAGATCGAAAAGAAAGATGTGAGGTTTCTCTATGAAAACCGTGGTGAATATTGGTTTTGTTCCCCTACTGACCCAAGCGACCGCTTCAGCCTCAATGAAGCTGTTGTAGGTGACCTCGCAAAATTTGTAACCGGAAATAGTGTTGTAGAAGCAATACTTTTTGATGAAGAGATTATGAGCATCCTCACCCCTATTAAGGTAGAGCTGAAAGTAAAAGAAGCTTCTGATGCGGTTAAAGGCAACACCTCAAGTAGTGCCACCAAAGAAGTGACACTCGAAACTGGCTTTTTGGTACAGGTACCTCAGTTCATCAACCAAGGTGACGTGATTGCGGTGAATACCGAGAGCGGCCTGTACTCAGAACGAGTGAGTAAAGTGTAAACTTTTTCTGGATTGCTTCGCCTGTGGGCTCGCAATGACGTATGTATTATAAAAAACGGATCCTGGAAGGACCCGCTTTTTCTTTTTGTGCCACCTCCTAAAGTTGAGAAGATGCCCGGGATGCGAGGAAGATAAGAAAAAAGACCCGAGTGGGACTTTAGTCCAGTGAGGGTCTTTTTTCTTAATCTGACAAAGCAGATTGGGTATATTTCTCAACTTTAGGCTTAATGCTGGATGTACGGCATCAAAGCCATAAACCGAGCTCGCTTTGTTGCTCGTGCAAAGTTTCGCTGAGCTTTAGCGGTCATACCTGTTCGACGTCGGTTGTACATTCGTGAGTGAGGGTTTGTGTTTGCCTTAAGCTTCGCGATGTTCTTGTAGTCGATGTGGTTGTTCAGTGTAGATTTCTGTGTTTCTTCTGACATGGTTAGTCTTTGGTTATTAGTTCTTAAGCTAGAACCGCTGGTAAAGTTTCAAGTTTCCAACAGATTTTAAGGATTAAAGATGACGGATATGCGAGGCGTGCAAAGAAAATATTTTGAGGTGTACGTGGTGGTACATTGAAAAATATTTTACTGCAGCACAACGAAGCAGATTCGTTATATTTTAATTCTTAAAATGGGATGTCTTCTGGATTGATGTCTTCTTCTGGGTAATCTGGAGTAGCCGGTGCTGCTGGCGTATCACCTCCAGTACTTGCTGCAGCAGGAGCTGCTCCAGCACCGCCATCACCGCCTCCCGGGCGTGGGCCAAACTGTACTCGATCAGCAACAATTTCTGTTCGATAGTGTTTCTGTCCATCCTTCTCCCAAGAGCGAGTCTGCATACGTCCTTCTACGAACGCACCTGAACCCTTCTTAAGATACTGATTGACTGTTTCTGCTTGTCGGCCAAAGACTACTACGTTGTGATAGTCTACTGCGTCCTGATAGTTTCCGTCACGGTCTTTGTAGCGACGATTGGTCGCCAGCGAGAACGATGTTACGTTCATACCGCTTGGAAGCGCTTTCATCTCAGGATCTCGTGTGAGATTGCCGTAGATCATTGCTTTGTTTAAGTACATATCGTTGTGTTAGTTAGTCCTTCTATCCTACCCCATCACAAGGTGTTATCCAAGATGCACTTAAGTCTCTGACTTCTCAAGTGCTTGGTCAATCTCCTTTTGGTCTACCTCAGTAGCTTCTTCAGTCTTTTCTTCCTCTTCCTTCTTTTCTTCAACTGGTTCTTCAGTTTTTTCTACTGTTGTAACATCTGGTACAACTGCTGACTCCTCAACGGTTGTTACCGTTTTTTCTGCAGCAAGTGCTTCGTGGAATCGGAACGGATTTTCCTCTTCTACCTTCGTAAGCTTAAGCACCATGTAGCGAAGAATGTTTGTATCTGCCTCAAGCTCTTGCGTCACCTCCGCAATTGCTTGTGCCTGAGCATTGAAGCGCACCCATCCAAAGTATGCACTCTGGAACTTACGGTTCTTTCCTTCGATATGCTTTACGATTTCGTATGCAAGATCGAATCGCTCTGGCGCTTCCTCATCAAAGAGTTCACCGCCGTTTGTAGTAATAAGTGCTTTGACTGCGTCAAATACACCTGACACTTCCCCTTCAGCAACTGTTGGAAGTACGTGGAAGGCAAGCTCGTAACTTTTACGCTCTGCTGCCTCAGCTGCTGGCATTGTTGTTTCTGACATTTGTTTTCAAAAACTTACTTATAACGGCACAAAAGTACCACATATATAGGTAGAGAGCAATATGCTAAAACCCTATTGTATGGCGCAACATTTACCACCTTGCTCATGTTCTACTATATAGAGCAAGGGAGACGAACATGAGTCGATTTATCGCGAGCATTACGGGAGACCGGGCCTTTGTACCTGACGGTACCGCACAGAAAGAGTTAACGATCGTTCGCTATGCAAACGACGCTGACACCCAAGCACTGTATGACCATGTACTACTTACAGAAGCAGATGGAACACAGTGCTGGTGGAAATATCACAAAGAAGTATAAGCGCCCATGGGCGCTTATTTATATGAAAGAAATACTGTTTTAACACGTCATAACCAATAAGATGGTATAGAACCCATCCCAAAGTAAACCGCTTATACAGCACCTGACATCAATTTTCATCAAGAATGAAAATTGACTGCTTGGCAGAACCTTACTCCATAATTCGGCTACAAAACCATGGTTCATCTTCATCAAACATTAGTTTGGTTCAGACTCCACCATGTTTTTCGCTCGAATTATGAATCAAGTTTCAAGCCATTTACTTTGGGATGGATTCTAGTTATGAATGCATCACTAAGACACAGAAAGTGCAACATGCCAGTTCGGAGGTACCATGCTGGTGTGTTGCAAGTCTCTTTTCACACGATCATGCGTATGCTACAAGTCCACAGGCCTGTAGCAATGCAGAGAAAAACCACACAATCCTCAGGTTGTGTGGTTTTTCTTACGGACACTTCCTACAGAAGCTGTTTGGATTGTCAGCAGACCTTTCCTTTTACACTCACGTACGTAAGAACCACCATACTCCAATCGATTGGAGTATGGTGGTGTTGCTTTTTATATCGCGTTTAGTCGGGACCGGCTGC
>CAJXAG010000013.1 GCA_913050645.1 uncultured bacterium | reverse complement strand
TACTTCGGTAACTTTGTGCGAGGTATCTGATGCACATCAAGTGACTCAAAAAAAACCTGTCCATCAGTCGGTTTATCTTCTGCAATAAGCATCTTCAGGAGCGTAGTCTTCCCTGCACCAGAGTGCCCTACAATAGATACGAATTCTTTCGGTGCTACTTGAAACGATACACCCTCCAGTGCCGTCGACCGTCCGTCGCTGTACACTTTCGATACATTATCAAAGTAAATCATAAGCTAACTAGACTATTCTACTAAAGTTCCTGTGCTGTGTCCAAAAACAACTGGATACCTCCTCCGAGCACCTTATCTACTTGACTTGTTTCTGTGTTCGTACGGTGATCCTTCACCATCTGATACGGATGCAGCACATACGAACGTATCTGTGACCCCCACTCAATTTTCACTGACTTCTCCACCGATAGGCCCTGCATTTCTCGCTTGTGCTGTGCTTCGTTAAACGCAAATACCTTTCCCGCAAGAAGTTTCATACCCTTTTCGCGATTCTGTTGTTGCGATCGTTCTGAAGAAACATGGACGGAGATATTGGTCGGTTTGTGCACGATGCGCACCGCAGTCTCACGCTTGTTTACGTTTTGCCCACCAGCACCACCACTACGTGCAAAGCTTATTTCCAGATCATCTTCAGAGAGCTCCACCTCTTTCACATCATCAACTTGCGGTGAAACTTCCACCAACACAAACGATGTCTGTCGTTTTCCATTGCTATTAAATGGAGAAATACGCACCAGGCGGTGTACCCCTGACTCACTCTGCAACACTCCATACGAACCTTTACCCAGTATCTCAAAGGTAATGTTGCGATAGCCGTTGTGATCGTTTGCGTTACTATCAAGCACCATCACACCCCATCCTTGGCCTTCTGCGTACTTTTGATACATCTCAACGAGCATACGCGCAAAGTCTTCGGCGTCGTCACCTCCTGCACCAGCCACAATAGTAATCACCGCGTTATTGCGATCGTACTTCCCTTTTCCTTCAGCCGCATCCTTCAGTTCCTGAAGTTCTTTAATCATCCCTTGTGCTTTTTGTGAGTCATTCCAAAAGTCAGGCAGCATCATTGCTGCTTCGATTTCTGTAATACGGTTTTGTGTATCTTTGGTCATTATGAAAGCTTTAGATAGAAGAAACCTGTATCTTTTTTTGTGTACCCTCGTTTCTCATACATGCCCTGAACAATCTCACGAGAACAGGTCAATTCCATACGAGTACACCCCCACTCTTTTGCTTTTGCTTCAAGCGTATCCATAATGACACCAAACAATCCCTGTCCGCGTCCGTCAGGATGCACTACTATGTTGTTGATGTACCCAATCACTCGAACAGGATCAACCACCTTACTTACCAAACCCATCGCAACCAACTTTCCATTATCATTTAAAATCCCCAGAAAATAGCCATGCGAATCAATTGCTGTGGCTTTCATTAAATCAGCATTAATGCCATCGACCCCTTTTACTAAATGACCTTGTAGCTCCAAACAGTCTTCCATACACTGATCGATATTTTCTGCGGTAAGTTCAATGGTTTTCATGTACAGAGTATAACAAAGGGCGACCTGCTTTGCAGGTCGCCCTTTGTTGTAACTCCGCTTTTACAAACGATGTGCAGCCATAAAGCCACGTGTCGCTAAATACCCAAGGACAACAACTAGTAAACCGTTTACTTCATACGGTACGGTGTAGATACCAATCGTTGCTGGCATTTGTAGCACGATCAAAGCTAAATGAGCGATTGCTACTACTGTAAAGATACTGGCTGTAACAGTGAGATACCACTTGTTATTGCTCGGGGTAATAAATGTAATAAACATATGTCATAGTATAAAGCATGTTCACATGCAAAACTGGTGTGGCTTGGGATAATTGGAGATGTCTTGCGGGATTGAAGCTTACAGTTTCAATACACCTATTTTGCAAAGCTCAAAACCTAATACAAAAGATATTCAATCTCTGCTCGTGTTGCGTTCACAACACTTGCGCTACGAGATGGTTCAGAAACAGAAAAAGCCCTAACGGGCTGTTCTGTTTCTGAGCCATCTAACAGAATTGAACTGTTGACCTCACCCTTCGCTTACACCCTCGTTTATAAAAAGTAATATCGAGGGACTAGACTGTATATTACGCATATCCATAAAAATGAACGTAGCGTCCCTTGTCAGTCGTTCGGGCCCGCACTGTTGCGTGCCACGGTCTGAACCATACTCTGGCTTTTAACCGTTATTCAGGTACATATGCACTGTTTCCAGGGCAGCAGGCAAAAGTCAATGCGACTTACCATGGGTGCGCTCTACCAACTGAGCTAAGATGGCATCTTTCCGATTTGCAATTCCTGTATTGCAGCACAGATGATATCACGAAGTTTTTTATTTGGAAATATGAGCCACCTGACAGGATTGAACTGTCGACCTATGCGTTACGAGTGCATCGCTCTACCAACTGAGCTAAGGTGGCGTACTGAGTATTATATAAATATTGTTTTATTTTTCAATTTTTCATATATACCGTACCCCACCACCGCAAGGACAGCCCCGAGTAAATTAAAGATCATATCCAGTACCGTGTTGTAATAGCCACCCACACCATTGTCAGGAATATTTACCGCCGCCCAAAACTCAATGATTTCATTGAGAATACTAAAACCAGATGCAGCAAAGATAGCGATTGCGGCAACTAAAACAGTATGTGTTTTGATACCTATCACCTCTCTCAGGAGATGCAAAAACATAAGCCCTACCACACCGTAGAGGAACGCATGGATAACCTGATCCATTTTTAATATGTAAAAATCTCCTCCCCCATCGAAGAACGGGAAGATACGCTATGCATAGAACACGCCATCAGCAGCCTGCACACTACCTCCCATCATGTGGAGAATTCCCCAAATGGTAATACCAGCGATGATATACGTCGGAAACTTTGTGTGACGTAACGTTCCATATAGCACACCTACAATAACGACAATAGACGCAGCGTACGCAAGGAACTCGTAGTTTGCCTTTTGCAAGTAAAAAGCTCCGAACCCAAGCACTGAAACGACGTTTACTGCTAATAAAAAGAGTTGTGGTTTTGTTAAAGTCATACACACATTATTTCTTCCAATCTTCGATAATAATTTTTCCGCCAGATCTACGGAGTGTTAACTTTTGCTTCTCGCGAATAGATAGTTCGTCAACAATATCAGCGGGAATTACCACAGCGATACTTCGTTTACCTACTCTTGTTGCTTTGCGTATATATTTTTTCATATAGCTCTATAGTGCTACGTAGCATGTTACGTAGCAAGCTACGTAATGGTGATAGTGGAAGCAGCGACAAAAGCAGTTTGCTTTCTAACTGGTCACGAATCACTAAGTATATTCTTTCGTTTCACTCAGAATGTACTAAGTGTTCTCGACCCCAGCTCGTCTGTCGCAAGCGACATGACTCCGCTTCGCAGTTAGACACGAAAGCAAAGCAGTTTGCTTTCTAAAATACAAAACCACTTCACTGAAGTGAAGTGGTTTTGTATTTTGTCTAACTGCGCGGTGGACGGGATTTGAACATTACATGTTCAGTACAGGTTGTCAGTATTTCTTTCAGAAATACTAGGCAACCTTTTCAAATCCCTCGAGAACAGTGTCGTAACACTGTTCCCGCCACACGCTCGTAACGTAAAAACCACACTCTTTCGGGATGTGGTTTTTACTAACTGCGCGGTGGACGGGATTTGAACCCGCAACCTCTCGCGTGACAGGCGAGTGCTCTACCGATTGAGCTACCACCGCAAATGAGGAGCAAATGAAAGCTTGCTTTCATATTGTCCGAATGCAGCGGGGGAAAGTTTTCTCTTACCTCCGCAATTATTTCTTACTTTCTATAAACTTCTCAAAGACTTTTTTCTTTCTTTCGAGAAACAATCCCCTACATACAGGCCTTCCATACATAAGATCGAACAAGATTATAGAGTCTTTTGCACTATATTGCAACCTATATGCACCTCCACGCTTAAACAAGCTACCTCTACCCATCCCTAAGTCTACCAAAGTATTTTGTAAACCTTCAAGAAAAGAACTGGAACACGAAGTAAACGCTGTCATCAGGGTCATGGTCTGCTTAGTGCGATGTGGGTGGATCAGACCACTCCATACGTTCCCGTCACCATCGAAGTAACCCCGTATAAAATGCTCTACATATCCGGTGGGAACATGGGGGAACTTTGCTGTGTATGCTTTTCTGTTTGTAACACCCACGCGACGTAAGTCTGCACACATTTTCTTACTTCCAACTTGAACTCTATATTGAGTACTTTCCGATAACTTAATTCGTTTGCGCACAGATATTTTATGATCCGAGTCCATTACTTTTTTTATCTTTTCTAACAAATCTCTATCGACAATTTGAAAGCTAAAATACTCACCACCGTTTTTATTGACATCATACGAACCGTCAGCAAAGAAAAATCCTAAGACATATGCCATTTCTGGAGTCCAGTTTTTGAAAAAGTCATTATTAATATTTTTCTTAATTGGCACTGTCTAAAGTTTATCATATTACAGGTAATAGCACTGACCATATACTTATTGCAGTTAACCGCCTTTGGTCCCACAAAATAACAAAACCCAAAGCTGACGCTTTGGGTTTTGTTATTTTGTGCCGATGACAGGAATTGAACCTGTGACCTTTTCTTTATGAGTGAAACGCTCTAACCAACTGAGCTACATCGGCAAGTGAACGACAGCATAGCAAAATAATCTATTTTTTTCCAGTCCTCTCAAAAGCCTCCTTTCATCTGTTCTAGCATGCTCAAAACCTGATATTTGATGTTGGTTGATTTTTTAATACGCAGAGATAATGTTCCGTAGTAACTCTCACGATTTTCGTACTTCTTTTTATGCTGCTGCTTTAAGTATATACATTTACGAAACTGTTCAACCGGCAAACGTAGCTCCTTCGCCCAAAATTTCTTAATGGTCATCTCTCTGTTTTTGTGGCTTTCTGCAATAAAAATATATGGATTAAATTGACCTTCATCAACATCAAAAAATTCTGCAAACCAACACTTCATAAAATATACAGACCGGGAATCAGAGTTAACAAAAGCAGTAGTACTTTGATCAGTTTTTACACCTTCACCCCAATATAATCCCAGACCAAGGAATAAACGCTCTCTTACCTGTATCTCACCCAACAAACAGGCAGCATTTTGTTTCGCCACCATCATACGTTCCTTCTTTTGCTGCCGCATGGCTTTAGCACCGGCCATGCGACCAGCATGACCTGCCTCGTACATACGTTTTTTGAGATATTCTTCTTGTTGCTTTGTAAGTTGCAAATCTCTACACCACAAACTTACTGTGCTTTTCGCAACACCTAACCGCTCAGCGATTTCTTTTATACTCTTTCCGGAACATCGGAGCTTGTGCGCCTCTGTTCTTTTTTCGAACTTAGCCATACAGATATATTACCACAAAACTATGGTAATATATCTATTATTTTTCTGGACAGAGTACCACCTCCGCTTTTTCTATATCCTCAGGCTTCCCCACCGGAATCCAGAGATCCTGTGGGACTACATCCACTGGGTAGTCTTGTGCATACTGTGTAAACATATCAGTCACAAGAAGCTCACCATGTTCCTCTGAAACCGCAACGGTATATTCAAAAATATGTGTATCGAGCACAAATCCACCAATGTTGATGAAATTTGACGGTGGGTCTTTTGGTTTTTCAATAATACCCTGTAGTGTACCGTCTTCATTTTGTATCAATACCCCAAAGTGCTCCGGCGATTCCGAATGTGTTGCAAGAATCGCGTGCTCATGTTGCACTGCCTCTTTCAATGCCGCGGCTCCATGAATATCGTCAGCGTACATAAAAAGAAAACGATCTGTCAGTACCCCCTTCGCGCACAGCAGCGCATCGCCAGTACCACCAGAGAAATTTTCTTGCTCAACGTATGTTACTTTTTTCCCAAGATATGTCTCCCCACAGTGTGTACGAATCTGCTCTTGTAGATATCCAACAACCAGCACGAGTTCTGTCACTTCTTCAGGAAGTGCCTCAACAACATGTTGCAAAATAGGCTTACCACACACTTCAATCAGTGGTTTCGGCGTACTCTCTGTAAGCGGGAGCATACGCGTCCCCTTTCCTGCACAAATAATGACACATTGCATAGTTGATTGATGAAATTAGCTTAGACACTCGGACAAATAACCTTCTCTGCATACTCTACATCTTCCGGGTATCCAATCGCAATCCAGAGATCTTCCTCAACTACTGCGATAGGATACGCTTCCTTGTAGCGCATAATCACCTCAGGCATAAAGTATTCATCATTGATCGGTGCCTCAGGCTTGTAGTCAAATATATTTTTATCAAGCACCATTGGCCCTGTCGCCACCAAGTTTGAAGGTGGAAACTCTGGCTTTTCAACCATCTTTGCAATCGTTCCGTCAGGGTTGCGCACAAGTACTCCAAAACGTTCAGGATGATCACTGGTAGTTGCAAGGATGGATCGACTAAACGACACCGCACGTGCTAAATCGTCTGCACCATGGATATCGTCTGCAAACATGAAGAGGAAGCGACCGTTAATCATTTCTTCGCAAAGCCAGAGCGCTTTTGCGGGACCGTTGATTTCTGTTTGCTCTACGTACTTCACTGGACGTCCGTGAAAATTTTCTCCGCAGTATTCACGAATCATCTCCCCTTTGTATCCGGTAACAATAATAAGTTCCGTAATCGCTGTTGGGAGTGCTTCTACGATATGATCCAACAGTGGTTTGCCACACACCTCTACTAATGGTTTTGGCTTTTCATCTGTAAGTGGTGCGAGGCGTGACCCCTTCCCCGCAGCTAAAATTACACATTGCATATAGGGATATTTATAACATGAAACAAAAAGCGCACGAAGTGTACTTCGTGCGCTTTTTGTTTTGTTGTTGCGGGGCCCGGAATCGAGTCACACGTTACTAAGCATAATCATGCGCTTCGCTTTGATTATACTAAGTACGTTCGACCCCAGCTCGCTCGTCTAACGACATCGCTGCGCTCGTTCGATTCCGACGAACGTGCCTCAAGGCACGTTCTGACCTCCGCAGCCAAACAATAAGAAAACGTCCCAAAAGGGACGTTTTCTTATTGTTGTTGCAGAGATACGACAACATTGGAATCAATTACTAGAAGACCTCAAAACAATGCAGTTTTAGTTACTTTTCTTATTCTTCAAATACTTACGTAGTGCAGTATTAAGCACAACGGAAATTATTAGGATACCAGTTATTAAAGTGTAGTCAGTCTCGCAAAGAGTATCTGCACGCCCCCATCCAACAGCAAGACGACACTCTTCAAGTAAACGCTGAAGGATTATAAAAACAGCAATCTGAAAAGCAATGTCCAGATAATAAGTTTTAACAAAAACAACAGCCTTGTTTGTTTGTTTCTTCATAAATTCAGTATACCGCACGGGGGGGGTATGGGGACATTATGCTTTTGTCCTATGTATAAATACCACTCTCACAATTTATGATATGTAAAAGACAACAGATAACCACCTACATTATTCAACTATTGATTGAGTAAGTTTGGTAGAAGACTCTTTACTCAAATCTATTCCTTTCAAATCTAGTTCTTCTTTTAAAGCATTTTTATCAAAGGAGAGCTTTTCAAATAGATACTTATGTTGAATCTCAAAGTATTTAAAAAGATCAGCCCAGGTCATTGCATATATTTCCAAACGGCCAATGTGATTAACTAGAAAACGCTTACCTTTTTCTTTAAAAGAATCGTACTTTTCTTTAATCTCAGGTGCAAGCTCATTTCCAACTATAAAGAACTTCCAGTCTTGGAGCTGAGTATTGAATTGCTCATGATTCATTATGTAATTCATATAATCTTCAATCTGCCTGTACTGCTTTGTCCCAATTGTTACCTCTGGTCTTTTTAATTCGACCAAAATATTCTGCTCTATCTCATCACTCATATCATCACTGGGAACCACCTTCTTCCGACATAAAAATATATCTGGCCTTCTCTTTGCCTCTTTGTCACTCACAATCATATTACTCTTCAATATTTCACCGTCGTCAGTAAGAGCAAGATAGTTGTTTAACATCACTTCAAAAGTCTGATCTGCACTTACCAGCCTAAATTGCTCACCAAATAGCCAGTAGTTCGCCTCAATAACTTTCTGAATGTGATCTCGTTCAGTTGTAAATTTCTTTAGGTCAAAAACTAAGGTTTTTAAGACCTCAACACATTCATACCGAGACTCAATTAGTTTCAGTGTACGGACTATGTTTGAAAAGGTTGTCTTCTTGAGTATGTTTGCAATCTGTTCACGCTCATCTTTTTTCAAGTCACCGACAATGCTATCAATAATTATTAGTAAGTTTTCTCGCTCGTCGGTATCCAAAAGCAGATTCAACATCCCAAGTATGGCTTTTTCTTGTTGAGGTTTTAAATTAACAAAAATTAATGGCTCTACCACATATATTTCTTTAACAACCTGTTCCAAATCCTTTTTTCGTGCCTGTTCGTACTTATTATTCTCAAAAACGGGAAATACATCCTTTTCTTCAAAGTCGCTAACAATTTGATCTGCACTAGAACGATAAAATTCTTTTCGCTTTTGGGTGAGAACCTTATTTAGCTCTTTGTTCAATTCTCGGAACAAGGGATTATTCTGATTTTTCTTTTCAAGGATACTTGGCTGTTTAGAGTCTTTATTATCTACATAATAAAAATCATCAAAAAAATCGCTTTCAACATATACACTATGTGTAAAGCCGTATGCACCACCTCCAGATTTATTAAAAGAAGTATGCATTCGATAACTCTCACTCAAACCGCTGGATAAGTAGTGATAATAGGAGTCTTCACTTACTTTTCCCTTCCAGCGAAGATAAGTATAGGTAAACATTGCTGAATCATCGCCCTTTGTGACCGTTACCACATTCGATTCCGAATCTGCTATAACCGATTCGTATTCAAGCTCATTGCCATTTATTTTTAATTTAAAACCATTTGCTTTGTTGAGAAAAAGAAACCAGCAAAATTCGTACCTAAGATACTCCTTAAATTTCTCCGACTCAAGATCTTCACCTGTAATAGAACTAACTCCCAGAAACTTAACTTTTGTACCAGTTTTAGAATTAGTTTCTTTTGGTTTTTGGATAATATCGTAACCATTTTTTTGATCCTCTTCTATTGCTACGACATGACTATACTTCTTTTTATCTACCTCATATACAGAATGCCACTCAGCTCCCGCAGCAAAAACTCCAAATGAAAGTCGACCAACACCTTTCCCACCATGTATAGCAGAAAGCTCTTTTCTATTTTTCTTCTGTGAATCAAGTAGCACCCCAAAAGTTTGCGGTAACTCCTCGTGATTTATTCCAGCACCGTTATCTTCTACAGTAAAACGCTCTAGAGCACCAATTTTGTTTATTTTATAGTTTACATTGATTTCAGTTGCACCCGCCTCGAAACCATTCCATAGATACTGACAAATTGCAGCTCTATAATCCTTTGGTAAACCAACACGATCAATACTCTTGTTAGTTATCGAAACCTCTCGCATGTAGCCAGTATAAAACTTATTCTATTTGAAGTAAATTTAATTAAGTGGTCTTCAGATTTACCCAAGACAAACTAAAAGCTAGCACCTTTCATTATGCTTACCACAGCCACCCTCACGATACTCTCCTTGCGAAGAACCATTTGAACCGCCGCCAAACATTAACGCAGCAACGATAGAAAACAATATAATGCCCAATATAACCTTAAACATTTCTTTGCCTGTTGCGTTACCTACACCAACATGAAACACAAAGAGGAGCACTGCTGCAATAATAGCCCAAGTAATAGAGTCCATAATAATCTAAAATGGGATCACAAGACTCCATTTAAGTCTCTCTGCCTCAGAAAAAAGAGTTTTCATTTTATTTACGTATTCACACGCATTGTTACTAGTGACTTTTTTTATAATACTCTTTTGGTCTGAATATAAATCATCAAACTCCTTTTCATAACTTGTGTCCCACTCGTAACGATCTTTACAGGAACTATATACAGATTTTGCAGATTTAAGGGCAGCTTGTTTTTTGTCTTTAATTTTTTCGTATTCCTCCTCTAGATATTGCTTATTGCTGTCAGCTGTTTCTGTTAAGTTATAGAGACCCTGATTTGAACTGTACCAATCTTCTTGCTGGTTATAATAATTTAAATCGCTTTCCCACTGCGACTCAATACGCTCTACTTCATAATCATAACTATCTTTACAAGACTTCTCTCCATCTTTTTTATTATTTTTAATAGTATCCATAAGATCATCTATCTCATCTAAAAGAACACCCAGAGACTCTGACTGACTCGTCACGCTTTTGTATTCTGCTTCACACTTCGTCACATCATTCGTTTGTATAATATTTGATTCAACATCCTTCACATGATCCATCTGCACAATCTCTGAAGTTAAGTCGATTTCGGTTTTAGTGAAGTTGGTATTTGTATTTACTGACATTTCTGTATTCGTATCTAATACAGAAACTATATCTACCACTTGAGTACTGCTGCTATTCAGCACCTCCTCAGAGGAGGAGGTTGTACTATTTTCTCTTTCTGCGTCCATGTTAGCACTGACGATATTCTCACTTTCAGCAGAAATATTTTCATCAGAACTATTTTGTGTCACAACAGCTGCGCCGAACCCCGCACCCACAATAAGAGCTCCGGCAAGATATAAAAAAGGAACAAAAGCAAACCCGCTATTCATTTTTACATTTCTCATATGCAATATACTAAATGATTATATGTTGGCGGTCATTTATGTAAAAACACAAAGCCCGCCACTTGAGATGGACGAATCCACTACGCAGGTTTCCCCACGCAACGTAACAGACGCCCCAAATGACGGGTTCTCTGTCTGTTACGATTTTTGCCATACCACCAGACTAATCTAGGTGGGTTAGGCATCGCCCTTTCGGGACTAGTTGTCTTTGCAATTCTAGCAGCAATAGCTAACGTTGCAAAATTAGTCTAACTGCGGATAGCTAAAAAGTAGATACTCTTGCCTCTTTATTCGTGACAAAAGACTGCCTCCCATATATGATGACAATAATGTCTTTCATCCAAAACTACCATCAAATCGCTACGTATATGTATGATCGGTACATAACACTCAATCCTGAATCTCAAGACCCTGAAAGCCCTGAAGATTGGTTTTCAATAACTAACACAAAGTTAGGAATGCAGATGAGTGCTTTAAATACAATCATTGGCGACCTTGAAAAGATAGGGGCAATCTTAGTGTGTAATACAGTGCAACACCCAGACACCTCAACCAGCGAACCCGAAGTGTATGACAAAAACGGCTTTTTAGTCTTAACGCCAGATGAGCAGAGTGTAGATTATGTTGTCCTGAATGGAAACATTTTGAGAAACAAACTCATTGATCTAAATGAATCTATTGCAGCAAACGAAGAGTTTGTCGATGCACTCGAACAGGATGAGGCAGCAAACAGAGTACTGCAAGAGGTGGGAGGTTTTGTTGCGTTTGCAAACGGATCAGTTCTATACAACGACACCCCTTTAGAGTGCCCTATTCAACAAAAACTCATGCTTATAACACTCTTGCGAAACCATGGACAAACAACCACCTATGAAACTTTAAAAAACGCCATAGACAGACCAGATCATTCAACACCAACCATCAGTAAATACATCAGTGCCCTAAGACGAGTTTTGCTTGAACAGCTTGGATACGATCCGCTTACAACAGAGAAAGATGTTGGTATTAAACTTACACTCAAAGGGTAATTTCATAACTTCATGTGAAATATGAAAGAAGCTGGTCCTGTAGAATATATATATCGCTCGCGAAGAGCGATTTTTTATTATTAGCTCTAACTATAGAAATATCATACATATAACTATCGAAGAATGTAGAGCGTATCTACCAAGAGATTTTTCTAGTAAAACTAGTGATACTGAACTTGCACATATGCGAGACGAGCTACAAACACTTGCAGAAGTATTTGTAGAGCATGCACTAGCAATAGATTTTAAATAAAAACACCAGATATTGAGAAGTATTGGCGCACTTCTTGAAATAAATGGGCCAAATAACAAATTGTGTACAGATGCAAATTCCCCGCTCTGAGTGAAGACTTCTCAACGGGGGACCTCACCTGTACATAATCTGTAACTAGCACCATGACTTTGGTCAGACAACAATTCATCCCTGAGAAAGATGACTGATTGACAGAGTGTGGTGAGTATCTGGAATACTGAAGTTTTATATCCCACGCAGTATATGAGGGAAACAAAAGTCTTATACAAAAATGTAAACAAAATTAAATAGATAAGAACAAGCTAATGAAGAAAAAGAAACGGCGTGCAACAAAGCTGGTGCGTTTTTCAGACGTTTCGCATACACGACTACAAAGACTTTCCAAAGAAAGAAAAACAACGATGTCCAAAACACTGGATCACATTATTAAGAAATACTTTAAACATCAAAACTTATATGAACTCGATTGAGAGAAGATTTAGAATAATATCAACAAATAACCCTCACTGGGCTGCTTACGTTTGTTTAGCAGAAGCTATTACGTGCAGAAACTACAACCACAAGACAGTGCGTAGAAACTTCCTGAAGTTAGTTCCTAAGGAGGACTATGAAGCAGACATTGAAAAGGAGATAATTACAGAACTAGATAGGCTCTCAAACACCTCAATGGACGTCCAAAATCGAGGGTAAAAAACGATTTTAAGGCATCTGAATTTCATCACACGATACTTGAGTCATGTTGATGATTTTAGGTAGCAATTTTAGCAAAACAACTTATAATAAATATGCTACTCAATACCATAAAATACCAGTGGTCTTTTTATACCTACAGCCCCTAGAGGGGTGACTTGGTCAATAAGGCAGCCATTGGTATGCGTATTGAGTAGCCCAAGTCATCCCTTTAGGGGTTTTAGAATATGAAAGGAATAATTTACTGCCGAGTGTCTTCGCATGAACAGACAAAAGGAACTAGTTTAGATAGTCAGCGTTCAGCTTGTGAAGAATACGCTCGAAGAAACAATATAAACGTAGAGAAGGTCTTTATAGAACGTGGAGAATCTGCAACAGCAGCAAATCGTACAGAGTTTCTTAAAGCTCTACAGTATTGCGGAAAAAGCAAAAACATTGATGCATTTATTGTTTGGAAGTTAGACAGGTTTTCTAGAAATACAAACGATCACTTTAATGTTCGTGCAATGCTGGCAAAATACAATACCACCATACACTCTGCTACAGAGCTTATTGAAGACACACCCCATGGTCAGCTTATGGAAACCTTACTGGCAGGATTTGCACAATTTGAAAATGAAATTAGAAAGCAGAGATGCACTGCTGGCATGCAGGGATCATTGAGAAAAGGTTTATACATATGGGATTCTAAATTTGGTTATAAGCGACCAAAGAAGGATTCAAAGCGAGTTACATCACCAGATATACTCGATGAACCACAAGCATCTCTACTGCGTAAAGGCATGCTCCTTTATGCTGAAGGCAATACCTCAATATCTGAGTTAGAAAAACTATCTAAAGAATGGGGTCTATTTTCACGCACTGGTAAGGTTCTATATAAACAACGCTGGAGTGATCTTCTGTCGGATAAGTATTACGCGGGCATTATCACAGACCCGTGGACTAAAGAAGAGTACCAAGGAGCGCACGAAGCACTCATTAGCTTGGAAACATTTGAAAAAATACAACAAGTTAAAAATTGCTACGGAAAGAATAAACAGCCACGTGTACAGAAAAACCCTGCTTTTCCTCTTCGTGGGTTTGTACGCTGTGCTTCGTGTGAGTGTTATCTTACAGGCAGCAAGAGTAAAGGGCGCAAGAAATACTATGAGTACTACCATTGCAAAAACAAAGAGTGTTCTGAGTACGGAAAGTCTATACAAAAATCTATATTAGAAGAAGCATTTGTTGAGTACCTACAGAACGTAACACCAATACCTGAATATACTGAGCTATTTAACGCAATGGTTATTAAAGCCTGGGAAGCACGAAGAGAGGAGATTACAACAGAGCGAGATAGCTACAGTGAGCGAATAGCAGCACTAAACACTCGACTTGCGCGTATTCATGAAATGCGAGCAGATGGAGATATAAACAAGGCGACATACAAAGAGATGCGTTCAGCGGTTGAGCAACAACTCTCTGCTTTTAAGATATCTGAGAATGAGTCAGAAATTGAAAAACTTGATCTAGAAGCAAGGTTGGAATATGCAAAACAAAATATCAATAACTTAGCAAGAGTTTGGCAGGATATTAATGTTACACAACAAATAAAACTACAACGTGCGGTTCTACCAGATGGTATTTCCTACGATAAAACAAAGGGGCGGTTTGGAACCGCTCCTTTGTCGTATCTATTCAGGTTATTATCGACTTTTCCAATGGAAGAGTCCTATCTTGTTGCGGGGCCCGGAATCGAACCGGGGTCTGGAGGTTCTGCTATTCCCGCACTTTCGTACGAGCATGGACTATCCCATATTCCTTAGCAACTATGCTATTAGGAATTCTTCATTATAGTCTCTGAACCTTCCGTTCACTTTCGTGAAGGGCTTGGCTGCCGATTGCCGAATCTCTACTTTTTTAAAGCGTTCACGCTCACCCTCTCGAGTCACGTTGTAGCAAGCAAAGCTCTTACGGTGTTCCAGCAATTTCGAAGATTTTTCCACACTGCATTACTGCAATGGGTCACAGTTTCCTATGAGCCTCCCGAGGTACCTCTCCTCTACCCCGCTGTCTACTGCAGATGTTTTTAATGAGGTGCCTCTCCTCATCCTTACAGGATCTGTACAGGTTATCAATATTTCTCCTTACGTCAAAATATTTGTTAACCTCTTGCGAAGTTCCAAGTATTCACTTCTCACCCCGCTGGGTAGCAAAGACTATACGTTATTTTTTACTTTTATGCAAATCTAGATTGCACCGAACTCTTCAAACACACGCTGGTACTTATAGACCGCTTCTTTGGCCATCGACTGCGTCAGTTGAAAATCAGCACCTTCGTGCGCGATACGGTTACGTATCTTGTGGGCATCCCATGCGTCTTGCACCGATCGGAAGTTCGACGCTGATGCACTTTTCAGCTGGTCACCTATAGTTAGGCCTCCATACCCTGCCTCATGCAGCACTTCCCCAAGCATAATGTCTGCCTCTACAATTGCCAGCTTCCAGTCTCCAGGAGTATTTGACCGCACATGTTCTTGCACCTCAGCCCATCGGCGATTTGCAGGTTCCTGCCCATGCTTCGCACGCCATGCCGCTTCAGCATCTGCCATTTTTTGTGCCTCTATTTCGCTAAATTGTCCGATGCGAATATATGAATAGATAATGCCGACAATGAAAAGCAACGAGAGCAAAAATGCAATGACAGAAAAAATATCCCAAAACGTGGCGAGCGTCGCCATGAATCCATCAGCACTTACGTCGCTACCTGAAACAGCTTCAGCGATACGTCGAATGAGCCCGAGAAAGTCGGGAGAGTATTGAGTATAGACAATGTCATTATCATCTGGCTGCATACTTGTTTCTGTGAAAATCGCACATTGCTTCGTTGTGCTTCTCAGATTGAACGTCACCATATAGCAATATGACTCCTACAATCTACTCCTCATACAGAGGCTGTTCAGGTTAATGTTATTTTAAAAAATAACTATTAACCTCTTGCGAAAGTCCACTGGACTTTTTCACTCGCCTCACACTGTACTGATTTTCAGCAAAAACTAGAACTATAGCTTGCTATCGTACATTTTCTTTCCAAGGTCGAAGAGACGAGACTCACCACCATGTGGTGCTATATATTGTACCCCAACAGGAAGTTCTACACCTTGCTGTTGTTCCCCACACGGCTGGTTATGCTCATCACGTCTGACCGTTCCGCCCGGTATTGACATAGCAGGTACACCGGTGAGATTGACCGGTACCGTAAAGATATCTTGCTTATACATCGACACTGGGTCAGACTGGTCGCCAAATGTGAATGTTGGCGTTGGTGCTGACGGCGTCAGCACTACGTCAACATTTGCAAACACTCCATTAAGCTCTTCTCGCATCAACACGCGTGCAGCCTCAGCTTTTCCATAAAATGCATCATAATACCCTGCCGAGAGCACATACGTTCCTAGAAGGATACGTCGCTTTACCTCGTCACCAAAACCTTCACCACGAGAGTTTTTATACACATCGAGCAATGTTTCACCTTCAGCCGAGTGTCCATAGCGAATACCGTCATACCGTCCAAGGTTAGAGGATACTTCTGCCGGCATCACTACATAGTATGCGGCAAGTCCTTTCTCAAACAGCGGCAGTTCCACATCGACCACGGCATGTCCTGCTGCCTTCAGTTCCTCTATATGCGTTTCAAACGCTTCCATGACATCAGGATCAACCCCTTCCTTCATGAAATCGCGTGGCACCCCAATGGTATATGTCTCCTTCACTGATACTTCCGGATACGTATCTTCCTTGATTGTCGTACCATCCATCGGATCATCCCCTGCCATGACCTCATGTACCACCTGTGCATCAGCAACTGTGTTCGTCAGTGGTCCCGCCTGGTCAAGTGATGAGCCCATAGCCATAAGTCCGTATCGAGACACTGCCCCATATGTTGGCTTAAACCCCACGATACCGCAATAACTCGCGGGCTGACGAATAGAACCACCCGTATCGGTACCAATAGCCACAGGCACTGCGCCCATTGCTACCGCAGCAGCTGAGCCGCCAGAAGATCCTCCAGGTACACGTGTTGTATCTACAGGATTTTTTGTAGCACCAAACGCTGAGTTTTCTGTTGATCCTCCCATTGCAAATTCGTCCATATTGGCTGCTCCAACAATAATTGCCCCCGCCTCTTTTAGCTTCGTTACAATGGTCGCATCGTATGTCGCAGTATAGTTTTCCAGAATTTTTGACCCGCCAGTTGCGCGCTTGCCTTTAAGGAGAATGTTGTTCTTCAATGCGATAGGTACCCCAAGAAGCTCAGGGGCATGCTCCCCTTCCGCTGCGTACCGCTGTGTAGCTTCTGCAGCTTGTGCCAACGCATCATCCTTGTAGGTATCTAAAAATGCGTGAATCTCTCCATCTTTTTCTTCAATCACCACAAATGCATCCTCAACCGCCTGTGTGGGTGTATACGTGCCCGCAATAAACTCAGCACGCATCTTTGCAATAGTATCAATCATACTAGTTAGTCGTTACTAAGAATTTTCTTCACCGCTAGAAATCGACCTTTGGTTGCTGGTGCTTCGGCAAGTAAATCTTCCGTATGTGCATTTGGCTCTACCGTTACCGCATCTTCACGAAATACGTTATACACCGCTCCAACCTCTTTGGTAAGGTCGGCCTCTGCTGCAATGTCATTGACCACACTCACGTACTCAAGGACCGATGTAATGTCGGTTCGCAATGCTTCTACCTCATCGTCAGAAATCTTGATCCGTGCAAGATTTGCAAGATGTAAAATATCCTGTTTTTCCATCCCGGCATAATAGCACAGGTGCTTTACTTAGGAAATGAGATCTAAAAATTCCTCCTCTGTGAGCGTCTGCACTCCTAAATCTATCGCTTTTTGTTCTTTGCTCCCTGCCTCAGCACCCAGCACCACATAATCAGTCTTTTTTGAAACGCTACTTGAAACCTTTGCACCATGTTTTCGCGCAAGGTCTTTTGCCTCATCCCGCCCAAGCGTTGGGAGCGTCCCCGTAAACACCACTGTTTTACCAAGCAGTGCACCAGTTGCTACCGATGCTGGATTCTCGATTGTCACACACGGAAGTAGGTCATCGAGCACCTCACTGTTGTGAGCATCTGCAAACCACGCACACAACGATGCACCCACTGTATCCCCTACACCATGCACTGCTGCAACGTCTTCCACTGAGGCAGTCCTAATAGTCTCCAGACTTCCAAAATGCTCCGCAATCAGTCGTGCCGTCTCTTCCCCAGCCTGCTCAATGGAAAGTCCAATAAGCAGTCGATGCAGTGGAACTGTAGCTGCAGCAGCAATTGCATCCACTGTATTTTGAGCTGCCTTCTCTTGAAAACTGGGTAGGTCGCGCAAGTCTCCCGCTTTCAGTGTAAAAAAATCTGCGTAGGTTTTAACGAGCCCATGATCTACAAGCAGGTCTACAATGCGTGGCCCTACCCCGTCGACATTGAGCGCGCTCTTTGATACGAAATGATATAAACGCTGTCGATGCAGATGATCAGAGTCGAGTGTGACACAACGATACGCTGATTCTCCATGAATGCGTTCAATAGCACCGTCACCACCACATCCGTCTACCTTTTTGGGAAATACGTATGGTTTTGTTTTTTCCGGGCGCAGCTCAATCAGCACTGAAAGTACCTTTGGAATTATGTCTCCTGCTTTTTCGAGCACCACCGTATCTCCAATACGCACATCCAATCGTCTGATCTCGTCTTCATTATGTAGTGTCGCACGCGAAACAGTCGAGCCATCAATGAAAACGGGAGTGAGGTGTGCAACCGGTGTCACCACCCCAGTGCGACCCACCTGCAATTGTATATCCTCTACCACAGTGGTTGCTTGCTCAGCAGGAAACTTAAAGGCAGTACCATACCGCGGTGACTTTGCTGTGTACCCAAGTGCCTTCTGATGCGCTATTTCATTTACCTTAATAACCACTCCATCGACACCATACGGCAACGACTCCCGTTTTGCAGTCCATGTTGTGTAAAACGAAAGGATTTCATCGATAGTGTCACAAACTTTGCGATTTTTGTTTACCGCAAAGCCAAGCGTCTGCAGCAGTTGTAACTCATCTTCTTGTGTCAAAGGAGTAGATAGTTGCTCTGTGTGTGGATCAAACAGATCGATATCGTACACATACATAGAGAGTTTCCGTTCTTTTGCCACAGCTGGATCAAGCTGGCGCAAGGTACCAGCCGCAGCGTTGCGTGGGTTTGCAAACAGTGAGTCGCCTGAAACTTCTCGTTTTTTATTGATACGTTCAAATTCCTTTTGTGAGAGCCATACCTCACCCACACACACGACATCCACCGTCTGGGTAAGTACTTGTGGTACATCCGCAATTGTACGTACGGTATGGGTCACATCTTCCCCCACCACGCCATTTCCGCGTGTAGCTGCACGCACAAGCTCACCTGCTTTATACGTCAAAATGACTTTTAAGCCATCTATTTTATGTTCTGCCACATACGTAAGTTCTGTTTCTTTTGGTGTCGTGTCTAAAAAGCGATATAAACGTGCTTCCCAGTCCGCTAACTCTTCTCTAGAAAAGACATTCCCAAACGACCATTGTCGCACCGCGTGTGTCACCTTCGAAAAAGCTTCAGAAACGGACCCGCCAACCACTGTCGTTTCTGAATCCTCGGTCTCATCGGTTGTACCCTCAAGTCGCTGTAGTTCACCTATCAGTGAGTCATACACCTCGTCAGATATCTCTGGTGCGTCATCAGTATGATACCGCTGGCGATGGTGTGCGATAAGTTTTTGCAACTGTGTAATGCGTTTTTGTGTTTCGTTACTATCCATGGTGATCTACAATCGTTCCACAATCATACACCACAAAGGAGCTCATGAAAAAGCTAAAACTCAGCTGAAAGTTCTCGTATCACTGCGTTTGTATTATTTGAGACATCCGCACACGCAACGTTATTCGCCTGTACAAACGCAAACGTACAGATATCTCCTTCGTCACAACTCACCGTACCCCGATTGGTTGTGGTCCACAACTTATCCTCCGTAACCGCATTCAGCACGTACGCATCGAGCTGGATACATACCTCTGTGTCACCCGTATCCCAGTCAAACCGTGTTTGAAAACGCTGTCGATACGGATGTTCACCATTGCTACTATCAAGCAAGTCGGGCATAGTAACCCCTGAAAGTCCAAAACAATCAACACTCACCGTCTGATCATTTTCGGAAAAGCTATCAAACTGGGTATTATGCAAATAACGTAAGCAGTCCATTCCTGCAGCTGCAGCCTGAAACGCACGTTCTGAGTGTACCGCATTGCCGCTGAGCTCAAGTTGCTTGAGTGTTATTGAAAGCAACCCCATACCAACAGTAAGAACCACGCCCGAGATCATTATCGCCAGCAAAAGCGCAAAACCATTTTTGTTGTTTTTTGGAAAATTACTCATACAAACTAAATACTGTACTATGCAGCGTCACACTCTCAGGAGCACTCCGGTAGAGCGTTGAGTTCCACGAAACTGTTGAGGTGATGCGCACTTCACCACTGCCCACCGCAGTTAAATTAATCACCCGTGTATACGGTGTTGGTACACCTGCATTATTAGTTCCATACGGCACGTAATCGCCATCATAATAATGCACCGCACATTCTCCTGAAGCACAAGAGCGCACACGATTGGTTGTGTCAGCACCTTTAAAATCTAAATTACATCCCGCAGCAAAACAGGGGGCAAGTCTCGGGTCATCTACCCAATCCCAACTATCTGACAAATCTCCGGTACCGGCAATCTCAGCATCAAATGCTGCAAGAATGCTGTTATTTCGAGCTGCAACCACCGCTTCAATACCTTCCTGTGCTAAAAAAGTGGCTGTCACTTGTTGCTGTGCGTTTCGTGCGACCTGGATACCTTTAGCAGCTATTGTAAGAGGTCCAACCGTAGCAATAAGTAGTACCGACACTGCAACAAGCGTCTCAATCAACGAATATCCTTTTGTAAATTGTGTGTACTGCATATCTTATATATCAATCGCTTGCTGTGTTATTGACGACTGTAGCTGTAGCGTCTCACCAGTACCCTCAACACCTTCAACGCGAGCCTCAACAAAAAACGTAACTAGCGGGGATACCACATCGCGACCACTTGGGTCCCATCGATCACTGTGCTGCACAGATATATTAAAGTCATCAACAATCACCTGCGAGGCAGTCATTGGCTCCCACGAACCTCCACATAAACGACGCTCAATACTGTTTTCAGTGTTATTGTAACGATACGCAATGCGCCCTCCGCCACCAACACCGGCGCAGCCACCCGGTCCACCAGTGAGTGACCCCCCTGCTTCTACAAACGATAGCGCGCTACAGCCTAGACAATTTCGTGTTGCTCCATTGGAAGCATTGGCTGTTGGATTCCCTTTGATGCCGTAGTAGAACGTTCCGGTACGAATTTCACGTGACATACTATCAAGTGCAAAGGAAAGGTTTGTTGCTGCCAACTGTATATTCTGTGCTTTTGCATTTGCGTCAATCATAACCACCACGGTACCAACAGACATAGCAACAACCATCACAAAAATAGAAATAGAAACCAACACTTCGATGAGTGTAAATCCTTGTGTAGTATGTAGCTTTTGTGTGTGTGGATTTCTTTCCATATACATGTTGCTTATTCGACTGCTATTTGTCCGGTCTCATATACAGCAACAGTTCGCTGTGCCGTTGTGTCGGTGCGTGAAACAACAACAATTTCAACCAGCGTCGCCCTGCCTCCGGCATAATAAATTGCTGCATCAAAATCGGGTCGCTGAAACGCAATCGAAACTTCACTACTACCGCATGTACCTGCGACACAAATATCATTAATTATGAAGCGGTCATCAAGTACAAATGCGGCACCAACAGCCTCGCCTGTGTCGTACACCTGATCTCCATCGTCATCGAGATACAGTTGATACAATTCTGGCGTAGCTGCACTGAAATATATTCCATACGCTGCACCCGTATCAGTTCGATCCGCGCGCGCACTTACTCCATACTGTTGAGCAGTACGGATATCAAGTGCTACTTCTTGTGCTTGGGTTTTTAAAAGTACAGTACTATTAAAACCGGTATTTTTCACCAGCACTGCACCAACAACCATAATCACAATGCTGATGGTAATTAAAAGTTCAATCAGCGAAAAACCGCTTTGTTTTTTAGTAGTATTGTGTAGTGGTGAAAAAACAAACCTCATACTCTAGAGAATGGCCATCATAAGCTCGAGCACTTGTATATCCCATAGGTAAACGAGTGCAAATGCAATCACCATAAATGGCGCAAATGGTACCTCACTTTTCATTGTAAGGTATCTATTATATTTTACTATGCTCTGCTGCGGACAAGTTCGCAGTAGGTTAGTTGTGGCAGACCATACGAGCGTTACCGTGTGATACACGCGTGGTGCACACAAAAGCACAATGCTAATAGCAGCACCCACCCAAAACGACAGTATGACAAATGAAAATGCCCCTACTGGTCCGAGGATAAACCCGAGTGGAAGTACCAGTTTTGCATCTCCAAAACCAATCCACCGTCCTTTTGAAACAAGCCATAGGCCACCAAACACACTAAATGCACCTACTGCTGCAAGTACGTTACCCAAGAGATCCATCCAAGAAAAGTATTCATACTGTGTTAGGGCAACATACAACACTGCACAAACACTCACAGCAATCACCAACTCATTTGGTATAACCATGTGATAGAGGTCATAGACCGTAATCATCAAAAGCGCAATACCAAGCGCAACGGTCAGCAATCCCAAAAGACTCATGCCGAATTGCATATATACGACCCAAAACAAAAGTGCTGTGGCAAGCTCAAGCAGAAAATATCGTACCGGTACCGTACATCCGCAGGTGCGACATCGACCACGTAGCGCTACGTATGAAAATAACGGCACAAGCTCAAACCAACGCAGCGACGTACCACACGAGAGACAGTGTGAACTTCCCGAAAGAGACCGGCCAGTATGATAACGGTACAGTACTACATTTAAGAAACTCCCAATAAGCAGTCCAAACACAAATATAATTGAATACTGGTACCAAAGCGGAAGAAGATCCATTGCAGTCAATTGTACACTAAAGGAGCGCCACCGTAGGTGGCGCTCCTGGTGAAAACAAAAACTCCCCAAGGGGAGTTTTTGTTTTCACTATAGTAGGCAGTGTACTACCCTCCACAGTCAGAACCTGTATATGTTGCACTATCAATTGTGATGTCAGCGCCACAGTTGTGTGTTGCACCAGTTATCCCAGAAACAGGAACATCTACTCCAGTAAGGAAGTCTGAGCATGAATTACCTGTAGATCCGGCCATTTGTGTTCCTGCAGCAATGTCAAAGGTTGTAGCACCTCCGTTACAATCTACAAGTGCGTTTGTTTGCGCAGCCTTTACTTCAGACTGAAACGCTGCACCTGCTGCGTTGGTTCGTGCAGTACTTAATGAGGCAAGTACTACTGATGCAAGAATACCAATGATGGCAATCACAACGAGGAGTTCAATAAGTGTGAAACCTCGCGTTAGTGTATTTTTCATATTGTGTTTACAATAAAATAAATAATGAATAAATCTCTCCCAGTT
>CAJXAG010000012.1 GCA_913050645.1 uncultured bacterium | reverse complement strand
CCAAGTTACGTAGCTTGCTACGTAACACCTATCGCTATCACGATAGGCAAACTCCATCCATCCCCGGGCTTACGCCGCGGGGTATTTGTGGGGAGTAAATAAAACCCCTCAGCCGGGGGTTTTATTCTTTTTTTGAAGTGATCCGTATCACTTCAGAACTCGGCCGGGGCTCTTTTACTTTGTATGAATAACATTTCTGCTTTATCAGCTGTAGCTGACTGTCCCACTGTCGATTCCTTGCTGCCAATGATTACGACAGACCGATACGTACGCTTCATTGCCCCCTATTTGTGTTTGTGGACCATCTGCGAGTACATTTCCCTCTCCATCAGTACGCAGCGTCATAATCGCCTTCCGGCCACAGCCACAGACGGTGCGGATTTCGCGTAGTTCGTCAGCAAGTGCCAGGAGTCGCTCTGATCCCGAAAAAAGTTCGCCCTTAAAGTCAGTCCGTAGACCGTACGTCAATATAGGAATACGTAACTCATCAACCGCGCGTGCAAGTTGCTCGACCTGTTCTGCAGTAAGCCAGTGCGCTTCGTCAATAAGTACACATGCGGGTTTCGGCTCCTGTGTATCGATCATCTGTCGGAGATTACTTTCTTGATCAAACGTATCAGCTTCCTTTTCGATACCAATACGTGATGCGACCTTTCGCGCACCAAAACGATTATCGAGTGCCGAGTTTAGAATATAAACCGCCATTTCGCGTTCGAGGTAATTATGTGCCACCTGCAGGAGCAATGTTGACTTACCAGCATTCATCGCAGCATATGAAAAGTATAGTTTTGCCATGGGTGTATTGTAGCAAAAGAAAACGACCCCGTTGGGGTCGTTTGAGTAACGAGCACGAGAATTATTTTCTCGCCTCTCTTTGAAGCTGAAATGATTTACCCCAACCCCACAGCAAACGTTGGGGCAACAAGCTCATAAGTGCCAGTAGTGCAAAAAGAACAAGTAGCCCAGAGAAAAACGCAAGAGCTTCGACAATGTACTCTTTATCTCCACAAGACATAGCACCTTGTGTCTCCACACATGTCTGCACCAGTGGGAAACCGTAGAAAATACTCACGGCAAACACTATCAATGCAACAAGTCCTATATAGCCAACACGCAACGCACGTTTCGTAAATTCAGGTATTGCAACACTATCTACTGCTCGATCGAGGGCAGATTTGGAATCAATACTATCTTGATGTTCATGAGTCATATTAACTCTCCTTCTGTAACGAAAAGTAGCGTAAAGTCGTGAGAAAAGCAAGGGTTTGGGTAGCTATCATGCTCGTGGCACCCCGCTTATTAGAATTAGTAGCATTATCTGGTGCTATCTCCTGGCGCAAGTTTCTAATGTAAGGAAATCGATCCTTACAGGATCAGTCCGTCCTACAGACGCTGTTCAGGTTATCAGTATTTATCATTCTTCAAAATACTAGTTAACCTTCTTCAATAGTCTCCCAGACTATTGAAGCCTTTTGGATATGTTTGTTCGCAAGCTCCAGAAATCCCACAAAAGCTTTTCGATTCGTGCAACGCTTTGCATACGCAAAGCTGCGCCCCTATTCCACACACGTAAAAACCGCCCGAAGGCGGTTAATTTTACGTGTGCGGGATAGGGGAATCGAACTCCTGACTCAACGTTGGAAGCGTCGCATTATACCATTTAACTAATCCCGCAGTGAGATGTATTTAACTATATTTTTACATCTAATGCAATATCCATCCATGCGCGGATGCGGCGAGATAATAGCACACCAAATTCCTTTTTGCCATTACTCTTTACCCGTAGGTGTGCAGTGCCATGTGGTAATTTTCTACGTTTCGCCATTTTTTTATTTTCACGTCGGTCTACCTGTGTCTTGCCGAACTGCGTACGTGGAATTCCCGTGATATCTGACCAGTATTTTAAACTTGCTGCAATGTTGTTGTCAGGATACAGATGTATTGCAAGTGTAAAATTTTCCAGTTGTAAACCACAAACCTGCTGCAACCACTTCATAGAAGCAACAATTATCCTTGGGTCAGAATTTATTATTCCCACTACTTCATTTTTCTCCCCTTCTCCAATATATAGCCCAAGACCAAGCATAAACAGGTCACGCTCTGTAAATGTTCCAATATCTGCAACCGCAAGTTCTTGTGCCTGTTTATACGAAGCTAGTTTCTGTTGGTGCTTCACTTCACCAGAACGTGCTCGTGCAGCTCCAATACGTGCTTTTACTACTTCATTAGGTGTATAGGGGATTTTCGCAAGCCAGTAGTGCAGGGTACTTTTTGAAACATCCAGTTTTTCTGAAATGAGGTTGTACGAATAGCCTGCTTTTCGAAGTTTTACTGCTTTTGCTTTTAGCTCAGGATACGCCATATATTAATAGTGTATCAATATATATAGAAAGGTTCAAATAATACAACACCATGATACAATGTGGGCATTATGCAATTCCTCGGAGAATTATTCATCGCTTTTTTTTCTGCCTACCTAGCACTCACCAACTCGCTTGCAGATGGTGTTGAATCACTATTCACACAAGAAGACGCTGTGTCAGAAGCTTCGACACTTGCAAAACTTTCTTCTGCATATGAATCGATCCCGCAAATCCTTCTACAAAACGCTGCGTATCAAACAGGTAACGTCATCAATAGCCAAGCCACATCTACCTATGTTACTGACCCTGTAGAAGCTCTGGTAAACATATTCTGTACCTACACCACTGACACATACACACGTACTACCACTGGTACTGGCTTTTTTATCAATCCTGACGGCATTATCCTGACCAACGCACACGTTGCACAGTTTCTCCTCTTGGAAACGGTTGAGGGATCCACCGACTGCATCATTCGCACGGGTAATCCAGCCACACCAACCTACAAAGCTGACCTCTTATACATCTCTCCAGCTTGGATACAAAAATATGCAGCACTGATTGATGCACCGAACCCAAGCGGCACCGGTGAACGTGACTATGCACTTTTGTATGTCACTGCGGGCCTTAACAATAAACCAATGCCACGCTACTTCCCTGCTTTGGCAATCAATACTGAACTGATTTCAATTAATGCAATTGGTGATCCCATACACGCAGCCGGGTATCCTGCTGAAGAACTTTTTGCCTCTGGCGATTTGAATGTCGATCTCATTCCCGTAAAAGTACGGACCCGTATTGCAGAGCTCATGACCTTTGGTTCAAACCTTGCTGACCTCATGACCATCAGTGGCTCACCGGTTGGTGAACAAGGTTCCTCGGGAGGACCAGTATTAAATACCAACGGTGAAACCATTGGGATCATTTCAACTAAAGGCGACGATGAGCAGTTTGGAAGCGGAAGTCTCCGTGCGCTCACACTGTCGTACGTTGACCGAACCATACAAGAAGAAACGGGTTTTACCCTCGATTCGTACCTTGGTGCCAACCTTCCCTATCGATCAAAATTATTTAAAGAAACGCTTGAACCGTTCTTGCGGGGAATACTTGAAAAAGAATTAGAGTAACACATAAAGCTGCAAGCAAGCTTGTGGCTTTTTGTGAAGTGTTATACTGAAAACATGAAAGAAATGATACCGGCGGAGAATCATTCTCCTAGCACGCCAGAGCGAGAGCCAACACTCTCCAATGACAATATTATTGAAATTGCAGATCAGCTTGATCAAGACATACGTGACACCAAAACGATTAAACCGTTTGCATACTATCAGGAGCAATTACGCGAACTTGGGATTAATATCACACAAGCGGAGTATATTACCGCTGCCTTAAACAAGCTTCAACTGGCACTCAGAATAGATGGAGATCTTCCTACCGCCGCAAATATTTTAGCTGTTGCAGAAGTAGATGATCTTACGCAACATGGTGAATATGCTGACACACTCGCACGTGACTTCCTACAAGCAATTACCGCAAGTGGTACGCATATAGCCTCATACAACAACATGTGGCAACCATTTGAGGTCGAAGCTGCGTTTACAATTCGACAAGCATTTGGAAGTGCTGTTTCTGACGAAGGTTTTGCCCACGCACTTGCAGAGCGCACTGTCCAAGACTTGTATTCAATCACACAAGTTGAACAGGAAGCTGTGAAAACACTACCGTCCGATGTACAAGACGACTTTGTGGCTACTGGAGAAATCCTTGGCGATATACGCAGAATTGAAGGAGTCACAACAGAGGAACTAAAAACACTCTTTCAATCGCACGGTCGAAGCGCCCTTGCAGCAACAGCAGGTCGCATTGTGGGATCCAGTCTTGAAGAACCATACTACGAGAGAGTGCTCCACGCCCGATCTCGCCTGCTTGATCTTAATCCTTCGCCTTCGCAAACTCTTGAAGACAAGACTTAACAAAAACCGGCGACTGCCGGTTTTTTGTTATCTGCTATACCAATCTATGCACTTGCTTTGTGATACACCATTTGAGTAGGATATGCGAACTCTATCCCTAATTCAGCAAACTTATCCATCAGTTCAAAGTTAAACTGCTGCTGTCGGTCAAGAAAGTCTGCATACGCTGCGGACTCAACATAAAAGACCACATCAAATAACAGTGCTGAATCACCAAAAGCGGTGAAATGCACTCGGTCAAGACGGGCACCTTCTATAGCCTCAAAAATACGCTCTACAATGCCGTTAATCTGCTTCACCAGGTCATGTGATGTCTCGTACGTGACACCAAACTGCACCGCTCCACGTCGCTCTTCCATTTTCTTGAAATTCTGTACACGTGCGGTGGTAAGTTCAGCGTTACTTACGACCAGCTCTTCACCCTGTAGTGTCCGAATACGTGTCGTCTTTACCCCAATCTTCTCAACTGTACCCCCATCAGTACCAATCACCACATAATCACCGATACGAAACGGCTTATCTGCATAAATAGAGAATGAAGCAAATAGATCAGAAAGCACCCCTTGCAGCGCAAACGCAATAGCAATACCACCGATACCAAGCCCTGCTATAAGCGAGGTTACATCGATACCGAGATTTGAAAGCACAAAAATAATACCAAAACCCCAAAGTGCAATGCGTGCAAGAAGCGTTACCATGTGTGATGCAGTTGCCGCATTTGGATCAACCTCTCCGTCACCGTCTTCATCTTTCTCAAGAAAGCGCATAGCACCATATTCAACAAAGCACAGTGCAATCTCTATTGCCTGCCATGCAACCGCAAACAATGTGAGGGCTGTCAGTATTTTGTCTGCCGTGTTCGGCAACGCAAAAAACTGTAACGCAATATATAGCGAAACAAGTGTATACACCCATGTTCGTACACCTGAAAGTGCTGCAATGATCACATCGTCAACATCAGTCGTTGTTTTGGTAGAAAGATGCCGTAGACGAGCAAGGAGTACTACCAGCACCACCTTAAAGAGCACCGAAAGCCCAATAAATATACCCACCGCTGCAATGTACGGGGTTGTATTTATTTCACCGAAGTACGGTAGCGTCGCTAAAAGCTCCGGTAGTGCAGCAAGCACATTTGCTGATAATGATTCCATAATGTGTAATCTTTATTTTTTAATGCATTGATGCTATCACTTTTTAGGATGTACCTCAATCAAAATAAGGTATTGAGTACACCCTTGCTTTCATATTGTCGGTTGTAAGAGTGTACACATGATCACCCTGTTCACACGTAGGTTGATATACCAGCATTGGGACTCTTGCTGTGGCCAACGCTTCAACCTGTGGAGCAACAATATTAAAACACTAACTCCAAACAACAGTACACTACAGCATTCTCTTTATTGTAATACGACATAAAAGTGAGGTGGCACCTATGCTCATTAATGTTCAAGATTGCTTCGACTATAGTCTCGCGAAGACGGAAAAACCTTTGGTTTTTCCGTAGACGGCAACTTCGTTGCCGTCATTGCGAGCTTCTGCGAAGCAATCCAGGTTGTGTACAACTGAAGTACGGCTTGCTTGCTAGGTTTTAATGAGCATAGGTGCCGAGGTGGGGGTTGACAAGTATCCATATCACACTATACAGTACCTTCATTATTCTCCATGGACAGGCTATGGAGAATAATGGGACAGTACAGGAGGAAAGAAACGTTGAGCAGACGTTCAGTAAAGAACCCCACCCCAGAGGGGATGGGGCATTTGCCCACATCCCCTCTGGGGTGGAACCGGGGGTTCTTTGCTAGCTAAGGTTTCGGCCTCCGCCGAACTAATTTTTAAGTCCCTTTCATCCCCGGGGCAGAGCCCACGGGGCATTCAGGGACAATGCTAGTAAAAATGCGAACCTTTGAAGTCGAAGTCTATGTCGTCATAGGAAATCGCAGGAAAAGAGTGCGGAACATCACCGTCACTCGCTACGGTGCCACAGCGTGTACAGCTGGAAGCAAGGCAGCACGTGCTGCAGCTAATGCACTGTTTACACTCAGACCAAAGACGCCCTCGCGTCCAAAAACAAACATGTAACCAATGAGGCAGGTGTTGCGCACAGCGTGCGCAACACCGACAAATATAAGCACCGAGCACGCTCTGGTGTTTTTTTGACATCACAGCAAAAATATTATTATTCAAAGCAAATCGCTTGAGTTTCACGCAAGAGCGTATTACAGTGCACAAGGACGCACATTATAAAACGGGAGGCAGCAGTGGACATTCGGCGCATACTACAAGAGCAGGAGTTACAGGAAGCACGCATTGCATGTGAGCAAGTTGAACAATCAAGATGTGCACGAAGTGCAAGAAACATGCTTACACATCGTCCTCGTGGGCAACGACAGATATCACAAATATACGGCCTGAGCACTATTGAGTTTCTGCGTGCAACACTACCGCCATGTGAAGACGCACAGTATATGCTTCAGGCGCTTGCTGAAGAAGAAATGTTCCTCGCAACGGAAACAATATTGCGCAGCAATCGTGAATTGATTGAGTTTCACAATATGGACAATCAATGTCCACGGTGTGAGAAACAGTTGACGAGCTGTCACTGTCGTGATCTCACACGTCTGGATACGCCTCGACTGCTCACAGAGCTGCATATCGTTCTCAAGAAACTGTACTGCGTTGGATTACTCAGCATCGTCCAAGTACGTGAGAACGGCACGCTGCACATCAGTAACGCACGGAACAAACGGGCACCTCGATTTTTCCCGGCATACGGAATGGGGACAGGCTTCAGTGTCTACGCAAAGGACTATCACCTCCGTCCCCCCGACTAAAAAACCGGCAGCTGTAGCTGCCGGTTTTTTCTATACTCCTACTTCTCTACAGTGACGCACCTGGCTGGGCAACCTGCTCTGTATCTTCTGTTGTTTCTATCTCAGTCTCTTCTTCTGATGCAATCGGCTCTGAACTAGAGGCATTCACTGCTGGGGATTGCTCAGTTTCTTTCAGTGACATGTCTGAAACCATTGCGTATATATCTTGTGCAATTGCAACCGCTTCTGCTGATGCAGTTTCAGCTGCCACAACTTCCTGTTCTGCGAGCGCAGCTGCAGCCGCTTCCATATGCCCCATAAGCTGTGCCATACCCGCTTCTACTTTCTCGGTGTATTCTTCAGTCACTACACGTTGTGCGATCTCACCTGAGAGTCCCCTCGCTTCATCGTATTGGTTTTGTGCAATCGCCAGTCGCTCTTGATTAGTAAGCACTACAGGAACGAGCTTCTCGATGGTGACCGTTTCTCGTACGTCAATGTCAGTCATGAAAGCCACGAGCTTTTGCAGATCCTTTAGTGCCTCACGAAGGAGTGTGACGCTATCTACCGCAACTGGTTTTGGTGTCGCCACTTCCGTAGGCACCAATTCCACATTTTCAGTTACACCTTCTTCTATCATGATCTCTTCCACTTCCGTCACTATTGGCGTATCCGTAACCGGTGCTTCCGAAATAACAGGTGTCGTTGTTCCTGTCTCGGTAGATGGCTCATCAAGTTCTTCTGTTTCTACCACAACTTCCGGCGTGTCGACTACAGGTACCTCTTCTGTCATTTCTGTTGAGAGCGCAATATCTGCGCTGTATGCTTCGGTAGCTCGGGTAATCTTTCGCTCAATATCAGCAAGTCGTCGTTCAATATCTAAAATTTCTGCTTCGGATGCATTTTCGTTAACCGATTCAAATAGTTCGTAGGCATAGGTACTTTCTACCTCAACACGACCAAGTAGTTTTTCGTATGAAGGTGTATTCTGACCTTGTGCTACACCCGCCACACCTGCTGCCTCGCTCACCACTGATGCCAACACATCTACTGAACTCCCTTCTTCACCTGCTGAAACCTCGTCTGTTTGTGCAATATATCCCTCAAGCACTTCCGACTGCACCTCCAGTGCCGATGCAAATGCAATTCCTGCAATAGCAGCCTCATCTGCGTCAGATTCTCGCATTGTTGCGATCTCTTGCTGCGCAGCGTCGGTGTGCACTCTCACTGCCTGTGCCACTTGCGCTTCAGTTTCTGCAGTGAGCTTACCTTCCTTTGCAAGCAATCGAGCTTCAGCAACACGACGCTCTAAGCGCTGTGTCTCCCACTCTACCTTTGCATACGGTGACAGTGTCAATGATGCACGCACCTCCTCAGTGATATTTGTTTTCACTGGATACAACATATCTCCCGGTACTGACTTCTCAGCAATAAGCGGCACTCCTACGACGAGAAATACCGCAAAAACACCTACAAATCCCTGCAGGTAATGCATGTTGATATGGATAGCTCGAAAGGCCTCTGAAGGAATACCCTCCACCAGTTTCTTCTTTGATGAAACTTTTGTGGTGCGCATTTCTGCCGGGAGTGGATGATACTCCATGTACGACATAAGACGATCACGCAAATCAGCCCGTTCGGTTGCCCGAAGACGGATACTGTCTGACTTTTTCTTAAACTGTTCGCTGAATCGCTTCATTATATAAATTATTTTTTTGCTGTTCGCTTTGCTTGTGCTTCCTGTTCCTTTTTCTGGACCTGGTCACGCAATAGTTTCAAACCTCTATGCAGTCGGACTGATACCACGTTTTCTGACTCTTCGATCAACGCAGCAATCTCTTTCGGACCAAGCTCATCGACAAACCGTAAGGCGATAATCTCACGATACGTGTCAGGTAACTCCTGCAGAAGATCAAAAGCTCGTTTCCCATCGAGTGTCGCTGCAAGCGACTCTACTGTATTTTCTGAGAGTTCATCGAACGTTCCCTCATCGACGCCGTCAACCTCCATGATTGCATCAAGCGAAGCTTCCTTGCGCTTTCGATACTCATCGATAATAAGGTTGTTTAGCACCTTGTATAAAAACGGGCGAAACTGATCAACCTCATGACCATTGCGAACATACGTCCACACTTTGGTAAACGTATCGTGTACGATATCAATCGCACGCTCACGGTCACTCACACGGAGAAATGCATGTCGAAACAATGCATCACCATACTCCTCGAAGGCTTTCAAAAAACGCTCCTCATGGTTCCCTTTTATGCTGTCTTCTGCTGACTGACCAGACATATAGCAACCATTATAGCTGAAGACGTACGAAAACGCCTTTTCTTTCAGAGGATTGCTGGATTTCGCCACAAAATTGATTAAGACGCAAAAGCACGCAAGGCTTCGCCTTCCGTGCTTTTGCAAAAAAGTTCCTTAGCTCTTCTTAATCATTGCAGTTAGCTCAGGAAATTCTTCTACCAAAAAGTGGTTTTTATCCTCAAAAGTAACCAATTCTGCAGTCAGCAAAAGGGTTTGATACACCAGTGCGTGGTCGTATGGCACCACAAAGTCGTCTTTTGAGTGCATGAGCACTATCTCCCTCACTTTCTCTGGCAGTTTCGCCAATAGCTCAGGGTCGAGCACAAAGTCACCACAACCAACATCATGCAAATCCTCTGAATGAAACGGTGCGGCCAACATATACAGGGAACCAACTTTAAACGGAACCTCATTTTCAGAAAGGTACTTTGCAAAAAAAATACCGCCCAGTGACCACCCCACCAAAGTCACACCATCTCGTAAGTACTCAAAGTGACGCTCAAACCATATCTTCCACTCTTCGTACGCAGCATTTTGTTTGTTCGGCATCTGTGGTGTAAAAATTTCATACTCTTCACCAAGCTCAGAACGCAGCGTGTCTGCCCAGCGCACTCCTCCCTCACCGTACGGGTCACGCAATGTGCGATTTTTTAAATCGTCTAAAAAAGCATCGTGTGTAGCATATGCGTCTCCTCCATGCATGTAAAATAATTGTTTTCTCATATCATTTCGATTAGCCAAAACTTGCTCGTCATTTTAAAACAGTTCGCGAAACACAAGCTGTAGAGTATGAGGCGTATTACTTATACGATGAATACTATACTGCATAGTGTGACAAAGAACTATACAAAAATTACGTGTCAGAGCCACTTACTTCGCTTGAAAATAAGAATCACCACCGACACTGCAATAACAATTACTGCCAGCACCATCCAGAATGCAAATGGGTTGTTTGAGAGTGGTAACGGCACGTTCATACCATACAGTGACGCAACTATTGTTGGAATCGTCAGAATAATGGTGAGGATGGTAAGGGTCTGAATGGTAGTGTTAAGCTTATTTGCCATGATTGACTCTGTTGCAGAGCGAATGTTCTGTATCGTCTTGAGAACCGAACGTGCTGAATCAATGAGCTGACTGTTTGCAATCATCAAGTCCTCCATAAGCTCCACATCCTCTGCGAAAAGTTGCATGTAATTTCCCCCCGTAACCTGCTGGAGCCATGCATTGGTTGGAACTACCGCTGCAATCATGTCGTTAAGCTCATGTTCATAGTTCACCAGGCGCTCAATCTCACGATTGCCGATCTTCCGGAGTTTTGTCCGATCGCTGTGTACCGAACGCCGCAGCCGGACTAACTCATGTTCAAAGGACTTGGTCAGCGCATCCATTACCTGAATGAAAAAGCGTGCCTTCTGGGTTGTATGTACATCCACTTCACCTGAAATAAACTCAGCAAACTGTGGCACTTCACGCATCGCAATAGTTACTACATACGACTCCCCCATCACGATAAGCAGTGGTGCCGTGTCAATATCCTCATCTTTCTCATCAAACGGATAGCGTGTAAAAAAGTATGTTGCACTTCCCGATTTCTCCATACGTGGCACTTCAAAGAAGTCCTGGACATCAGAGACAATTGCTTCGTCGAGTCCACACTCCCCCACTACCTGCTCTAACTCCTCCTGTGTTGGTGCTACCACATGCGTCCATACACCCGTGCGTGGCGTCTCAATCTCCTTTAGTTCCGTATCTTTCAGCGTTTTAAAGTAATGTGTGATCATGTTTAGAATTTCTTATATGTCTTTTCGTTTCTTCTTCCTACAAACAATATCTCATTGTAATCTGAGTGAACCACATAAATAACACGAATACTTCCAACTCTTATTCTGTATAAATTAGGATATCCGCTCAATTTCTTACTAATCAACGTGGAAGTATCTCCTGAGACAATAGCCCTAAGTACACTCTGTACTGAATCAAACTCCTTTTCGTTAAGTAACTTTAGAAATTTTTGATTTCTATCCATGCATTTTATTCATAGTTTCTAAGAGTTCTCGGGCATCAACACCAGGTTGCGTACCACCTTCAGTAAAGTCAATCACTGTTTCCCACTGACTTTCATCATCATCAGGTGAAATAAGTGTAAAAATTGGCTTTGACCGACGCACTACAGTTACTCTCTGACCGCTCTCAACAGCCTGAATATATTCCTCCATGTTTTCACGAAGTTCCTTCAGTCCAACAATTTTTTGTTTTTTGTTTAGTTTAGTATTCATTGTCCTAAGTTTATCTTTAGATAAACTTTAAGTCAAATTCTGATACGGTGACGGTACTGCATCTTGTTCTGCTGCTTTTTCAACTTCTTGCAGCATCTCAACTGGTGCTTTCCCCATATCATTATGAGGAAAATAGTTCCAAACTGCAGTAAATATTTCTATTGCTCGGTTAATGTCTGATTCATCATGTATATTTTCAAGGATGTACGTAAAAAACTGCTGTTGCAACTCCTTAAACGGGTACGAGCCCTCAGGGGGCATACCTTGAGCGGTTGCCTCTTTTGCTTTGTGAAAAGAAAATATCTTCGGCAACGAGTGCTTACTAACCATAGTTTCGTAATCCGCTTCAATTTCAGCACGTATGCTTGCAAGTGAATTTTCTGCATCTGGTTGTTTGTACATAACGTGAAATAAAATGTTAATTAAGTTGCAAAACCTTATCTGTCTATGTATGCGATACTTTAATCTTCTTAAGCTCAGTATCTTTTAGTGTTTTAAAGTAATGTGTGATCATAATATAAATTTCCCTATCGAAACTAAGTATAACAAAACACCGCAGCTTCGCTGAGGTGTTTTGTTATACATATCACAAAAAATCTCCTTCCGGTCAACTTGTTATTACAGCAATCACTCATTCATTTGTCGGGATACTCAGAATCGAAACTTACAGTTTCAGTACACCTTTTGGGTATTTCTGTTCACAAGCTCCAGAAATTCCACAAAAGCTCTTCGATTCTAAGCCTAAAATGTAAAATCTCCTGGAATAAATCCAGGAGATTTCACATTTGTCGGGATACTCAGAATCGAACTGAGGTCTTACGGTCCCAAACCGCACGCACTACCATTATGCTATACCCCGAATTTAAAAAATACTTTTTAAATTCGTTTACCGATCGATCTGAGACTTCAGCCAAAGCAGACCGGTGCACGAAATCTGTGCGGACACAGGTTTTCGCGTGCCAAATAATACCACTACTCCTTAAAAAAAGCGAGCTATTTAGAAACTTCATTCAAGATAGCTTCTACATCACTTCTCCACTTAATCGCTGGATGATAATTAAACATTGCTGCACTTTTATCAGTCCCAATCGCATAAATAGTCGGAGTGCCTTGTATAGTGTTTGCGGCGAGTGCTGCCCCAAACTCCGTAAAAACACCATTGCCGTCATCATGTACAAAAATAATATACACATCTGCATCAATCACACCAGACACACCCTGTTGCGCAAATGCAGTGGCTTTGTCTATATTTTCCGAGTACGGCTTCACCATCGGTAAAGAAGTCCACTCAAATGTTATTTCGTGTCCACGTTCCTTAATTGCTGCAACTGCACACTCTACCAAAGAATAATTGCTTGATCTCCCTGTTACATAAAACTTCATGTTAGGATTGTAACATAAAGGACATATGTCCTTTAAACGAGATGTGGCTTAAAATCTACTCTTTTGTTACATTTTCTATATAATGCACCGTCGCATATGTTTCACGTGGCACAATACGCACTGCTGCAACATCTATTTGGAACTCCCCTTCGTAACTATTCTCTAAAAGCCATGTTTCTAGTGCTTTCTCTATTTGATGGAGTTTAAACTGGTGTACTTGTTCCTCTGGATGCCATGTTTCATGTGTAACAGAGTGCTCTAAATCAGCTTTAGTTTCATGTGAAACTGTTTTAACCTCGACAAAATGTACTATTCCATTCTTTTGAGCCACAATGTCGATTTCACCCCACTTCTTCCAGTAGTTTTTCTCCAAAATAGTAAAACCTTTATTACTGAGGTATTCACAAGCAACGTTCTCACCCAAGTCCCCTGTTGCCTTTGTGTTTTTACTATTTTGAGCCATATTTTAAATTTTGTTTCATGTGCAACATATAGTTCTATGTGTTTCACGTGAAACGTTTTAAAGTACAAATTTTATATTTTAGTAATAAAACCTTATACTAAGCCGTATTGTACGCAAATAGCAATTCTAAAAGACTGTCTCTTATCCACCTATCCACTTAGTTTTCCACTATTTTTTACTAAGTGTGAGTTTTCACCTGGTTTTACATCAAAATCTGCAAAAGTTAGCCAGTAGAACACGTACATTATGGCATGGAGATACACTGCTGGCCAAAATAGCTGCATTTCAACAAAAACATAGAATATAGGGACTGAAATTACCACAAGTCCGAATGTGAGACTCTTTTTAACACGCTGGCCACCGCCAAGTATGACGACCGCATGAATAATGAGCAAGACGATAACAAATGTTAGATATGTGTAGAAATGTACACCCATAAGTGTAACAAGTGACAGGGCAATAACTAAGTATATAAGCTCCTGAAATACGATTTCGCTACCCTTTACCCAAACATAGTACGGTGTAAGGCAACGAAGTGTACGAGTACCATTCTTACAGACATACAATCTATCGCGAACAAGAGCATACGCAAAACCAAACAAAACAAACACTAAAACACCTAAAAGAGTAACTTCTGCAACAAACTTTGTAGTATATGGCTTAAAAACAGGGAAGAAGTACCAAAGCGCTGCAATTTGCGCTGCAACAAACAGTATATGTGTTCTACGTGAAACGTATGAATAAGCGTCTTTTAGTTTCACGTAGAACAAATAATCAGCACCAAAAACTACTACATAAAGCAATACGGCGCTTAAAAGTTGTTCCATAACCCTATGTTACACATGAAACGGGTATTTTCAAACAAATAGCTGTTTCATGTGTAACAAATATCAAAAAATGACCTGTTCTATGTGAAACATATAAAAGGCGTTCCACATGGAACGCCTTTTAGAGCTGTTATGCCGTGTGTTTGACCGCCATGCGGACCACGTTCACCACATCTTTTGCTGAACAACCTCGTGAAAGATCATACGCCGGCTTTTTAAAACCAAGAAAGAGTGGTCCAACTGCTTGGTATCCAGCCTCACGCTCGAGCACCTTGTAAACTGGATTTCCAGCTTCAAGGCGTGGAAAAACAAAGACTGTCGCATGACCAGCAACATCGCAGTCTGTGGTTTTACGTGCCGCAACCTCTGGATATCGAGCAGCGTCCCATTGCAACGGACCGTTTGCGCGAAGACCGTACGTTTCACGTGCAACAGTCGCAGCTTCGGCAATCCACTGCACATCAGGATGATGTGCATTCCCGACTGTCTGGAACGTGATGAAGGCAACAATTGGGTTAATATCCACTGTTTTTGCAAATTCAGCGCTCAAGTAAGCCGTTTCAGCCAACAGTTGCGCCGATGGTCCCTCAGTAGTCTCATGAGATGGATTGAGTCCGCAGCCTGCAAGAATCAGTCGATCGCCACCTTTCTCCATGAGAAAACAATCTGTTACACGGGAAACATTCTCATGCACTGGAATTGTTTTTACATAAATACGGAAAACCTCATCGGTTGCAGTAGCTGCACCGCTGACGATACCGTCAGCAAGACCATCACGAACCAATGCGGCTCCTTGTGCAATAGACTGCGCAGTAAACTCATCCTCAACAGGGAAGAGTTTACCTTTTGCTTCCGATGCAGCCACTAAACGCTTAATTTCAGTGTCATCGGGTGCTATAACGGTGTAAAATTCAGGGTTTGCCTCAAGTTCAGCGTCAATCTTGTTTTTATCACCAATCAGCACTGGATGACACGTTGCACTACCAATAAGGCCTTTTGCAGCAAAAAGAACTCGTTCACTGTCCCCTTCAGGGAGAACAATTTTTTTCATTGTCATATTTGTATCCTCCATATTCGAATGATTTCAACGTATAGTACCAAAGAAAGGAGAGAAAAGATACAAATATAGCAGATGTGCTATGTTTGTGGGCTGTGGGATGGTGCAAAATAAAAACCAGAATGTCTATCTGGTAGAAATGTGTATATGTGGTGGCGATCGGTGGAGTTACTCACACCGATGGCCTTGGGACTAGACCCATGCTTTTGTGTCCAACAGCTTCCGCCATCAAACTCTTGTTACGACTTAGACTGGGTGTACATGGGGTCAAGATTCTAACTATACTTGTTCGCTACGCTCCAACTCTAGTAAGAACTTCCTCCCCGGCCTCGACTGTTTTCTACTTTAGGAAGGAGCAGAAAACATGTCTCCAGCTCACAAATCAGCACGCAAGCAAAGCAGGTTGCTTGCTATGACTAAAAACCACCATTCTCAAGAATGGTGGTTTTTAGTCATACTGATTTGTGCGGCTACAGGGAATCGAACATTACATGTTCAGTCCGTCCTACAGACGCTGTTCAGGTTATCAGTATTTATCATTCTTCAAAATACTAGTTAACCTTCTTCAGTAGTCCCCCAGACTACTGAAGCCTTTTGGCTATTTATTTCGACTTCGTCTCATAAATTGCACAAAAGCCCTTCGATTCGTGCAACGCTTTGCTATACGCAAAGCTGCACCCTGTATCTGCACGAACAAAAAAGGCGCCTCAGGGCGCTCTTTTTTTGTACTCGTGCGGCTACAGGGAATCGAACCCTGATCTGTACGTTGGCAACGTGCCGTTCTACCACTAAACTATAGCCGCTTTTTTTATTATGTCTCTTTCAAAGCAAGTTCAATCCACTTCAGGATCTTCTTCTTTAAAACAGTGTTGCCGATTATAGTATTTCCTGTGCCGTAATGCAATCCCTCTGCTGTTTGCTTTGTGCGCTGTGTTTTCCCAAAACGTGCTACCGAAAGGGGGATGCGACGCGACCAGTACTTTACAATACGTTCTTCGGGCTGTTTTGCATGAAGGAGTAACCAAAACTGCACCTGTTCTTTCTCAACACCTAAAAACTCAACCAAAAACTTCACAAATACACGATGTTGCTCTACATCATTTGAACTCAGACGGATACGAGAACTGTCCTGTAGGTCACCAGACGCTCTATAGAAGGAAAGGGCAGTAATAAACAGCATATTATGCTTATAGTGCTTAAACTCCGTCACCGCAGCCTTTTCTGCCTCAGAATAGCGTGTCTTGCGTTCAATAACACGCGCTTTGTTAACCAGACCAATGCGCTTAACGTTCTCCTTTGCTGCACGAACAGCATTATCCTTTGCTACCTGCCTAGAAAACTTCTTTTTTGAAAGCCAGTTGAAGACCGTTCCTTTGGAAACTCCGCATATTTTTGCTATTTCCGAATACGTGAAGCCCCGCTTACGGAATTCGATTGCCTGCTTGTATGCATCTTCTTTTCGTATCATAGAATGTATCTATTATATATCATTACAGGTGTTCAGAATTAACCTATGCACACTTGGTCAGACATAAAATTCAAGGGTGGCACCTATGCTCATTAATGTTCAAGATCGCTTCGACTTTAGTCTCGCGAAGACGGAAAAATCTTCGATTTTTCCGTAAACGGCAACTTCGTTGCCGTCATTGTGAGCTTCTGCGAAGCAATCCAGGTTATTTACAATTGGAGTATGGTTTTCTTACTAGGTTTTAATGAGCTTAGGTGCTAGGGCAAGGATTGACTTTCAATAATTTAATTGTAGTATTCTTACCGGACCTCAACGGAAGAGGACAAAGCTAGAGGAGTAACGCAATGAAACCCAGACAAGATGACTGGGCAGCGATTGCCTACGTCACTTCACCGGTAAGCGACCGCACGGTGCTCATACGAGATAAACGTCCCAATGGGTACTTATTTTGGAAACTTCCGGGAGGAATGAAGGAACCTTGGGAAAACACACCTGAGGAAACCGTTCTGCGTGAACTACGGGAAGAAACAGGACTGGTTGGTGTCAGTACACGTTTATTGTGTAGACAAAGTCGTAAAAATCACGACATGTTCCTATTTCACGTTGAAGTGCCTAACTATGATGCACGTGTGCATATTGGTGCCGACGGGGAAGAGACCAGTCTATTCCTAGAGAGCGAAGTACGTGGTGGTATGCCTGACTTTTTTCCATCACATCTACCACTCTTGCGACACACAGGGATTCTATATCAGGCGACAGCAGCCTAAAGGTGTACACAACTGTGTACGCCTTTTTTAAACCACTGTACACTAGAAGTGCACAGTGGTTTAAGAAAACCCACAGAACAATTGTTCTGTGGGTTTCTTATTTATGCTGCACCTTCTCCAATGATGTAGATAGCGCCAGCAGGACCAATCTCCACTGCGTGCTCCACTCCAGCCGGTATATCAAACCGTTTATTCTGTGCGACGTAGTACTCAACCTCATCAATAGTAACTGTCATGTCGCCATCGGTTATATACAGGGAAGTGGGGTACGGGTGACTATGTGCTTCATATATTTTCCCGGCAGAATCCTGGTGCTCGTATACCGTGTCAAAACCTTCGGACTCCAGTTGCTTTATAAATCTCTCAGACAATTCCATACCTATATTTTTAGTTCTTTTTCAACTCCAGCACAACATTCTTGACACAAGTGATACTTCGTTACCTGCGCATCACTATTTGGTGGACTGAGCAAAATTCCACCGAAATCGGTAAGTTCGCTTTGACACTTGTCACACTTTGGTTTTATAGACATATGGTAAGTATATAGAAAAAATCGCCCCATACTAGTACAGGGCGGTATTTAAAGATCACTTACCAATATGCATTTGGGTCGGTAGGGAAATCTGGGAAGGACTTTTTCAAAAACGTCTTCGCAGCTTCTTCCAGCGGTGCTTCGAGTTTATGTAATGTAGGCAGAAACACCTGCACTGAAAACTGAGACTCACTCATTTTTTTCCGTGCTTTTCGAACTTTTTTTGTAAAGGGACGAATGACGTCACTTTTATAGACCACCTGTCCAAGATGAGATACTTCCATCCACCACTTTTTAGGGGGTACTGAATTTTTTGATATTCTTGTCTGAATATCAAACGGTATCCGAAGATGACTCCTGACAATATAATCATACGGACCAGGCTCATAATAAATACGAACCCGCTCTCGCTTGTTTTGATCACGCAGCGACCACTCTAGTCTACCTCTATACGGAACAGACCACCCGCTTGGAAGCTTGAACTTTCCAACTTTCGGATCATCAGGATGCATGATTTGCTTAAACATTTCATTATAAACCGGCATCACACCCCAAGCAGAGAGAGCTGCTTCCACGTCGTAGCACATATCGAGCACCGACGTACACGCATGTGGAACTGGCATCCATACTGCGTCACCTTTCGGATCAAGTGGTTCATAATTCTCGATCTTTGCAATTCCTTCACGTTTGCTACTCATCTGCTTCTCCTTTTCTCGCAGAAATTCACAGTGGCATATGTCGCTGTGAATGATGGTTCAAGATCTATTTTCAGGCTTTAATAGAAAGCATCTGCCGCGCAGTTGCAATCCGTGAAACCAAACGTGCATGGAGCCCTGCCGAAGCCGAACCCAATTGATCAGCAATCATCATTGACTCATTGAGATACTGCTCAATCTTCTCCCGGCTCCACATCGCCGGGAAGTTCTTGAGGTTGGATACTCGATCAGCAAGTTTCACTGCTTGCACGTAGGTTGGAGCTTTTTTCAGACGATCAAGACTTTCCTGCAGCTGTGCTGCTTTACAAAGTTCAGAGGAATTGACCACTGAATCGTCTTTACTCAGCGCCGCAACACCAACGGCAATTTCTTCACCAAACTGATTGCGAATATCTTCAATAGTAACGAAGGTATCCTCAACCGTGTCGTGAAGAAGTGCAATGATCGAAGCAATCTTCAGCTCAGGAATCGGAAGACCCGAGTAGTAGATAACTTCTTCCGCAACATCAATCACGTGATAGACGTAGGGAATGTGTTCGTTGCCTTTACGCACCTGATTTGCGTGTGCAACGATTGCAAATTGCAGTACCTGGTTCTGGAGTGCATTTTGGGTAGGTCTAAAAGTAGACATTGAGTCCTCCTTTCTTTGTTGTAAAAGAACTTTCACGTCTACTATACCCCTACATACTTTTTTGTCAGACGAAGTTGCGTATATATGAAATTATTGTTGTAATTTAGCTAAAATATACCTATAATAGGCTATATTGATTTTGTAAATGTTTCTTACACTTCTATGAATACCTTTGAAATTCTCACACAAGCAGGCCTTAGTAAGAAGGAAGCAGCCGTCTACGAGACACTGCTGCAAGGTGGGGTTATGTCGCTATCGAGTATCAGCAAAGAAACACACATCAATCGTCCTGCACTCTACACACTCCTACCTAAAATGCAGAATGATGGATACGTAAGTCTTATCCAGAAACAAAAACGTATTTTCTACAAAGCAGAATCACCCGAACGCATTCTCAGTCAATTCAAAAAACAGCAGGAAGATACCGCCAGTATGCTCACCAGCCTTACTGAAGAATACAAGGAGGTTGAGCCAGAGCGGCCCACCATCAAATACTTCGAGGGGAAGAAGGGGATACGCTTCGTGTTTGACGATATCGCATACTCGTTACCACGTGGGAGCACCTTTTATCGATACACTTCACATCTCGGGGATAGCAAGCCCTATGCCGATACACACTACATGCAGGTACGTGACGCAAAGCAAATAGAACGTCTGGTGATCACCAGTGAAGCAAAAGCCGCTCAGAAGGAGCAAAAACTGGAGCGGACGGCAAAAGCAATCCCAAAAGAATTTGACCTTTTTGAAGATAATATTTCGCTTGTTGTGTATGCGGACAAAACGGCGTACGTAGACTATGAGTCAGACACAGCATTTATTGTGGAATCAGCAAAGATTGCACGATTCCAGGAGAAGCTGTTTAAGTTGTTGTGGAAGAAGTTGTAGGGCAACAGCACCATACACGCTCCTGTTTCTATATTTTGGAAGTATATACCATGGTATATACCACCGTATATACTTATACAAAAAAGCGCGAGACAAAGTACTTGTCTCGCGCGTTGTTTTTTTTACAGAGTGTCGAAAGCATCCTGTGCCGCAGTGCACTTGCGGAGACTCTCATCCACCAAAGCAGCAAAACGGTTGCTCGGAGCAAAGCAATACCCCAGTTTGGCTGCAAGCATGCCACCGATTGCACCGCGCACCATGTGGGTGCCGGTGAACTTCGGCGGAACGCCGCGCAATGCGCGAACCGTCGCATCAGCGGGAATGCCATTGAGGCGGAACGGGGAGCTTTTCGCTTTACTCACACCGCTTTCGCCACGCTTCTTCTTACCTTCTGCCGACATACTCCATTCCTTTCTTGGTTAGGGAGGTGATCCCTGCCTGCTGGCAGGTAGCCTCGCTCTAACCGAAGAAAAGTCTTTGTTCAGATAACACATCGTGCTACTCCTTGTGGTTTGGCGGTTTTGCCTGCATTTGTGCTGGCAACCGCTCACGGAATTTCGGAAAATTGAGCGAAATCCATTCGCCCATGTTGTGCACCGACTGCTTGCCGGAACACACACGTGCCATGAGGTCGATTGCGGCGTCGAGTTCATACTCCAGGCCGTCAACTTTATCTTCAAGGTTTTCCACATACCCTGTATCATCGTCAATCCAAACTTCAATCTCTGTTCCATCTTCAGCAACACAGATCAGTTTTACCATCAGAACGCAATCGCACATTGTATTCTCCTTACACAGTTGCACCAAACGCATCACGCATTCGTTGAGAGATGAACGCCCCCTGTTCATCTAAAGCAGTGATGCACACATCGCAGATCACGCCATTTTTCGGAATGAGTAGAAGATGTTTTGGATCTATTGTAAGAAGCATAAGATCTGCTACTGCAGAGCCATAGTGGCCATAGATCGAACCATCAACGATATTGGCCGCGCATCCATGCGCCTGATCGTCACAAAAACATTCAAATGTTTTATTGCAACGAACACAGGTAACCGTAGGTACATCAGCCATGATCGGCATCTCCATATTGTGAAAGAATCCCGTTAGAGATTGAAACGTTATGTTTCACTCCTTACATAGAATTCTGTTTCGATTTTTAAAGACCAATCCGTTAGCTTTACTCATCGGAAGTGCGGACACTTCTGATCTCTAACGGGAAGAACAAATCTCTACAGACCAACAAACATATGTTTCCGTGTCTGATAGAAAGGACGTTGCGTTGCAACGTCCAAGTAGTGGGAATGAAAACTAAAGACCAAGTTTTCGTTGGAAGATTACCCGTCTGGGCCGTGTCGCGGTTGTTGGCCGCTCTTCCTTTTGACCACACATGATGATGTCTCCATCACCTTAAAGCGCAGTGCTGCACTTTTATCCGGAATGAGCTTATTGGTTCTCAGGCTGGCCGGCCGTCGAATCCATGCAGTGCGGTGACACTACTTCCTCTTTGCAAACATCGGGATTCCCAATCCCAATGCCTTGAGGCATGGCCCTACACTCATTTCCTTTCCTCGACTTTTACCATTCAACAATTGCATATGTTGCGCGGCTTGTCTGGTACCGAGGGGACGCCGAGCACAGCCTTGCGAGCCGTACACTTTGCCACCAAACTTTCAACTATCGGCCTGGCGAGCCGGATAGCTTCTAACTACCATCACCCCCGCCAAGAGATTGTGGCTCGAAATATATACATGTTGGATCCCTCCACAGGGCATGCACATACTTCGATGGAGATTTGGATACGTTGCCGCACCCGACAGTGACCGCCGCGCCACCATCTATCGTTCCTTTCGGAACTATCGAGCCCTCCACAGCTCCGGACTGAACTACTCCTGATTTCACAAAGTAGTGCAGTACGGGACTGTGGAAAGAATCTCCTTTAGTCTCTGCCTTGTTGATCTGATTGCACTATAGCGAAAGTGTATAAAATGTAAATATAAAATATGCAAAATTACTTTTTGCTGTATTTTTTGTTTAAAAACATGGCTATTCTGCTTGAAAATACTGACTTTTTTTGTTAAACTTTTTTAACAATATGTATACAGACGCACTACAAAGTATTGGTTTATCTGACCGTGAGGCAAAAATATACGATCTTTTGCTTACACATGGTGCCATGCCCGCCAGTCGTATTGCACGGTTAAGTGGGATTGAACGCTCATTGGTCTACGTACACCTCAATGAGCTTGTCGATCGAGAGCTGGTACTGGAACACAATGAAACAAAGGTTGCCCGCTTTGCAAGCGCACACCCGCAAGTACTTGAACGACTGGTGCAACAGAAGCATCAGGAAGCCGAAAGCGCGTCTGCGTCACTCAGCGCCGTATTCCATCAAATGACACAACAGTTTGAAACACTTTCGGGACAGCCCGGTGTACGTTTTTTCAGCGGCGCAGATGGGTTGGAATATATTAATAAACAGCTGCGCAGCACCTCCGTAGAGGAAATGCTACTGATTCGCTCTGGACACTCCTCAGCAGAAGTCCCTGAGTACCAAACACTCATTCACCACCAGCGCGAGCTGCGTTTGAAAAAGAAGGTGCCGCTGAAAGTGATTGGACCTGCTATTGACTCTATGAAACAAAAGATAGGGGAAGATAAAGAAAGCTTAACAGAGCGGCGCATCATCGCTGCAGAGATGTTTGATACCCCGTCACAGATCCTTATCTATAACAACACCGTGGTATTTACCACCTTTCAGGAACCTATGCTCACCACCATCATTGAGCATGAGGCTATTGCGGTGACGGTAAAGACGTTGTTTATGTATATTTGGAGGAGTTCGTTGGCTGAGACGAAACAAAACATCAAAAAGTATACATAACAAAAACCGCCAGTCCGTAGACTGACGGTATTCTTCTTAGAACAGCTCGCGGATTGGCAGCAGCATGAAATACGAGAACTTCTCCATGATCCAGTAGAAGCCAGCAATGCAAGGCAGCATCACCACAGCAATACCGAATCTACTCCATGCAAATCCCTTTGTCCTACCAACACCGAAAACTAGCAGCAGAAAAACTGCTGCCCAAGCCGCAAGTGACCCAACTATCATCACCTATCTCCATTCGCTGTCTAACTACTCGAACAGTAGCACTATGCGCTTATTTTTTCAAACGTTTTAAATGTTCTTGATTTTCCTTGTAAATAAAGTATAGTGTTGCGTGTTACACAGCCGAACATTGTGTGTGACACACAACAATCGAAAATGCGCAGAGTACTAATACTCGCGTGCCTGTAAGACAAGCTTTCAGGCACTGCGCTCGGAAAGAATATAAAAGTGAACTTTTATATTTTTCCTCACTTGTGCCTGTGGTGAAATGGATATCATTCTTGGTTTCGGCCCAAGCGTTCTGGGTTCGAGTCC
>CAJXAG010000011.1 GCA_913050645.1 uncultured bacterium | reverse complement strand
TCTTTGCTAGCTAAGGTTTCGGCCTCCGCCGAACTAATTTTTAAGTCCCTTTCATTCCCGGGGCAGAGCCCACGGGGCATTCAGGGACAATGCTAGTAAAAAACTAAAGTAATAGTATTAATTTTCTTCAGTGGGCCGTTGGTTAGTTAACAACTGATTTCATTCAGTCAAATTAGTACATGCGCCATATTCTCTACACGAATACCATACACACCTGTTCCTAGTATGAACTTCCTTTGAAATTACTGAAGCTATCTAATAAATAGAAATAACTTGACTACACCAAATGTAAAAACGCGATTTCTGCTCATTGGTTCTCACTGTTGCAAGCAACAGATCAATGAACACAGGTCTTCCTGCCTGTGCCTAACGCTCACAACAAGTAAAGGCTAGAGTTAGTAACTTATCTGTGTGCATTCTGCAAGCTAACCGAATCAAAAACCCCGGGGCAGAGCCCAGGGGTTTTTGATTTATATTATACCTATTGCATTGCTTCTAAAAGTTTTTGTCTCTCCTGCTCATCCATATCAGATGTCTGAGCATTCATAACCTCCATGCGCGCTATCTGTTCATCAGTTGGTGTAGCATTTCCTTCAACATGCATCGCCTCTGCACGTTCTATTGTGGCGACTCGTTCGTCAGAAGAATCTGGTTCCGATTCAATTATCGCATCTGTGTTAGATGTAGTGTTTTTTGAGTTAGTAACATCAGCAGTAAAAGCTGAAATAAACAACGAAGCACCAATAGCAAGTGAAACGACTATTGCCAATAGTACGGCACCTATCAATATTTTTAGTATTATTGGATTTGTAATATTCATAGTAGTACTTATTAGATTTCACGTATTGTTGGTAAAACACGCACGTCAACCTGTTCAACCACTGATTCACTGCCAGAGACTGCGTCAGTACAAATAAGTTGGTATCGAGATGTGTTGTTACCTAATGGGCTCGAGCTTACTCCAGAACTATTTGAAAGTCCGTTCCACCCTTCCCCACGTCCTTCCACGCGACAACTTGAAAACATACCGGGTACCGTATCCCAGGTAATAGTCACACTATCACCAGAACGCACAATTGTTGGCTCAACTTCTAAAACATTGATACCAGAAACGCATGATGCAGTAGCAGGGACACAGGATTGCCCCGTCGCACAATCAGTAACAGTGGTACGGCACCACATATCGGTCGATTCGACACTTTCTAAATCTGCCGTACATGAGGATACTGGTGCACATGGTGTATTTACCGATACATCCGCAAAATTGAACCACCCTATCACATCACTCCCCCATGCATACCCGCCCAGTTTGCCAGATGATTGAGCGTTCACACCATAAGTACTGCCCCCATGATTATCCGCGCTTAAAGAAATCCAACCATCCCAACCATCACCAGAATTGAGTGCGCGTGCCCAGCCTGAAAGACGATTTGTATTAAAATCAATAACCGCACGGCAGCTCCCTGTTGGGCACCCTGGGTTTAGACCACCAAAGCGAATCCATCCTACGTTTGGACTCCAGGCAAAACCATCAATATTTCCATTTGGTCGTATTGCAACACCATAGTTCGCACCTTGAAAAGACACCCAGCCAATGTTTGGGCTCCATCCGTACCCAGTGACCTCAGCAGGTGTATCAAAAGAATTATTATTTGGTTGATTTGCGTCTACCACTGAACTGCCCAGACCATATGACAATATAGCTACAACTATGGATAATAAAAACCAATTTTTCATTCCTTAATAATAGCAGAAAAATTTTATTAAATTCAGAGCTATACACAAAAAACCGCAGACAAGATGTCTGCGGTTTTTGTTTTGTATTATCTATTCTGCATCAGTCTTCAACACAGGTTACTAAGCAAAATGATCCCTTTCAGGTTCATTTTTCTAAGTACCTGTCGTCACGGCTCGCGGTTCGTCGCCCTCAGAAAGGGCGACTCACTTTCTTACAGAAACTGTTCAGGTTGTACGACAAAAGCCTTTAAGCAAGCTTGGAGGGTTTTGTCGTACAACCTCTTGCGAAGGTAAAACAAAATTTAAACTTTGTTTTACGGGAGTCACTTCTCACGCTCCACCCGGTGAAATCTTGATGAAGCCTACGCTTCATCAGTATCAGATTTCACCCCGCGGTTTTTCTTGATTTCTTCCGCAACGTTTGGTGGTACCACTTCGTAGTGATCAAACTCCATAGTCATTGAAGCTCGTCCCTGTGTCATAGATCGAAGTGTGTTTGTGTACCCAAACATTTCAGAAAGTGGGATCTTCGCGTTTACGATAGTCTTACCCCCCACTTCTTCAGTGGCCTCAAGCGTACCACGCTTAGAAGAAATATTTCCTTGAATATCTCCCATGTACTCTTCTGGAGTACGTACTTCAACCTTCATGATTGGCTCAAGGATAACTGCGTTGGCCCGAACTGCTGCTTCCTTAAACGCGTTGATACCTGCAAGCTTGAAGGCGATTTCAGATGAGTCCACATCGTGGAATGATCCGTCGTAGAGTTCTACAGACACATCTTCCATTTTGTACCCAGCAACTTGTCCTCGTGCCATCGCTTCCTTGCATCCCTTCATTACTGCTGGAATGTATTCCTGTGGAATCGCACCACCCTTGATAGAGTTGATGAACTCGAAGTGCTCTTCTCGCGTTACGTTCTTTGCAACCTTTACTGGCTCGCCGTCTTCATCGAGTTCAAGTGCCTCTAGTGGCTTGATGCGGATCTTCACGTGACCATACTGGCCTCGTCCACCGGTCTGCTTCTGATATTTGTGTTCCGCTTCAGCTTCACGCTGGATTGTTTCTCGGTATGCCACCTGTGGCTGTCCGATTTCCGCTTCAACACCAAACTCTCGCTTCATTCGGTCTACAAGAATGTCGAGGTGCAGCTCACCCATACCAGCGATGATTGTTTCGAGTGTTTCTTCGTCAGTTGACACCGTAAAGGTTGGGTCTTCATCAGATAGTCGCTTAAGTGCAATACCCATCTTTTCCTGATCTTGCTTTGTCTTAGGCTCTACACGCACTGCAACCACGGGAGCTGGGAATGAAATAGTTTCAAGGAGGATTGGTGCATCTACGTCACACAACGTGTGTGAAGTCTTCACTTCTTTAATACCTACCGCAGCAGCAATTTCTCCAGCGTACACCTCATCAACTTCTTCTCGCTTGTCAGCCATCAATCGTACAATTCGTCCGATTCGTTCTTTGTTTCCGGTTGATGCGTTCATGATATACGTACCAGACTTCACCACACCGGAGTACACACGGAAGAACGCAAGCTGTCCTACGAACTTATCGTCCTGTAGCTTGAACACAAGTGAGGCCATACCTTCATCGTCTGATGGCTTTCGTGTTACCACGGTTTCTTCATCTTTCGGATCAGTTCCTTCTACGTCAGGAAGATCAAGTGGTGACGGGAGGTAGTCAACCACAGCGTCGAGTACAAGCTGTACACCGATGTTCTGCAACGCGGTACCGGTCATAACCGGGAAGATTTCGTTTGCAAGCACTGCTTTTCGCAACGTCGCCTTCAGATCTTCTACCGATGGCTCGTTACCCTCAAGAAAGGCTTCCATGAGTGCATCATCGTGCTCAACCACACATTCGATAAGCTCAGCTCGACGAGCTTGTGCTTCCGCCATAAACTCTTCTGGAATCTCTTCCTCAACAACGTCCATACCCATCTGTCCTGAAAACGTGTATGACTTCATAGTGATGAGGTCTACTACACCTTTCATGTTGTCCTCAGCTCCCATAGGGATCTGGATTCGACACGCCTTCTTTGAAAGTCGGTCTTCAATAGATTTCACTGATGAGTCGAAATCAGCACCAAGTTTATCCATCTTGTTTACAAAACAGATTCGCGGAACATTCGCCTCGTCAGCATACCCCCAGTTTGTTTCAGTCTGTGGCTCCACACCAGCAGCACCGTCAAATACCACAACAGCACCGTCAAGTACACGCATTGATCGCTTTACCTCTGCAGTAAAGTCGATGTGGCCCGGTGTATCAATAATGTTAAAGGTGAACTGATTGTCTTTGTTTGTTCGATCAGTTTCTAGCGTCTTTGCCCAGTTACAAGAAATCGCTGCGGCAGTAATAGTAATACCGCGCTCACGTTCTTGGTCCATCCAGTCAGTTACGGTTGCACCATCGTGTACCTCACCGATTTTGTGGCTCATACCTGTATAAAACAGAATACGTTCCGATGTTGTTGTTTTTCCCGCGTCTACGTGTGCAACGATACCGAAGTTTCGAAGACGATCCAGTGGAAATGCTCGTGCCATAATAATTGTTACTTATAGTCTTACTTATATATGTATAAATTTGTCCTCCCTAGTTACTAGTGCGGCCGGCGAAGCCGGCCGCACTCTTTTCCTAAAACAGAAAAAGTCTTACAGACTTTGTACACCTTGATGATATTTTCTTTCAAATTTTCAGAAAATATCAGACAAGATCTTACGAAAGTGTATAAACACTTTCTCACCTCACTAGGCAAATCGCGAATACTATACCCTACCTACACCCCTACCGCAATAGCATTTTGGGTGAAACAAAACACGCACGTGCTCGTATACCATATATATATGTCAAAATTAAAAGAAGTTTTCAAAGTAAGTAGTGCCCCAGTCCTGCTTGCGTCACTGTGTTGTCTTTCCCCTGTGATTCTTGTGCTCATGGGTGTTTCTACCGTCAGCTTTGCATCAAGTTTAGCTGACACGCTTTACGGGGATTATAAATGGTACTTTCGCGCGGTGGGTATTCTCGCGCTCCTATTCGCACTCTACTACTATCTATCACGCAAAAAAGGTATCTGCACCCTAAACGAAGTAAAGCGACGGCGTAACGAAATCATAAACTATGTTGCGCTGACGTTGATCGCCGGTGTACTGGGCTACATCTTTTTCCTGTACGTCGTTGTACACTACATTGGTGTTTGGCTTGATCTCTGGTCATAGCACTCCGCATATCATGCATGCTGTCCAGTATGCAAAACAAGGGCATCTGTTACCATTGCACATATGCACAATCTCAACCGATACCTTTTTGGCACCGTTTTTCTTACCGGCGCTGCAGTACTCGTGCTTGAAGTAGCAGCGGTGCGTATACTTGCGCCATACTACGGCTCTGCACTGTATGTTTTTTCAAGTGTACTGACGGTCATTCTTGCGGCATTGAGTATCGGATACTGGTACGGTGGCAAACGAGCAGATCAGAAACACTCACTTGATGAACTGTATGGCCTCATTGCCTTCTCAGGACTCTTGGTGCTTGCGTTACTGCTTGCAGCGGTAACAATGCTGCCAGCATTCAGTCGTATCTTCCCTGTTTCAATTGGTCCACTGATCTTTAGCTTTGGTCTTTTCTTTCTCCCTGCATTCCTACTTGGTATTGTTTCACCATACATTATCAAAATTCAATCAATACACACACCAGGTACAGAAATAGGCAGCGTTGTCGGTAAGACTTTCTTCTGGGGGACGCTTGGAAGTATCGTCGGCAGTATTGCAAGTGGTTTTTACTTGATCCCCACACTTGGTGTAGAGCTTTCAATCATACTCACAAGTATCGTGCTTGTCGGTGTCGGTGTGGTAACGCCATTGTTTTTAGATCAGCCGCTACGCAAGAAGTGGATGGTCAGTGTCTTAAGTATTGTTGTAGTATTTGGTAGCTTTTTATATCTTCTGATACAAACACGGGACGCGCAGTATGCGTATCGCAACGATGGCATATACAGCTCTATTGCCATTCGTGACATTGATATCTACGGCCAGCCTGGCCGTATTTTAAATCGTGATACAAACAGTTCTTCTGCAATCTTTCTTAACAACAAAGACCTTGTGTTCGACTACACACAATTTGCACTACTGTACCCAAAACTCGTACCTGACGCAAAGTCTATGCTCATGCTTGGAGGTGGTGCATACACCATCCCACGTACGGTAGTAGAGCATGACCCCAACATAACGGTGGATGTAGTGGAGATTGAGCCGGTCCTGTTTGAACTAGCACAAGAATACTTTGATCTATCCGACATATCTCGTATCACAAACTACACGGAAGACGCTCGTGTATTTCTTAATCGCTCCGACAAAAAATATGATGTCATTTTTGCAGACCTCTTTAGCACCAGTATGGCCGCTCCCTTTCACCTAACCACCTATGAGTACTATAAGATTCTGCAAGAACGCCTCACACCTGAGGGTGTGCTTCTACTGAATTATGCCGGTGTGCCACAGGGGCCACAACCATCACTTACTGGATCAGTTTTCAAAACGATCTCTGCAGTGTTCCCGAACACCAGGGCCTTTATGGTCAGACCACCACGCACCACAAAATTTCAGAACATTATGGTCGTCTCTCGCAATAGCGACACGCCACTCCAATTTCCAGACGCCCTCACTTTCAGGTCAGGACAAAATCCAACATTTGAAGATATGGAGCTTGACCTCACGACCTATGACTTCACAAAAGAGTACCTGCTGACTGACGATTTTGCACCCGTTGAAAAACTCATGGCAAAACAGCGATAAGTCTGTACAAAAGAAGAAAACGTAGTATTGTTCGCAACAGAAGTACAATACAATTGGAGGAACACTGATGGCAACATTTGCACTTCCGCGTCCAAACCCTACCGTGACGCATCTGATGACACATATCAATAATACATTCATTGTTGGTGGCATGCGTGGACTGAAGCACCTGTATGGCTTTCGGCCACTAACGCGTATTGTGGCAGTTGATATACCTGAACAAACCATCGCCACACTTTCTCGACATGTCGGGCCTGGGCAGGCAACATTTTTTGCACCAAACCACCCAACATTCTTTCATGATTGGATGGTCGACAAAAAGCTCCTGAGCATGGTCGCGCCACGTGCCGCAAGTTTTGCTGCAGGACATGTGGTCAATGGCATGGGGGGCGCAATGCAGCGATTCTGGCTTGCAAACAACCTCATCGCCGTTGTCCCAGGAAAAACACGTGAAGCACGTGACTACTCAATATCGTGGGCGCAGAAAGGTCACGGTGTACTGCTGCACCCTGAAGGCCGTGTCGGTTGGCACAGCAACTATGTGACCGACCTGTTTACCGGTGCTGCTTCTATGGCACAAAGTGCGTATGAATGTGCAGATGAGGTCAAACAGTCCTGGGTGATTCCTATTGTCTCAAAGATGATGTTTACTAAAGACGTCAAAACTGGACTGCTTCGGGAACAGGCATACATTGCAGGTCGTCTGGAGCTGCAAACCGATGTAACTGGTGACCCTGCTGAACGCGTATTCGCATTCTATAGTGAACTACTGGATCGTGAAATCGCTGCATTGCTCGGGTACCACTCAACAAAGCACTCATTCCGCGATCAACTTCAGCTTCTTATGGAGACAATTCGCGATATCGCCGCGGAGATAACACCCGAGGCTGGTAATGCTCCGAAAGGGGAACTTGCGCGTATGCTGAAGCATTGGATTCGCCAACACAATTCGAGCGACCCACAGTTCAAGCGCATTACACAAGCGCAGGTCACGCTCAAAAACATTTATGATCTGGGTCCATACATGTACCAGCGCGAGTTTCTCACCCAAGAGGAAGTTGCAGAACATCAAAAGCGCATCCGCAGTACATACTGCATGGGAACATTTCGTGATTCACTACATGCATATGTACCGCGTCCGGTTGGACCGAAAAAAGTTTACCTCAGACATGCACCGCCGATTGCAATGCATGAGCTCTCCTGTGAGTATGCAGCGCGCGCTGAAACAATCGGCACTGAGATGCTTCGCAGCAGGATGCAGCAAGAGCTGGATCGCCTGGTGCTTCATGCGGAAGCAAAACATGCAGGTGTAATATATAAAAATCCATTCTTTGATTAAAAAACCGGCTGGTCCCTATCGGGACCAGCCTTTTCTTTTTTACAATACTGAAGACTGTACACGTCGTGCACCCTGCCAAGGATCATTTTCTTTGGCGGGATAATCGTGCCAAAGTCGTGCACTGCAGTGATCAGCCATATGCACCAGTGCCGCAAGCTCAGATGCGTTTCGATTACGGTTACTGTACTTATCACCAATCTCCCCTTCTGCATACTCCATGCCGTTTGCCTGAAGCGGTGTCAGTACAATGCCATATTCGCGTAGCTTGGCATCACGGAAGTCATTTGCATCGTCTTTGGTAACAAAGTTAGGTTTGTGGTGTCGCACACCGTCAGCATCTACATCATACTTCCACGGCTTTTCGATATCGTGTGCAAAAAATGCAATAACCGCGTCTTCACTTTCAAACGGTAAAGGCCGGCACAGCGACAATGTTTCGTAGAGCATGCAGACAATATTGAGACCATCAGTGTAGTGATCCTACCAACCGCCAGCCCAAGCTTGATGATTATGGACCGATCCCCAGGTTAATTTGAACCGTTCGCGATTCTCATCAATCATGTGCAGAATACGTCCTTGTGTAGGATTGTTGGTATGCATCACGATACGTTCTTCCATGGAGTGATATGGGTACATACGTGTACTCCTTTCTTTTTGAGTTAAAGAACTGTCTGCAATACTACCCGAACAACACAATCTTGCAATGAAGTTCCCACGAGCTTACGTTCGGGGTATCTCACCATGTTACGTAGCTTGCTACGTAACACCTATTGCTGTCACGATAGGCAAACTCCATCCATCCCCGGGCTTACGCCGCGGGGTATTTGTGGGGAATAAAAAAAGAATCACCGCTTTACAGCGGTGATTCTTTTTTACCTTCTGAGGTAACTACCCTTTTACCTTCTTGTCTTTCTTTGGTTTCTTCTTTTCTTTTTTTCGGTCGTTACCTTTTGCCATAGTCTTTTTATTATTCTCTATTCACCCGCCACTGTCAAAGTGTAACGCTCGTACATACTTCTAAAAACCTCTAGAGCAAAGGGATATTCTCCATACCAAAACAAAACGTCCGCAGCACAATGCTGCGGACTTTTTATTATGTATTTGACACAGTGTCATATTGTTTCTTATCTTATTGTAGTATTGACACTAAGTCATGTTACGCGTACTATAGATACCAGATATAAGAGCATTGTGTTCCATTGCACAAACATGCTATGAGACAGAGTGTCCCCTTCCTTTCTTGCTGAGATAGCGCGTCTTGAGGTTAACGCTCGAGGCGTCCTACCTCAGCAAGAAGCTGGGTAGTTCATTGATAACCAAAGGAGAAACCGATGGAACAGACGCATACATTACGCACCATTTCTCCTACTGTGGTATCGAACCCGGCTGGAGAATCATTTTTTGATCATGTGTCAGCCGATATTGTGTGGCCGGACTATGTGTCGGTTAACCCAATATTCAAAAGACAGTGTCAAAAGCAACACGCAGTCACTTCGGCTGTACAAACACTTTTTGCAACACTTCCTATTGGGAGTTCAATTGCTGAAGGTGTACGCTCTGGCTCAATTACTGAATCTGCTGCTGGTGATTTCTATCATCAGCTGGCAACATATCTTGAAGGAGAGACTGCAAATGGTCGAATCGTGCTGTACGTGCCGTTGGAGCTCAGTGCTCCTGTAGTACTACAGTCGCCAGTAGCAAACGAAGCATCAAAGCGCTTCCAAAAAGCATTTCGTGCAGCCTGGCTAGAGCAGCTGACGATACACGAAGTGCGTGCAAACTTTGTTGATGGTAACGTCTTGGAACCAGAACTGCGTACCGAAGACCACCCGCGTGTGGTTAAGGCAATACATCTGCTTCCAGGACTGATCGCCGCAGGACATATTAGTTTGTCTGAGGCACAGGCTATTGTTGTAGAAAGTGACGATGCACTTCTTAAGGAAAATTTTACTGATGTCTGCAACGTTCTACGTGCACATAGTACGCACGTACCACACACAAACGACGCTACATCTGTGGCAGAGACTTGTGTACAGCTACGTGCTGCAGTTGCAGAAAGTGCGACGCTCAATCCGTCACACAGCACCCCGTCACGTACGGCATGGCTGCGTAAAACAGCACGACAGCATGCAATTGCAAAGGCAGCTGCAAAACTGGCGGATGTACTTCTGCAAGACAAGACACATTCTCTACCAAGGGAAATGTCTGTAGAAGAGCAGATTGCATGTACTGACGCTGTGCGCCAGGCGAGTATGGTCGATGCAGGTATCTACAAGCAGCATCGGCAGTGGCTTACAACAGTCACTGATAACCAAGAGCTTACCGATGCACGTACCAAACTCTATACCCACTTGCACGCGCAAGGGATTGTAGATGATGCAGTACTGCGGAGTATGGAAGTTCGTGTACCGGAGCTTGCGGGACCGTTTTCAAACAACCTCCCGTACTTCATACCGTCGACTGAAGAACTTAGTGCAATGGCACACGCCATTACAGATGACAAGTACGTAGGTGAACGTGTCTTTCCTGTAGTGCTGATACTTGGTTCCCAACTTAAAGGGTATGGTATTGGAGATGCTGATGCGGATGTAGCGGTGTTCCTTAAACCCACTGCAACAGCAGCAGAATCAGACATGATTGCACAAAAACTACGTCACATTTTCCGCCACCAGCGGATAGGTGGCAGTGTAATTATGTTTTGGCTGCAGGAAAAAAGTGGGCACCTGTCTATTACACACAATACGCAAGCAGCAGGTACACAACAAATACCTACCTGGGCACATATTCTTCTCGGTGGCGCATGGATAGGCGATGAAGAAATAGTGACGCACCTGCGTCATAATCTTCTGACACCATATCTATTTGCACCTGCGCAAGAGCTTGATGGATGGTCACTTCGTGATCGTTGGCTTGAAGAACTTGAGCGCGACACGATACTCTATCGATTGTTGCATAAAGGGTTCGAGCGATTCTTCCCCATCCTGAGTCCTGTAGATACACCTGCCGGCGTGGCAATTGATGGCAATACAGCCTTCTATGACCCTCGCTTTAGACGGATAGCTACAGAGCTCTATCTAAGCAAAGTGTTCTTGCCCAACCTAGGTCAATCAAGCGATTGAACCAATAACAAAACCGAAGCGTTCGCGCTTCGGTTTTTCTTCTGTAGGTAAAATAAAGACCAGGCGAGTTTCGCCTGGTCTGTTTTTGTAAGAGCTTGGAGCTTATTCAGCAGGGAGACCCTGACCGAGTCCCGCTTTCCGACGACGCGGCATGGTTTCTTTCCGACGTGGACCACGCGAGAGCATGACCCGAAGCATCGGAAGCGAACCAGTCCGATACGCTTCATTGTATTCGGAAATAGCACGTGGTGCCTGACCGTGGAAGACCAGACGCCTTGCGTCTTTCTTCACATGATCACGCAACCAAGTCAGATGTGCATCATTGGCGGGGTCGATCTCGCCGGTCTGGTTCGCTGCATAGAATGCAACCTGACGAACCTCAAGCGGTACGCCTTTCCAGTTGATGCGACCGGTGCCCATACCGTTTTTCTGCAGCGCCTTGGTCGGCTTCAGTGGGTCAGCATCGTAGACGCTTTGTGCATCCACACCAACCTTGATGACCTCATAAGGCTGTCCGGTCTCATCGAAGTAGATGTTGTTTTCAGCCGCCTCGCGACCTTCTTCCAACCCTTCGATATACTCGACTGTCAACGGCTTGTTCACGCTGCCGTCGTCATTGATAACGACAAGTGGTACGCCCAACCGACGCTCAAACTGTCCCATCATCATCAGGAACATGTTCCGCACCTTCGGGTTATAGCCACTGACGATACCGCTGATTGGCACCATGCCAGAGAGATCCATGTCCATGCCGGCACCGCCTGCGGCGTTACCCAACATCATCATGGTCACCAAGTTTGAGTCGACACCAAGCTCGCCTGCAAGACCATTGATTTGTGCTTGCGTTGGCTTACCGTCCTCGCCGATCTCAGCGCTCGGATCAGCAACTTCTGCTTCTGGTTTGAATGCAGCAACGACCTGCTTGGAAACAACCAAGCCACAGCCAGTGACTGCCTTCACTTCAGCAGCAGAGAGCATCAGCATATCAGCTTCGGCTTTTACACCTTCAGCTTCGAGTTTACCGATCTGTTCCTCTGAGAGGCCTAGCCCAGTCAGTTTGGTTTTGAGTGCGTCTTCCATGACGTAACTCCTTTCTTTGATTGAGTTTCATTGAGTCATTTTGTCTTGCTCGGTGGGACCGAACGAGATCATACGAACTGGAACACCAAGATGATCCAGTAGCGTGTCCGCGCAAAGCGTATAGAGCTCATTGCGGGATGCACCAGGATCAAGTGGTACGGTAGTGACTTCAGGCGAACAGGCCTGGAGTTGTTTGGTAAGGGCGCCTAGGTGCTGCAACTGACTTTCATCCTCTCCTTTGCGAACACGAATGCCCCCAGAAGGCATGAAGAATCTTGAGTCATCAGCACCGGTATACCTATTGCAATATTGCCAGCTTCCTAGTTTTTGAATTTGATCAAACCAGGTAATGGCAAGTGCGTCATATGCTCCCTCTCCGCTTGCAGCAAGTGCGTAGCGAAGTGAAACCAAGTCAACCGGTCCAACACGAACTTTCCCTTGCCACCGATTCTCATTCTTGTTACTGCCCGGAAGCAGTGCTTCAGACATTGAAGAATCATGTGTGACCATAGGTCCCGCTCCATGACGAATCTGATACGCTCGGTGTATACCAAGACTCACAATCTCTCCGTCATATCCAGCATCTTCGTACATACCGCGGGTAAACGCGGGTAGTGTGCGAATGGCACTGGTGTGTGGATGGAAACCGGTGTATTTGTCAGTCAGAATTCCATGAGAACTTTCTGAAACAACAACACCGTCTCTACCAAGCACCCGTCGTGCAAAATAATCAGCACTGGTGATCGTGACATATGTTGCAAACTCTTGCATGAGTTCTGTAGCTGAGTCGACATATACATCTTTCATCAGTAGTGACTGTGCTTCACACACATGCTTTAGATCAATCATTTTAAATTGATCCAAGTCACGCAGTACCTCTGCAAAACGATTTCGATAGTGCATTTGTATTGCCGCAAGTCGATCGCGCAGATCTGCCTGAGACAAATCACGGACAAACACAGACAGTTCCGGATTTGATTCGTTCAGACGATACGCCTGACCAACACCCGAACCGATCGTGCCGCGCGGATTATCTTTCAAAAGCAACTCACTAAGCTGTGATGCTGCCATGTGAAACACGGTTGAACAAAGTGATCGCTCATCTACTGTCATCAGTGACAGTGGATTTGCAACCCCTTCTTTCTGAAGCAACTTTGCTTCAGTCATAAGTGCAATTGGGTCTGTGATAAACCTGGGTGAGATGTGCGTACGCACACCTTCAAGTGTGCCGCAGCCAAACTGACTAAATGCGAACGTCTTACCGTTTGCAGTGCGTACGCCGTGACTACCTTGTGCGCCACCAACTTTTACAATGGTATGCGCATGTTGCATGTGTGCGATCTTGTGGACCACACCACCTTTGCCACCATCCCCCGGTCCGAGATCGGTGACCATGTATAGCTTCTTCATAGTGTCACCTCATTACTGTAGGTTGTTGTGACGGCCGCAGCATGCGGCCGTCATCGTTGCCTTAAATCCAACCACCAACTTCTTCAGGGGCTTCCACTTCAGCAACATCTGTCCGGTCTGCAGCATACACCGCAGGCCAGAGGTCTTCCTTCGTGTTGAAAATATCCCCCTTTTTCGGAATGTTGTCGAAGTTTTCAAGCACCGTTTGTGCGCCGATAGGGATGTTCCGTACTGAGCGCTCGATGAGTTCGGCATCGCTTTTGCTGACACCGCGCCCTTCCAGATACTCAGCCACCGATGAAAGCTCAAGTGTGCCCTCAGTCAAACCAACAATTGTTGCAGTGACTTGTGGTATCAGTGTTGCATCAGGAAGCATAACTACCTGTGCATCACCCATAGTCTCTCGCCAGAAGCGTTCCACACGATCGTTGGGGCTAACCAACAACGTGAATGCGTGTGAACGCTTCAAGAGGTCTTGTGCTACTTCAGCAGTTGAAGGTATGTTTTCAGAATCGATTTTGTGACCATTTTCGGACACTGCATCGAACACATCCTTACCAAAGACACGAACCAGTTGTTGCCGATCGATGAACGAGTCAGCCGCATCATCCGTAATCACAAAGTGATAGCCTTTCAGGCCGATACGGTTGATGTAGAAGCTCGACAGATAGGCCGCAGCGAAGAGACAGAATTGTGAATCTTCTTTGCCGTTACCTGCTCCGCCACGTAGTGGAATGTGATGCATCATCTGCTCGGCCATCTTTTCAGTCATTTCAAACTGCGACCGTGTCATAACCACACCCTGACTTCCGTCGCGGAAGCGGTCCACCACATCGTTGAAGACACCCGTTGCCACGTGCGCCTCGCACCCGGGACGCATCACTTCTTGCAGATAGTCCCGTGTGTCGGGAATACCCTTCAACGCAATGTCGACATTGCGACCCATTGACCCAGTTGTATCAAGCATGATTTCAACCGGAACCGAAAGGCCAACACTGACTTCAAATCGTCCGTCAGGCATGTCTTCAAAACGAATGAGCGAACGACGACTTTTCCCCCAGTTATTTGCACCAGGGTCAACCAGCGGATTGAGCTCATGGGTTTCCATAACTTTCTCTTCCGCACGATATGTCGCTGACTTGTCGCGCGAAGCGCGCGTAACCACAGCGGTGTATGCACTGCGTGCACCTGTATAACTACCCATGTCTGTCTCCTTTTTTGATGGGGATGGTGGTGAATGTGTGAAACTCTTTGTCCCACATATTTCGCACGAGTTCATAGAATCGTTTAGCAGCCTCGTCTGGGTTGCGCTCACGACCCGACATAAACTCGCGCAAAAGTTCAACGTACTGGGTATCCAGCAGCTGATCGCTGTATGGCAATGTGCCAGTAGCTAAGTCGCCGCCAAGTGCAATAAACACTTGTGTGGCAGCTTGTGCTATTTCTTCTCCAACTTTTTCTGGCGGCACGTACGACTGGTACTGATGTGCCTGTGTCCAGTCAAAGAAGATTGCGCGGTGCTTTTCGGGGTTAACCAAAATATTGCCACCGTCAATTTTGCCGACACCAACACCAATTGGATGCGTCAGTGTAAAGGACTTCAGAAGGCGCCCCATCAGCCACGCACTTGATTTAGGATCAATGCGGACGTTGTCACGGGTGCGCCATTCTTGTATCGGATACAAATCAGCAACCGACTGAGTCCCAGGAATTTCAATGATATTTACTCGACGATTGCCTTGCTCAGTAAAGAGAAAGCTTTCGTGTAGTCGCGGAAAGCACTTTTCATAGCGCAATCCACCGTCACGTGTTCCCGGTTTTTCTTTCGAACGCAACCGCTCAACTTCGCGCTGAATATCTTTCAGCACCAGAGCTTCACGATCAAGTCTTCCATTACCCGGAACATCCGGCGAAACTTTCAGAAGGTACCACCTCCCGTCCATCTCGTCTGTGACGTGATAGACCGTGAAGGCTGGAGTCTGTGCGAGCCGACTTTTTTCCAAGTCGGCAATCACATACCCCGTAGTGGGTGAACGTATCGTTTGGGTCATTACCAACTCCTTTCATAAGTTTTTAGCTCTTTGTCAAAGAACACCTCTTTAGAATGTGTATTATCTACACTATCTAATCTTTCTCCAGCGTACTCTTGTCGGAGCTTAGTGTCAATACAACAATAAGCTATGATACAAAACATAGTTAATGTCAACTTTACACTATCTGGTAATACTCTATAGTGCCTACAGATACATTCCCCCACCTATAGGGATTCACCGGTTCTTTGAAAGGAAAAAATATGGAACATATACAACGATGGATGGGCAGCGAAGTTGGTGTTCATTGTGGCGACACCGTCGGAGCACGGTTTGAAAAAACCTACTCGCCACGTCAAATTGCTAAAGAAATCAAAGACCAGAACGGCCTTCACATGATCGACTACGATAACCCTTGGGGGCTTCAAAAGAATGACCGTAACGGTCTTCGACTCCCTGCAGGTCGTCCGACTGATGATTCTGATCAAACCGCTGATCTTTCTTTCAGTCTGATCAAATGTAATGGTCTCAACACTGACCACTTACGTGAAGCACTTAGGGACAGTGTGGTATATGGAAAAAGTCGCCTCTGGGACGGACAAGCAACTGGTTCCGGCACCACCACACGTAATGCACTGACATCTGATGCAAAAACGTCGAAGATAAACGGGGTGCCCATGAACAACATTGGGACCAACGGTAGTCTTATGCGCTGTGCTCCCATGGCACTATGGCTTGCACCATCTATCATGGACATTTCCAATGGAGGAACCTTTGATCCACAGAAGGTGGGTGCAGCCAAGAAACTGGTAGAAGACATGTCATCCGTGACGCATGATCATCCGCACAGCAAACAAGCTTGTTGGATATACACTATGGTGCTTTCAAGCCTGCTTGCTGGCAACGACCCAGTCTCCGCTCTAGGAGACATCGACGATCTTGACCCAAGTATAAAAAAAGATCCCTTAGCCATTCGTATTGGATCTCGCTTGAATGATCCATATGACTTTCCCTACGATCCAGGTGCATGGCCTATGCGTGGCACCGCAGAATTCTCTTTGTATGTGGCACTCTATGCCCTCTCGAACACAAAGTCGTTCGAGGAAGGTATCGAACTGGCCGTACGCGTTGGTGGCGACACCGACACCTACGCAGCAATTGCAGGTGGACTTCTCGGAGCGCACTACGGCTATGATGCAATTCCCAAAGAATGGCGCGAAACCATTCTCGGACACGACGTCATGGTCGACTATGCACAGAAGCTATACGACATGCGTCTGTATAAGTAAGTTCTTTCAAAAAACAAACCCTGGCAAATATCGCCAGGGTTTTCTTTTGTATCTATATGTACTACAGTACAAAAAGAAAAGAATGAATCTGGACTGGAGACTGTCATGAAAAATTCTGGTGATCTTACACTCAAGTCCATAAATGGACTGAGTCCCGAAAAGTACATGAAAATGCAGGATGCAGCGGAAAAAAGAGTGCGTGACAAGAATCGTAAACAACACTTGCTCTATGCAGTCTTTGTAGGAATCATCGTGCTTCTTGCATCAACACAGCTGCAGTACGTTCTGGTGGCAATTATTAGCATTTGTGGATGGGTATGGCTCTGGTTTTCACAAAACATACCTTTTGGGCCTGATGACGGCATGCCGCGAACTCGTGGTATTCCACCCATTTTCGCTCCACTGCTCTTTCTGTTTCCTGTTGGAGCAATAGGTGCAGCTAGTGTATTTATCTTTACACTCATACAGCAACTACTCTAAGCAAAGCAAAAAGAAAAAGCGTAACCCAATTGGGTTACGCTTGTTTTTTATTTTTGAATACAACTTACGCTGCCAAGAGCTCGTCTTTAAGCTCATGGTACGCCTGTGTGTAGTACACCGGCAGATCCTGTGAAAGATCATATGATGCCATCACCGGCATATACTCACGGAAGTCCCAGCCGAAGCTTGAACGACTGAAGTGAGCCCCCGGTATACTCTGCACTCGCTTATGGATGCCGGCCTGGAACATTTTGTATTTTTGTTCCAAGTCGAAGACAAAGCGCTCAACTGCTGAACCTTCAAAGTCAGGATGCAAGCGCGCAAGCACAGCATCGATCTTACCTTTCGGGAGAAGCATCTGCGCTTCCAGAGTTCCTGCTTTATAGTGTTCCAAAAACCATGCTGGTTCCACACGAGCTTCCATAAACGAACGGATCATTGCATCGTGGTATCCCACTTCGAATGAACCATCAGCATGCATACGACCGTAATCGAATGGATCTTCCCGGTTACCCGTACCATCTTTGGTAAGCTCATCCATGGGAGCGAGGTAATCCTCGTCATCCTTATAGATAAGCTCATCAGGAATCACTTTCCTCTTGAAGATACGTCGGTTCATGTAGTCAGCAAGCTGATACACTTCCCCTTTCAGCGCATCCATCCACGGAGCAAAGTAGCCACGCATGTCACCATTGAGGGTCGCATAGCCAAACGCAAGCTCGGTTTTGTTTCCGTTATTGATGATGATCGCACCCTCAAGAGCTGCAATCGACTTCAACACCTGGAAACGCACTGTTGCCATGAGCGTCTTAAATGCAGGTGACCCCTCGGCAATCCCAGCAGCTTTTGCTTCGGCCCAGACCATATCGTTGATCGGAACAGAACGAAGTTCTACACCGAGATTGTCAGCACCTTTTTGTGCAAGCTCAATTGTCTTTTCTGAGTTGTACCCTTCCATAGGCATATTGACCAGAATGACTCGGTCAGGCCCAAGCAAGTGTACAAAGAACGCTGCAGAGAGCATCGAGTCAGCACCGCCGGAAAGACCAATGATGACCTTCCCAGAATGTCGCACCGCTGAACTACGCAGGAATCCTAATGTGTCTTCCGTAATAGCCATGAACATCTCTTCAACATCATCGCGTTCTACCGGAGTAATCGGCGGCAATGTGTCAGAAAGTAGAACGTCCTTCACGATATCTTGGTACATGTCACAAATAGCAACAATCTCACCGTCTGCGTTGTAGATTGTGGAGCTACCGTCAAACGGAATAAAGTTCTTCCCGTTATTTTGACAACCCACACTGTTCACATACACAAAGGGCAATTTCACCAACGCAATCAAGTCACGAACCACTTTGTGCCGTTTTGCATTTTTGCGCCACGACCAGTTTGAACACGACAGATTGATGAGTATTTCTGCACCATTGCCTTTCAAGATACGTGCAGGTTTTTGAACATAGTCCAGATCCCACATATCTTCGCAGAGCATCACGCCAAGCTTATATTCGAAGCCATTAATGACCACCGTGAACGGTGCAAGAAGCTCTTTAAGTTTCTTCCTCCGCTCTGTCGCAAGCTTGCGCAAGTCGTAGAAGTACCGCGAGTCATCAAAGATGCGGTAGTTCGGCATCAGCGACTTCATCGCGTACGGCAGGTCAGCGTCATTTGCAATCAGCTTCCCTTTTTGTGCCACATACGCTGCGTTGTACTTCCGATACCAGCCATTCTCGTTCTTTTTGGTTTTGTCGATACCAAATGTCCCGAAGATAACCACGATGTCGTACTCAGCCAGTGCTTTAACGATACGCCAATTATGACGCTCAACGTCTTCTGCAAAAGCATTGCTGTTAAACCAATCACCGATGAGATACCCCGAGATACACATCTCAGGAAATACGATTACATCCACACCACGTTTGGCAGCGGCAATCGATTCATTGATAACTCGTTGACTATTGATGTCCGGACGACCCGCCTGCACATCAATCTGACCAAGCGCAATCTGCAACGCCGGTTTTTCATCTTTGGTTTTCATGATGTGTTCCTTCATGTTTCAGTTTGAATGCATAGCAGCCTGCAGGCTGCTATGCTGTTTTTCTTAGTACACCACCACTTCACGGGCGGTATTGGTATAGCCAAAGACGTGCTTATAGAGTTCGACTTCAACCGGGTCACCAGTCGCCTTATTCAGGTTGTTCGAAAGCTTCACTGCTGGGTTTCCAGCAGCTTCCACAATCTTCATCACAAGCGACCAGGCCTTGATAAAGCCCATGTCGTTGGTCAGGTTGGTACCCATACCAAAGGCAACCATGATCCGGCCACGGAAGTAGTTGAGCAAGTCAACAGTCTTCTGCGGATTCAAGCCATCGCTGAAGATAATCAGACGACCGCGAGGGTCAAGACCTTTCTCTTCATACAGCTTGATCACTGCATCACCATACTCAAACGGATCGCCAGAGTCATGCCGAAACCCTTTATAGGCTTTTAGATAGTGATACGGCAAGTTAGTACGGAATACATCCGAGCCGTATGCATCATCAAGCATGATGAGTGATTTGTGGCTATAGAGACGTTGCCAGAGTTTCAGCACCGTGTATGGCGCCTCACGCATAGCGTCTTCACTGGTGTGTCGTGCCAGTGCAGTGAGCGCCATCGGCAATTCGTGTGCATTGGTACCCACAGCTTCCACACCGAACTTGTCGGCAAGGTACATGTTGGACACTCCGGTAAACACTGGGCCACATTCATCAAGTAGCCGCTGCGTCACGTGCTCTTCCCAGAGACCCGAGAAACGACGACGTAACCCAAACTGCGCAATACGCAACTCAGGATTGGCTTTGAAGATCGCAATCTTCTCATCCAGACGGCGATTCCCTTCGTTAAAGAGATCAGTCTCAGAGATCCCGTTAGCCGCAGCAAAGCCACGACCGCCAAGATCAGAGGCGATACACAGACTGGGAATTTCTTGCAACGTCACCAATGCCCAAAGTCCTTCTACAGTGATGAAAAGTTCATTGCCCTTCTTCTCCACTTGCGCGGGGGTCAGGTCAATCGTCTTCAGCCACTCCAGAAAATCTTCCGGGAACATCATCCACGACCGAAATGTGGCGATGACTTCGTCGTTAAACTTCATAGCAGCGTATGCATTGAGTTGTTCTTGAAACTCCTGTGCCTCTACATACTGACCAATTGGCACTTTCACAGTGCGGTTCTTGAAGGCAAACTTCACCCGGAGATTCGGATAAAAACTCCAGATAAGATAGAGCATCAGTATTTTGTACACGTCATTTTCGTCAATACGACGAACAATCGGCGCATCTTTTGCCCACAGAAGACCCTGCGGTTTAACATGAGCGTTCATAGTGCTCTCCTTCCATTTTGTTGTATTCAATTTTAAAGAACAGAATCCCCTTCCGGAATTCTGTAGGAAGCTCGACGAACACTTGTTCGTCGAGCAACTTCAGAACTTCTGAAGAGCTATGGAGGTTAGGCAGCAAAAGCTTCAGCGACAGTCATTACCTGCACACCCTTCTCCTGCCAACCTTTCACCCAAGCTTCTCCGTACTCTTCAAAACCTGGGACATCAGCAGTGCCATTCCGCAAGATAACGTGCGTGTGATAGTTTGCTGGGTCTTCACGCGACAAAGCTTGATCAAACGAAGCAGCCAGGCAGTGCCCTCGAGCGAGCCCGCCCCACAGCTTACGCTTTTGCATCAAAATGCTATGAACGAGCTCTTCATCGAATTCCATCTCGCCTGTGTAACGATTAGGGATCTCTGCGCCAAACGCACCATACTGTTCACGATCCGGATCAAGGCTTTTCCGGTGCACAACAGGGGTATTCCCTGTTGCAACAAACCATGCAGCCACGCCTCGCATCAACGCATCGTCGAAATCAGCACCAGGTGTGTCCTCAACACAGTGTTCTGGCCAAACCATGATTTCTTTCATGTCAGCATCGAAAAGTTGCGTTGCACTCTTCAAAAGCCAAGCTTGGTCTTTTGAGTCTGCTGCGACAAATGTTTGCTTCTGTACATCACCCAGTGAAACTGGAGTATATCCAGACAATGGATCACCAGATGCATCAACAATCCGTCCTGCACCAGCACTCGTAAAGGCATTTTTCTTATGCCAATCTTGTGTCAACACAACCTTACCAATAGCAGCCGGGTTATGCTGTAGTGCTTGACCAATGTTTTGCAACGCGTTAGCACCCCCTTTCACCGGGAGTGCTGCACCTGGCAGATCAGTAAAATCAAACTGCCCGTCAATCACAACTAGACACGTTTGATTTTTCAAGTCTTGGAATGTCATATCTTTCTCCTTCTTGTTTTAAAGAACTATTTTTCGTTTTTAGAATTCCCTCCGGAATTCTCAGAGAAGCCTAAGCGACGTTGTCGCTTAGGCACTACTGAGAACTTCTGAGCTATTGGTTCATACACCAAGTAGTTTGTATTGCTTAATGTATGCAACCACCTCATCAGAGATATACTCCGGCTGTTCACCAGAAGCGAGTTGCTGGCGAATCTCCGTTGCCGACGCAGGATGCGTGAGTGTATCAAGCATTGTCCAGGTACCGGGTACACAGCTGAATGCCTGGGATGCAACAAATGCTTTCCCATACTGTTGTGCTGCCGGTGCGTGCTCAAAGGCCAAGTTTGCACCCGGCCGTGAGAAAACACCAACTGGATACTCCTCCATAATCTCGCGCCAACGATCACCCCACTGGTGTATCTGTGCGAGATTGTCAGCACCCATAAGCCACACTGGCTGCAGTGAAGGATATGAATCACGAAAGTGTTCAAGCATCACTGCAGTTGCATTTTCAACACCAAAACGTTGCAGCTGCACCTCAAAGTCGCTTACCTTCAGTCGATGACCCAACTCCCCACTCTCCCGAGCAGTAAGGTGTGCCATATGCAAGCGGTGCTCCACCGGAGCGTACCCCGCACGATCCTTCAGAGGATTATGTGGGGTGACCATAAACCACACTTCATCGAGCGAAGGCAGTTGACCAAGTGCTGCAAGTGCGACATGCAGATGTCCTACATGCAGTGGATTCGCAGATGCACCAAGTATGCCAATAGTTCGTTTTTTCATAGACACCTCCTTACCACAAACGATTTTTCTGGTGCAGGTAGCCGATCATCGCGATTGCACGCAGCTCGTGCTGGTGAAAAAAGTTTTCTGCACTAAGCCAGACGTCATCGGCTATATCGTGCAACTTCACCGCTTTCTCTGGGTAGCGACGTGACACTTGGCCAGTCTCAGGAATGTATCCATCGACCCAACGCAACATGCCAACACGTTCCTCACTCTCAGGAAGTACTGCGATTTGATCCCATTCAGAATCAGACACGCGCAATGCACTGAAATTCGTACTGTGCACTTCATTCACATCATCAGTTGAAACCATGAACTGAGCGACCGGCTGAATGCGTTCAAGGAACGTGTCCTCATCGAACAATTTATCAAAACCCGGGTTTTCCTCCTTGCTCTCTCGATATGCTTCGAGCGCAGTTTCAATCACTGTATGCGTGGGGAGGTCAGCAACCTCACCACACTCAACATGACCACCACCGGTAATCCCAAGTCCTTGCCCCACGATTGCAGCACGCATTGAAAGCAGAAACTGCAATCTGCTGGGGACCATTTCGCGAAAAACAATGAGTCCAGTACCTGCGGCTGCAAGCTTGTATTTGTTGGTATTGAGCAGATCGACAGTGTGTACCTGCTGGCAATGCGGGCAAGTCGTATCCATTTTCTGCATCAGTTATCTCCTTATAATGAGCGGGAACAATTTGGCCAAAAGTACCATTTTTAGGCATTTTGTCAATGTTCCTGCACTGTTTCAATGATCATTCATACACACTTTGTGTATATCTAACACTATCTTATACCTAAGCTTAATAATTGTCAATAGTACACTAACTATATAGTTAGTAAACAATAAAAGGGCGAGCCAGTTTGGCTCGCCCTCAGTTTCAAATTGGAAACCCTTTTCTTCGCATTGCATCCATGTGCTGCTTCAGGCCAAATGTAGCAAGAAGTAACCTTTTAGGATGCTTTCGAATCACAATTGACTCTCCTGGATGTACACTGTCGCCGTCAATCGTATACTTACGACCATCACATTTTACATCTACTACCATCCCATCATACTTTCCAGGTAGAAATTCGATCTCAATCGAACCACCAAGACCAATCTCAGGAAATGGATATGGAATCATAACCGGACGTTGCGGATTAATAGTAGTAAGTGCCACATCTTCTGACAAGCGCGCGAGCGGATGTCCCCCAGAAGAGAAATTCTCAGCAAAGGCCCCGGTTGAAGTGGCGACAAGCAATCCTCGTGTCCACAACTTTGGTGACCATACTTCATGGTTGATTTTAACCTTGAAATATACAGGGTACTCTTCATGACGGACTGAAACCTCGTTAATAATAGGACCAAACGTTTTTCCACGCCAGGTAAAATCTAGAGCCATCCGGCCTTCGACATCATATTCACCAGATAAAGCCTTGTTTAAAGAGTTCTGCCAGTTTGTATAATCTGCGGCAGCTAAAAATCCCAGGGAGTCTTCCACATCAGCCCGTATACCAAACACAGGCGCTTCATACTTCTTCATTGCACGCATGATCGTTCCATCACCACCAACAGCAATGATAAAATCAGGATTTGCTGCATACGTACCTAAATCAGTTGAAAAATGTGCAATCTTGTTTTGCTCCAGCAAGAATGCACGCACCTCTTGTGCAAGTGCCTGAGCCGCATGATAACGGTCTCCTTCAGCAGAAGTAATAAGAAACTTATCCATCATTTCATCATTTCCTTCCATTCATGTTGCAGAAGAGAGCAATGGACTGAATCAAAACGCTTTAACACGCCATCAACTTCCTTTTCCCACTCTTGGCGATGCACACCTTCGTTAACAAAACCAAGTCGTTGTAGCATTTTCTTACTCTTCTCGTTGTCTTCTACGTAGAAGGCAAAGATCCGATGCAGATTCAAACTGGTAAAGCCGTACTCAATCAGCGCACGGACAGTCTTTGTGGCCAAACCTTGCCCCCAGTGATTTTTAGCCACCCAGGTGCTCAGCTGCGCATTGCGCTGTCCGAAATGCACATTAATAAAAGAAACCGAGCCGGCAACCTTGCCGTCGACATCAATCACAAAACATATACGATCACTCTTTTGAGTAATCGGAGCGGCTGCGTGTGCAATCCACCCATACGCATGATCCATGGTGTACGGTTGTGGAATATTCGTCAGACGTTGAGTAACCTCAGGGTCATCAAGCGCCATCTGTAAAGATTCTGCATCTGCTGGCCGAAAGGGCCGGAGCATAAAACCGTCACCTCTGATTTCCGGCAGTGTAAACACGCCAAGTTGTACAGAGCTCTGTGCCATATCACCGTCCTCCTTATTTGTATTGAACTTCGTGTATATCTGACACTATCATACGCTCCTACGTATGATTTGTCAACCCTGCTCTATATCTGGCGGGATTGAGTGTTGCTTCCCAACCTTTAAATACAGTCATAGAATAGAAGTCTATGAACAAAGGAAA